>NZ_JBVJQR010000050.1:0-30989 GCF_055608425.1 Kitasatospora sp. NPDC036934 | reverse complement strand
GCCCTACCTCTATGCGTCCGCCGACCGGCGATCACCCGAACGAGACTCCCGTTCGATCGACACGTCCCACGAGCGGTACGACAACGGCTTCTCAGATCCAGGCGCTGGACCGTTCGCAGCCGGTGCTGCCGATGATGCCCGGCGTCCCGGAACGGGCCGGCCACGACTACGTGCGCGCGGGCACCACGACTCTGTTCGCCGCACTGGACGCGACCAGCGGCAAGGTCATCGGCTCGCTCCACCGCCGGCACCGCACCGCCGAGTTCAAGGGGTTCCTCGCCAAGCTCGACCGGGAGATCCAGGCCGGCCTGGAAGTACACCTGATCCTGGACAACGACGCCACCCACAAGACCGAGACGATCAAGCAGTGGCTGCTCGCCCATCCCCGCTTTCAACTGCACTTCACCCCGACCGGCTCGTCCTGGCTGAACCTGGTCGAGCGGTGGTTCGCCGAGCTGACCAACAAGAAGCTCCGCCGCGGCGTCCACCGCTCCGTCCAAGCCCTCGAACGCGACATCCGTGCCTGGGCCGCCGACTGGAACGACAACCCCCGCCCCTACGTCTGGACGAAAACCGCCGACCAGGTCCTCGAATCCCTCGCTGGCTACATCCGACGGATCAAGGACTCGGACACTAGGCGGTGGCCTTCTCGACCCTGCCTGGCCCTGCTCCGGGCGTCAGCGGTCGCGCGGGGAGCGGCGCGGGTGGTCGCCCGCCGCCGGGGCATCGCCCCCGGATCCCGGGTGCCCCCGCGCGCGGCGGTCCCGCAGTTCGTCGCGGTGGTCCCGCAGTGCGTTGAGCACCGCCCAGGCCACCGACACCACGGGCACCGCGACCACCGCGCCCAGCACTCCGGCCAGTACGGCGCCGCCGATCACCGACAGGGCCACCGCCACCGGGTGGATGCGCACCGACCAGCCCAGCACCAGCGGATGCAGCAGATGCCCCTCGATCTGGCCGATCACCACGATCAGGGCCAGCACCAGCAGCGCCACCACCGGCCCGCGCGCCGCGAGCGCCACCAGCGCGGCGACCGCAAGGGCGATCGGGGAGCCGATCAGCGGCACCAGCGCGGCCACGAACTCCAGCACCATCAGCGGCAGCACCAGCGGCACCCGTAGGACGGCCAGCGCGATGCCGACCAGCACCGCGTTGGTCGCCGCCACGATCAGCACCCCGCGGGTGTAGCCCGCGAAGGTCTGCCAGGCGGCCTGGCCGGCCCGGCTCCAGGCGGGGCGGGCCCGGGACGGGAGCTGGTGCTGCGCCCAGGCCCACATCCGCTCGCCGGAGTGCAGGAAGAACACCGAGCAGAACACCGAGAGTGCCAGGCCGGTGACCAGCTCGACGGCCCGGCCGGCCCCGCTGAGCGCCGTGGTCAGCAGCGCCGAGCGGTGCGCCGAGACGAACGAGCCGAGCTTCGCCCGCAGGTCCGTGACGGTGCCGGGCCGCAGGTGGAAGGGGGCGCGGGTGAGCCAGTGGTCGATCCGGCCGAGGCCGCCGCGCAGTTCGTCGCCGATCTGGGTCCACTGGTCGGCGACGTTCGTGCCGACCAGCGCCAGGACCCCGCCGACCAGCGCGGCAGCGCACACGAAGGCCACCAGCACGGCCAGCGACCGGGGCAGTGCCCGGGCGAGCAGGTCGACCAGCGGGCGCAGCACCGAGGTGATCACCAGCGCCACGAACAGCGCGATCACCGGCACCTCCAGCTGGCCGAGCACCTGGACGGCCAGGTAGGCGGCCACCCCGAGCAGCCCCAGCCGCCAGATGTACCCGGCGGCGGTGCGCAGCCCGGCCGGGACGCGCTCAGGGGGCGCGGCCGGACGGGCCCGGCGCAGGGCCACCCGGGGCGGGCGGCTGCCGAGCGGCCGGGGGCGTCGGACCGGTCCGGGGCCGTTCACGCCCATGGGTCGGCCCCCCGCGGTCGGCGGGGCGCGGTCAGGGCGCGGGATGCGGGTCGCGGCACGGCGGTCTCAGCCGGGGGTCTCGTGCGGTACCGACCGGTCCTCGGGCGCGGGCCGGCCGCGGGTCGGGTCCTGGTCGCTCATGGGGCTCGCCTCCCGCTTCCTCGGCCTGCGCCTCCGGAAGCCTCTCGGACGGAAGTCCTGCCCCCAGCGTCTCTCCGGCCGCGGGGCTCGTACACCTCGGCGCGGGATTCCCGCGGGCGGCCGTCCGGGTGGTTCCGAGGGCCGTCCGGGCGGTCCCGGCCGCCGCGCGGCATGATGGTCGGTACGGCAGCCCTGCCGTACCGACCGGACCGGGAGCGCGCGATGTCAGGGCCAACCGAGGTCCCCAGCGAGGGCGAGCAGTGGAGCACAGGCCTGCACGTGGCGGCCGAGGACCGGGCGTCGGAGCGGATCGTCACGGTGGCCGGGGAGCTGGACCACGACTCGGCGGACGGGCTGCGCACCGTACTGGCCCGGCCGCTGCGGGACGGGGTCCGCCGGATCGTGGTCGACCTAGCCGAGCTGCGGTTCTGCGACTCCACCGGGCTGAACATCCTGCTGCGGGCCCGGATCGAGGCGGAGGCGGCCGGGCGGACCCTGGAGGTCGTGCGGCCGCGCCCCATCGTGGCCCGGCTGTTCGAGGTCACCGGTGCCGACACCGTGCTGCGGATCCGGGCCGACCGCGACCCCGACTCCGACCCTGGCCCCGACCCGGACCCCGATCCCGGCCCCGCACCGGGGGCCGTCGCCGAGCCCCCCGCCCCCGGCCGGGAGTGAGGGGCCACGCGGTGTTCCCGCCGAACGGTACCCCCGCGGCGGGCCCGGGACGGGCCAGGCGGCTGGCGTTCGCGGGCGGCGAGGGCGCGGTGCAGCGCAGCCGGGAGTTCAGCCAGGCGGCGCTGCGGTCCTGGGGGTGGCTGCCCGCCGACGACGAGGAGCAGCTGGCGGTGACGGAGGACGTCCTGCTGATGGTGTCGGAGCTGGTCACCAACGCGTGTCTGCACGCGCCGGGCGGCCCGCGGGAGCTGCGGCTGGACTGGGACGGCGCCCGGCTGCGGGTGGAGGTCGCGGACGCCAGCCCGGTGCCGCCGATGCTGCGGCTGGCCGCGGACCCCGCCCGGCCGGGCGGTCACGGGCTGCGGGTGGTGGACCGGCTGGCCCGGGCCTGGGGGTCGGTGCCCGAGGACGGCGGCAAGCTGGTCTGGCTGGAGGTGCCGTCCCCGCTGGACCGAACGGCTTCCGGCCGCTGACCGCTCCGGCCTACCGGAAACGGTCGACATCGCCTCCGGTGTTTCCCGGGCTCGGCAGTGGACAGGCGCGCTGCGGGGGCCGTCGGGGGAGACCGGCGTCGGGGGAACGACCACAAGGAGGAGCGCCATGGTGGGCCGGCAGCCGAAGGGCCGGGGCCCGGTATCCGAGCGCCTCGGTGAGCCCGGGGTCCTCCTGGCGCACGCCTCGCCGTGGGCCGAGGGCACCGTGATCGCCCTGTACGGCGAACTCGACCTCGACTCGGTCGCCGAGCTGAACGCCGTCCTCGAACCGGCCCTGGCCGAGCCCGCCACCGTCGTCGTGATCGACTGCGCCGGGCTGGAGTTCTGCGACTCGACCGGGCTCAACGCGCTGTTCCACGCCCGGGCCCGGGCGGCGGCCGACGACAGCCGGATCGAACTGGCCCGCCCCCGGCCACTGGTGCTGCGGATGCTCGAACTCACCGGCGCCACCGACGCCTTCCGGGTGCGGGACACCGTCCCCGGCTGACCGGGCCGACAGCGTGCGGGAGCGGAAGCGTGGGGGCGGAAGGGAGCGGAGGATGGTCAGCTTGCTGGTCGACGGTGGCGACCTGGTCGTCCGGCTGGCGTGGTGGGAACGCCTGGTGGCCCGCCGCCGGGAGGTCCGGGCGCCGCTGGAGGCCGTCACGGCGGTGGAGGTCCAGCCGGACCGCTGGCGGGCGCTGCGCGGACTGCGGGACACCGGGCTGGCCGTCCCCGGCGCACTCTGCCTGGGCGTGTGGCGGCACAAGGACGGACGCGACTTCGTCGCGCTGCACGGGCACCGGCACGCCGTGCTGTGCGTGCGGCTGCGCCCGCCCGCGCCCTTCGCCGGGATCGCCGTGGACACGGACGACCCGCCGCGGACCGCCGCCGAGCTGCGGATGGTCCGGGGGCTCGCCGCTCCCCCCTGATCCCGGGCGCGCCGATCCGGGGCGGGCCGGCACCGGCTGACGCCCCCGGCCTCCGGTGGCACAGTGGGAGCAGGGCGGTGGCCCCGCCGCCCCAGGCCGGTGTGGTGCCCTGGCGGCACCCGGCTGTGCGATCCGGACGGTGGACCGATGGACGAGCACCCTGTGAACGGGCTTGCCGAACAGTCGCTGAGGCAACTGCTCGCCGGGCTCACGGCGGTTCGCGACGGCGACTTCCGCACCCGGCTGGACCCGGACCGGCCGGGTGTGCTGGGGGAGATCGCCACGGTCTTCAACGGGATGTCCGAACAGCTGGCCCGGGTCACCTCCGAACTGACCAGGGTGGCCCGCGAGGTCGGCACCGAGGGCCGGCTCGGCGGGCAGGCCCAGGCACCGGACGCCACCGGGACGTGGAAGGACCTCACCGACTCCGTCAACGCGATGGCCGGCAACCTGACCGGCCAGGTCCGGGCGATCGCGCGGGTGGCCACCGCTGTCGCCGGGGGCGACCTCACCCAGAAGATCCGGGTGGACGCGCGCGGCGAGATCCTGGACCTCAAGGAGACCCTCAACACGATGGTCGACCAGCTCTCCGCCTTCGCCGACGAGGTGACCAGGGTGGCGGGCGAGGTCGGCACGGCCGGGAACCTGGGGGGGCAGGCCACCGTGCGGGGCGTCTCGGGCACCTGGAAGGACCTCACCGACAACGTCAACGTGATGGCCTCCAACCTCACCGGGCAGGTCCGTTCGATGTCCGAGGTGGCGACCGCGGTGGCGCGCGGGGACCTCTCCAAGAAGATCACGGTGGAGGCCAAGGGCGAGGTCGCGGCGCTCGCGGCCGCGATCAACACCATGGTGGACACCCTGTCGGTGTTCGCCGACGAGGTGACGCGAGTGGCCCGCGAGGTCGGCACCGAGGGCATCCTGGGCGGCCAGGCCCGGCTGCCGAACGTCGCCGGGACGTGGAAGGACCTCACCGACAGCGTCAACTTCATGGCGCACAACCTGACCAGCCAGGTGCGCAACATCGCCCAGGTGACCACGGCCGTCGCCGGGGGGGACCTCACCCGCAAGATCGACGTGGACGCGCGCGGCGAGATCCTGGAGCTGAAGACCACCGTCAACACCATGGTGGAGCAACTGAGTTCCTTCGCCGCCGAGGTGACCAGGGTGGCCCGGGAGGTCGGCACCGAGGGGCGGCTCGGCGGTCAGGCCGAGGTGGAAGGGGTCTCCGGGACGTGGAAGCGGCTCACCGAGACCGTCAACGAGCTGGCCGGCAACCTCACCCGGCAGGTCCGGGCGATCGCCGAGGTCACCAGCGCCGTCGCGGCCGGCGACCTCACCCGCTCGATCAGCGTGGACGCCTCCGGCGAGGTCGCCGAACTCAAGGACAACATCAACGACATGGTGGAGTCCCTGCGCGAGACCATCCAGGCCAACCAGGAGCAGGACTGGCTGAAGACCAACCTGGCCCGCTTCTCCGCCGCCGTCCAGAGCCGCCGGGACATCACGGCCGTCGCCGAGATGATCACCGACGAGCTGACCCCGTTGGTCGGTGCCCAGTACGGGGCCTTCTTCCTGGCGGAGGAGACCGAGGGCGGCACCGAACTGGCCCGGATCAGCGCCTACGGCCGGGCTCGCAGCGAACTCGCCGATCAGCGGGTGAAGTTGGGCGAGTCGCTGGTGGGCCAGGCGGCGCGCAGCCGGCGGATCATCACCGTGGACGAGCTGCCGCCCGGCTACGCCGTCATAGCCTCCGGGGCCGGCGCCGCCGACGCCCGCTCGCTCGTCCTGCTGCCCATCGCCCTGGAGGAATGGTTGCTCGGTGTGCTGGAGTTCGCCTCCGTCCACCCCTTCACCGAGGTCCACCTGGACTTCCTGGCGCAGTTCGCCGAGGCCTGCGGCGTCAACATCGGCAACCTGCTGGCCAATGCGCGCACCGACGAACTGCTCGGCGAGTCACAGCGGCTCACCGGCGAACTCCGGGCCCGGTCCGAGGAGTTGCAGACCGGGCAGGAGGAGCTGCGGCGCTCCAACGCCGAACTGGAGGAGCAGGCCGCGCTGCTCGCCCAGCGCAACCGCGACATCGAGGCGAAGAACCTGGAGATCGAGCAGGCTCGCCAGGAACTGGAGGAACGGGCACGGCAGTTGAGCCTCACCTCGATGTACAAGTCGGAGTTCCTGGCCAACATGAGCCACGAACTGCGGACCCCGCTGAACAGCCTGCTGATCCTCGCTCAGCTGCTCGCCCAGAACTCCGCCGGCAACCTCACCGCCAAACAGGTCGAGTACGCGGGCGTCATCCACTCGGCCGGCACCGACCTGCTCCAGCTGATCAACGACATCCTCGACCTGTCCAAGATCGAGGCGGGAAAGATGGAGCTGACCCCCGAACCCTTCGCCGTGCGCGAGCTGTTGGAGTACGTCGAGTCCGGGTTCCGGCCGCTCGCCGACCAGAAGGGCCTCGGTTTCGAGGTCACCGTCGACCGGGCCGTGCCGGACGAACTCGTCACCGACCAGGCCAGGCTGCGCCAGGTGCTGCGCAACCTGCTCTCCAACGCCGTCAAGTTCACCGACAGCGGCCGGGTGGAGCTGCGGATCCAGCGCGTCGAGGGGCCGCGGCTGCCGCCCGAACTCGGCCGGGCGGAGGCCGCGGTGGCCTTCCACATCGAGGACACCGGCATCGGCATCGACCCCGCCCAGCTGGACACCATCTTCGGCGCCTTCCAGCAGGCCGACGGCACCACCGGCCGCCGCTACGGCGGCACCGGCCTCGGCCTGTCGATCAGCCGGGAGCTCGCCCGGCTGCTCGGCGGAGCCCTCACCGTCAGCTCCACCGCCGGGCAGGGCAGCCGCTTCTCGTTCCACCTGCCGCTCACCGAACCCGAACGTCTGGACGGCGCACCGGAGCGCCGACCGGGCGCCCCCGGCCCCGGGGCCGCCGCCCCCGCGGACCGCCGGCTGGCCGGGCGCACCGTCCTGATCGTCGACGACGACGTGCGCAACGTCTTCGCGCTGGCCTCCGCCCTGGAGGAGAGCGGACTGACCGTGCTGCACGCGCCCGACGGCGCGACCGGGCTCGACCTGCTGCGCGCCCACCCCGAGACCGACCTCGTCCTGATGGACGTGATGATGCCCGGCCTCGACGGCTACGCCGCGATCGCCGCCATCCGCGCCGACGAACGCTTCGCCCGCCTGCCGGTCATCGCCGTCACCGCCAAGGCCATGCCCGGCGACAAGGACAAGAGCCTGGCGGCGGGCGCCGACGACCACGTCACCAAGCCCGTCGACACGGGCCGGCTGCTCGACCGGGTGCGCGACTGGCTGGACGGGACATGACCACCGGCCCGGACCCGTCATGACCGCCGAGCGGCAGACCGGGGACGAAACGGCAGTGGCCCTGGCGGCGACCGTCCGCCGGCTGCAGGACACCGTCGAGCGGCTGCGGGCCGGGGCCCGGGCCGGGGCCGTCGTCGACCTGGCCACCGGCGTCCTGACCGAGCGCCTCGGCGTCCTGCCCGCCGAGGCGGCCGCGCGTCTGACCCGGCTGGCGCGCGAGGCTGGCGTCCCGGTGGCCGCCCTGGCCGGCGACATCGTCGGCCTGCCCGGGCCGGTGCCCGTCCAGCCGGACCCGGCGCCGGCCGGCCCGGCCGCGCCGCACGCCGGGCCGTCGGCCGGCGGGCCCGCCCCCGTCGCCGCCGACCACGACCTCCAGCGGGCCGCCGACAGCCTGCTGGAGCAACTGGAGGCCTCGCTGGGCGTCCGGGCCCTCGCCGTCTGGCAGCGCCTGCCGGGCGGCGCGCTCGCCCTCGCCGCGCACAGCGGCCTCGCCGCCGCCGAGACCACGGCCTGGAGCCGGGTGCCGCCGGGCATCGCCACCCCGGCCCAGCAGGTCGTCGTCGGCGCGGCGGAACTGTGGCCGGACGACCCGTACGACCCGGCCGCCCGGGGACCGTCGGTGGCCGCCGGGGCGGCCCGGGCGGTCCTGCCGCTGTTGGACCGGGGTCGGTGCCAGGGCGCCCTGGAGGTGCTCTGGACCGGGCCCGCCCCCGCGCTCAGCCCGTCCGAGCGCCACCAGCTGCGCGCGCTGGCCGAACTCTGCGCGACCCTCCTCGGTCCGGTCGGCGAGCCCCCGGCGCCCGACGAGGCCGACGTCCTGCTGGAAGGACTGCTCACCCCCGCGCTCCTGCTGGAACCGGTGATCCGCACCGGGCAGGTCACCGACTTCACGATCCGGCGGGTCAACGCCGCGTTCCGCGACCCGCTCGGCCGCCCCCGGGACGCGCTGGAGGGCGGCTCTCTCCTGGAGGCCTACCCGGTCCCCGGCGCCACCGGCCTGTTCGACCGGCTGCTGCGCGCGCACCGCACCGGTGTCCCCCAGCCGGGCGAGCCAGTGCGGCTGGACTTCCAGGACGGCCGGCTCGCCCGGCCCGCCACCGTACGGCTGGCGGTCGCCCCGCTCGGCGGGCGGCTCCTGGTCGGCTGGCAGGAGGAGGACCGGACCGCCGAGGACGAGCAGACGGCGCTGCTGCGCCAGGCCCAGCGGCTGGCCCGGGTCGCCGGTTTCGAGGAGCGCGCCGACTCCGACCGGATCCGCTGGAGCGAAGGCCTGCGGGAACTCTTCGGCCTGCCCGGCGCCGCGCCGCCCGTCCCGCTGGGCCGCCTCGACCGGCACGTCCACCCGGACGACGAATCCGCCGTGCGCCGCCTGGTCGACACCGTCCGGCACCGCCGGCGCACCTCTTCCGCGGTGGTCCGGCTGGCCCGCCCGGACGGCGGCTACCGCTACACCCGGGTCATCGCCGAACCCGTCCTCGACGACGAGGGCCGGCTCGTCGCGCTGCGCGGCGCCTACCACGACGTCTCCGCCCAGCACCGCACCGAGGTCGCGCTCGGCGCCACCCGGGCGCGACTGGCCGACAGCGAACAGGAGACGGCCGAAAGCGCCCAGCTGGCCCTGCGGCTCCAGCAGGCCATCCTGCCCGCCGCCCCGCCCCCGCTCGGGGTGACCGGCCTGCGGGCGGCCGTGCGCTACCGTCCGGCCGCCGAACGTCACCGGGTCGGCGGCGACTGGTACGACGTGCTGCCGCTGCCCGGCAAGCGCGTGCTGCTCGCCGTCGGCGACGTCGCCGGGCACGGCGTCGGCGCGGCCACCGGCATGGTCGCGCTGCGCCACGCCCTGCGCGGCCTGGCCGTCACCGGCGCGGGCCCGGCCCGGCTGCTGGAGTGGGCCAACACCGTCGCCCTGCGCGAACCGGGGCAGGTCACCGCCACCGCCGTGTGCGTGCTGCTCGACCCGGTCGGCGGCGGGCTGCGCTGGGCACGGGCCGGCCACCTGCCGCCGATCCTGATCGGACCGGGCGGCGCCGAGGTGCTGCCGCTGCCGCACGGCGTGCTGCTCGGCGCCCTGGACGACGCCCGGTACGAGGAGCACACCGCCCGACTGTCCACCGGCGACGTGCTGCTGCTCTACACCGACGGCCTGGTCGAGCGGCGGGACCGCCCGGTGGAGGAGTCCGTCGACCAGCTGATCCGGACCGCCGGGGCGCCCGGCCCGGACCTGGAGCGCTACCTGGACCGGCTGCTCTACCTCAGCCCCGCCGACACCGACGACGACACCTGCCTGATCGCCGTCCAGATCGAGTAGCGCCGCTCGGCCACCCGCACCCGCCGGAACGTTACGGACGGGATCCGCCGGGTAGGCGCGGCCTGGTAGCGGGGGGCCGAGAACGGGACGGAAGGGGAACCCCCATGCTGCTGCTAGGACTTCTGCTGCTGGCGGCCTCCGGTGCCTTCACCGGGCTGCTGATCGCCGACAACCTCGGCGGCGGGCCGGAGTACCAGGTGACGATCCTAGGCAACGACCTCGTGAAGCTCGACAGCCTCGGGATCTTCCTCGCGGGCCTCGCCCTCGCCCTGGTCTTCTGCCTGGGACTCGCCATGATGCGGCCGTCCCGGCGCGCCTCCCGGCGCCCGGTGCGGACCGCCGGGTACGTCGGGGACCGGCGGGTGGAGCCGGCCGCGCCGGTGGAGCCGACGCCGCTGGAGGCCCGAGGCGCCCCGCCGGAGAGCCCGGAGGAGCGTGCCGCCGAACAGGGCGGCCGGGCCGCCGGCATCCCGCGCGAGCCGCAAGGGCGGCGCGGTCGACACCTGTTCGGGCACTGAGCCGAGGGTGCTGGGGACCGGGCCCTGAGCCTGGTCCCTGAGCGTGGGTCCCTGAGCGTGGGTCCCTGAGCGTGGGTCCCTGAGCCCCCGGCTCGACCGCGGACGGAGGCCGGGTGGCGGGTTCCGGTGGTGACCGGGCACGACAGCGACGAGGGAGGTGCGGTCGGATGGGCGGCGGCCTGGCGTCCGCGCGGTCATGCTCCTCGGTGCAGCCGTGGGCCCGCCGCCTGCCGTTGTCCACCCGGCCGGGGGCGGTCGCCGAGGCGCGGTCCTGCACCGCCGCCTTCCTGGCCGACGTGGCCGATCCCCTGGTGGTGGCCGACGCCGTCCTGCTGGTCTCCGAGCTGGTCGGCAACGCCGTCCGGCACACCGGCGCGCCCGGGGCGCTGATCCTGGTGCGCTGCCCGGGCCGGCTGCGGATCGAGGTCAGCGACGCGAGTCGGTGCCCCCCGCTGCCGCGCCCCTCGGACGGCAGGGGCGAGAACGGCGGCCTCGGCCTGTTCCTGCTGAGCCGCCTCGCGCTGCGCTGGGGCTGGCGCCCGGCGGGTGCGGGCAAGGCGGTCTGGTGCGAGCTGCGGATCCCCGGGGACTGACGGGTCACGGGCGGGGGTGCTGCGGCCGGGCCCCTCGGTCCGGCCGGTTCCCCGCCGCCCGCCCGGCCGGTGACGCCCGGGCGGGTCTTCCGCTCCTCACCGGCCATGCCGTTCCCGACCGGGGTCGTGCGGGTCCGGGCGGCGCGCACGGTCCCGGCCCGGTCCCGGGGCGGCTACCCGCCGTCGCCGCCCCAGGCCGTCAGCGTGGCCGCCGCCCAGTCCCGCACCCGCTCGGCGAAGCCGGCGGCCGGGAACGTCCGGTCCAGCGCGACCTGCTCGATCGTCACCGCGAACCCGCCTAGCGGCGTTGTCGGCGGCTCGGGCTCGGGCTCCGGCGTCGGTCCGGGCCCGGGATGCCCCGCCCCGCCCGTCACCCTGTGCGAGTTCGCCCGCCGGGCTCGCCCGACCAGCCGCTCCACCGCCGGCAGCCCGCCCTCCAGGTACGCCCGCAGCAGCCCCCGGGCGCCCGCCCCGCCGTCCCCGGGCAGTCGGCCCGGGTGCTGCAACAGGAAACAGGACACCGACACCCCGTGCAGCGGACCCCACGGCTCCGCCCGGGAGTGGTCCAGCGCCAGCAGCCCGTGGAACAGCTCGGCACACCCGCGCGCGCCGCACTCCGCGCAGGGCTCGGCGGCCGTCACCCGCGCACGGTCTTGCTCATGGACATCGCCGAGACGCCGTAGCCGCTGCGGCGGTAGAGGGCGATGGCCGCGTCGTTGCCGCCGAAGACGTTCAGCGCGAGGCCGGTGCTGCCCAGCCGGGCGGCGAGCTGTTCGGCCGCGGTCAGGACCTGGATGGTCTCGGCCTCGCGGATCTCGGTGGCCGACTGGTACTCGGCCGGGGTCATCTGACGCAGGGTCACTGTTCGATCGTCCATCCCACCATCCTCGGCCAGGCGGCGCGGTCGGCGAAAGCGGGTTTCCGCGGGTAGGGCGACGGTGTGGTACCGCGGTACTACGCGCCGTCCGATGATCAGTCCGCGGTGCCACGGATCCGGCCGCGCCCGCCCCTAGCGTGGAACCGTGGGCGGCCGGGACGGCCCGGCCCCTGGACGTAAGGGCGAGCGATGATCGAGGCGCACCAGCTGACGAAGCGGTACGGGGAGAAGACCGCCGTGGACGGGCTGGACTTCACGGTCCGGCCGGGGGCGGTGACCGGATTCCTCGGGCCCAACGGGGCGGGGAAGTCGACCACCATGCGGATGATCGTCGGACTGGACGCGCCCACCAGCGGCTCGGTGCGCGTCAACGGCCGCCGGTACGCCGAGCACGCCGCGCCGCTGCAGGAGGTGGGCGCGCTGCTGGAGGCCAAGTCGATCCACCCCGGCCGCTCCGCCTTCAACCACCTGATGGCCCAGGCCCACACCCACGGCATCCCGCGCCGCCGGGTCGAGGAGGTCATCGAGCTGACCGGCCTGCAGTCGGTGGCCCGCAAGCGTGCCGGGGCGTTCTCGCTCGGGATGGGCCAGCGGCTCGGCATCGCGGCCGCCCTGCTGGGCGACCCGGCCACAGTGATGCTGGACGAGCCGGTCAACGGGCTCGACCCCGAGGGCGTGCTGTGGATCCGCAACCTGCTCACCTCGCTCGCCGCCGAGGGCCGCACCGTCTTCGTCTCCTCCCACCTGATGAGCGAGGTCTCGCTGGTCGCCGACCACCTGATCATCGTCGGGCGGGGCAGGCTGCTGGCCGACACCACCGTGCAGGAGCTGGTCCAGCAGGCCGGCGGCGACGTCGTCAAGGTCGCCAGCGCCGACCCGGCCCGGCTGCGCTCCGCGCTCGCCGGACCGGGTGTGGAGATCACCGGCCGCTCCGGCTCGGAGGAACTGCTGGTCACCGGGCGGACGGCCCGGGAGATCGGGCTCACCGCCGCCGAGCAGGGCATCGCGGTGTTCGAGCTGACCCCCCGGACGGTCTCCCTGGAGGAGGCCTTCATGGACCTCACCCGGGACGCCGTCGAGTACCACGGCACCACGACCACCGCCGACACCCAGAGGAGCGCGGCATGACCACGATCGCCCCCGGCCAGACGTCCTCCACGGCCGCCGAGCCGCGCCCCGAGCGCCCCGCCTACAAGGTGACGGCCGCGCGCGTGCTGCGCTCGGAGTGGGCCAAACTGTGGTCGCTGCGCTCCAGCTGGATCACCCTCGGTCTGGCGCTGCTGTTCCTGGTCGCCTTCGGCCTGATCGCGGCCTTCCAGTTCAAGTCGCGGATCACCTCCGGCCGCCCGATGGACCGTGACTTCGCCCAAGCGAGCGCGCTCAGCCTCTCCCTCTTCGGCACCAACTTCGCCCAGCTGGCGCTCGGCGTCCTCGGGGTGCTGGTCGCGGCCGGCGAGTACTCGACCGGCATGATCCGCTCCACCCTGGCCGCCGTGCCGCGCCGTCTGCCGGTGCTGTGGTCCAAGGCGGCGGTGTACGGCGTGATCGCGCTGGTGCTGGGCACCGTCGGGGTGTTCGCCACCTTCTCGGCGGACAGCGGCATCCTGTCCGGCACCCGCGCGGCGATGACCCTCTCCGACACCGGCGTGGTGCGCGGCCTGCTGGGCGCCGGGCTCTACCTCGGCCTGGTCGGCGTGATCGGGGTCGCCCTCGGCGCGCTGCTGCGCTCGGTGGCCGGCGGCATCGCCGTCCTGGTCGCCTCGCTGATGCTGATCCCGGGCCTGACCGCGCTGCTGCCCAGCTCCTGGCAGAGCCACATCAGCCCGTACCTGCCCAGCCACGCCGGTGAGGCGATGTTCGCCCTGCACCACGACTCGACCACCCTCTCGCCGACGGCCGGCCTGCTGGTCTTCCTCGGCTGGACGGTGCTCGCGCTCGCCGGCGCCGCCGTACGGCTGATGCGCTCGGACGCCTGAGCCCGGCGGAGCCTGGGACACTCGCGGTGCGGCGCCGGAGCAGACCGGCGCCGCACCGTTTCCGTTCGTACGACCAGCAGGGAGAACCACCGGTGAGCGAGGACGACCACGCCACCCCCGCGGGCCCGTCGGCGGCCGGCGACGCGCTGTCCGGCCACCCGCTGTTCGGCCGGCTGGCCCGGATCGGCCAGCGGCTGCGCGAGGCCGACCGCCGGCACCCGTGGGTGCTGGACGCGGCCGTGGTGGTCGCGGCGTTCCTGGTGTTCTGCCTGCCCGACCTCGTCCCCGGCCACGGCGGGCTCTCGGGCCACGGCGAGGGCGGCCCGCACGAGCACCGGATCAACCTGGTCCGGCCGCCGCTGCCGGCCACCCTGGCCCTCCAGGCGGGCCTGGTGGTGCCGCTGCTGTGGCGCCGCCGGCGGCCCGCCGCGGCCTTCGCGGCGATCATGGCGGTGTTCGTGCTGCAGTGGTCGCTGGGCGTGGGCCTGCGCGCCGACGCCGCCCTGCTAGTGGCGCTCTACAGTCTGGCGCTGCACGGCCGGCTGCGGCACCTGGCGTGGTCCTGCGTGGCGATGGCCGGCGCGATGGCGCTCGTCGCGGTCGAGGTCTCCGGCGGCGGGTTGCCGGTCGGGGACGCGCTGTTCTTCCTGGTCAGCGCCGCCACCGCGGCCGTCGCCCTGGGCATCGCGGTGCGCATCCGGCGCGCCCAGCTGGCCGGGCTGCGCGAGCGCGCCGCCCGGCTGGAGATCGAGCGCGACCAGCGCAGCCGGCTCGCCACGGCCACCGAACGCACCCGGGTGGCCCGGGAGATGCACGACATCATCGGCCACAACCTGTCCGTCATCGTCACTCTGGCCGACGGCGGCGCCTACGCCGCCCAGGCCTCCCCCGAGCGCGGCCGGGAGGCCCTACAGCTGATCGGCGAGACCAGCCGGCAGGCGCTCGGCGAACTGCGCCGGATGCTCGGCGTGCTGCGCGACCAGGCCGACCAGGAGGCCGAGTTCAACCCGCAGCCCGGAATCGCCGACCTCGACGGGCTGTGCGCCCGGATCCGCGCCGCCGGCCCCCAGGTGGTGTACACCGTCGGCGGCGACCCGGACCGACTGGACCGCGGCGTCCAGCTGATGGCCTACCGGATCGTCCAGGAGGCGCTCACCAACACCCTCAAGCACGCCGGCCCGGACACCCGTGCGCACGTCAGCCTGACCGCCGACGCCACCCGGCTGCGGGTGCGCGTCCAGGACAGCGGCCCGCCCGGCGGCGCCCGCCCGGTGCGCCCCGACGGCGAGGGGCACGGCCTGGCCGGGATGCGCGAACGCGCGGCCCTGTACGGCGGGACGGTCACGGCGGGCCCCGGCCCTGGGGCAGGATGGACCGTGGAGGCCGTCCTGGACCTCACCCCCGACTCGACAGGCGGCCACCCGTGACCACCGTCCTCATCGTGGACGACCAGCCACTCCAGCGCTACGGCTTCCGGATGCTGCTGGAGAGCCAGCCCGACACCGAGGTGGTCGGCGAGGCCGCGCACGGCACCGAGGCCGTCCGGCTCACCGCCGACCTGCGGCCGGACGTCGTCCTGATGGACATCCGGATGCCCGGCATGGACGGCATCGAGGCCACCCGCCGGATCGTCGCCGGGGGCGGGCGCTCGCGCATCCTGGTCCTCACCACGTTCGACCTCGACGAGTACGCCCACGCCGCGCTGCGCGCCGGGGCCAGCGGCTTCCTGCTGAAGGACGCGCGGCCGGAGGAACTGCTGGCCGGGATCCAGGCCGTCGCCGAGGGCGACGCCGTGGTGGCCCCCGCGATCACCCGGCGGCTGCTCGACGCCTACGCCCACCATCTGCCGGTCCGCCCGGCCGGCGCGGCGCCCGTGGAGGACCCTCGGCTGGAGGCGCTGACCGAGCGCGAGCGGGAGATCCTGGTGGCCATCGCCCGGGGCTGGACCAACAGCGAGATCGCCCAGCGGCTGGTGCTGGCCGAATCCACCGTCAAGACCCACGTCAGCCGGGTGCTGTCGAAGATCAGCGCCCGGGACCGGGTCCAGGCGGTGATCTTCGCCTACGACCGGGGGCTGACCCGGCCCAATCCGCCGATCGCGAAGTGAACCGGCCGCCGGCCCCGGGCACCCGACCGCCGTGCTACGCCTGGCTGCTGGGGCTCTGCTCCGGCTCCCGGGCGGGGTGCGGGACGGAGACCGGCAGGGCGTGGCCGGTGCGGTCGTCGGTGTGCCAGGACTGCGACTGGAAGGCGAGGAACACCGCCGTCCAGCGGTTCTCGGCCGGCAGGTGGATCAGCAGGCCGCCGTCCTGGTACACCCCGTCGTCCTTGCGGAACTGGCCGCTGTTTCCCTGGTTCATGTGGACGTCGTGCACGCCGTTGCCGGGCAGGAAGCCGAACACCTTGTCCGGGACGCCGGGTTCGGGCCCGAAGCGCTGGCCGAACACGTACAGGGCGGCGCTCCGGTCGGCGATCGCGCGCTGCACGTAGCGGTCCAGCAGGTCGGCGAGGTCGTTGCCGGGGCCCGGCAGGTCGGGTGGCAGGACGTGCATCGCGGTGCGGTCGAAGAGCTTGCCCCGGACGAAGTCCAGGCTCGCCGTGCCCGGTCGGGAGTCCAGCGCCGTCCAGCCGCTGCCGGCGGCCGGGAGCAGCGCGGTGACCGGGTGCCGGAAGTCCTCGTCCGCCAGGTAGAGCAGGTTCGAAGGGGCCTGCTGGGACAGCACGTTGACGGCCGCGCGGTAGTCGGTGCCGGCGGCGTCGCGCAGGTGGATCTGGTAGTGCGGGGTGCCGGTGGCGCCCTCGCGGCGCCGGTCGACGGCGGTGGCGGCGAGCACGCCGTAGTTGCTGATCGGCATCGGGCGGTTCCTCGGGTGGGGCGGGCAGGTGCACCTCCGTTATCGCTCACGGGGCGGGCGGGGCACAGGGGAATCGGCGTTTGTTCACCTGCCGTCCCCCGTGCGGGTACCGATGGCACCGAACGTTGACAAGCCCGCCGGACGGGGGTGTCAGGCCCGGTCGACCCGTGCCGGTGCCGGGGTCCTCCGGGTGTGCCGGGTCCGTCCGTGCAGCAGCTCGGCGGTGAGGAAGGCCGTGACCCCGGCGACGATCAGCAGCGGCATCGCGTTCGCCGCCTGCCCGCCCAGTAGCATCGCGGCCAGCACGGTGCTGGTGACCGGCAGCCTGGTCACCGCCGTGCAGGAGGCGGCCAGCCCGGCGGCCAGCGCCGGCGCGGTGCCCAGGCCCGGCAGCGGCGCGCAGGCCACCCCGAGGGCGGCACCGATCAGGACGGAGGGGAAGATCGGGCCACCGCGCAGGCTGCCCAGCGCGATGCCCCAGCCGAGCGTCTTGCACAGCACCAGCGCGAGCAGCGCGCCCACCGGCCAGGCGGCCGGGCTGGCCGCGAGCGCGCCCAGGGTGGCCTGGCCGGAGAGCGCGGCCTCCTCCGGCGAGCGGCCGGTGATCAGCGCGTAGGCGGCGATGCAGCCGCCGACCGCGACCGCGCAGCCGACGGTGCGCAGGGCGGTCCGCCGGGCGCCGGTGCCGCCGGTGAAAGCCTTGACCCGTCGGCCCAGCGCCTGCCCCGCCACACAGACCACCGTGACCGCGACGGCCAGCGGCGCGCCCCACAGGAAGTCACCGGGGTCCGGCGTGGCGGACGCGGGCACGTGCGGCAGCGACAGCGCGCCGGTGGCCAGCCCGGTCCAGTGCCCGAAACCGGTGAACACCAAGGCGCCGATACCGCTGGCGAGCAGGCAGGGCAGGACCAGCGCCACCAGCTGCGGGCCCCCAGCCCGGCCGCCTCGATCATCATCACCGCCGCCACCAGCGGGCTGCCGAAGATGGTCGAGATCGCCGCCGAGGCCGTCCCGCCGCCGTCCTGCGACCGAGTCTCGCCGGGGGCGGCCCGCCTCGCACGGCGTGCCGTCCGCGTGCCGGCCGCGGCCGGTCCGGCGTGAGAAGGGCGCGGCGGGCCCGGACGGGCAGCGCGGCCGAGCTGCGGACGGAGCAGCGGGGCCGGTTAACCCGGCTCTCCCGCAGACGTGTTGCAGGGGCCGACACCCGCGGTGGGAGTCGGCCCCTGCAACGTCGAGGATCAGCGGCCGCCGGTCACAGGTTCTTCTCCAGGGCCGCGAGGTAGTTGCGCATGAGGTGGTCGCGGATGCCTTCGCCGGTGGGCTCGAAGGCGGCCGAGCCGAGGCCCTTGGCGCGGTTGACGACGCCGGCGACGAGGCCGCCGGAGCCCTGCTGGATGGTGCCCGAGGAGTCGATGAAGTGCAGGGCCTCGATGTGGGTGAAGGCCGGCTCGGGCGGCAGCTGGGCGACGACGTCGTTGTTGTTGACGAAGCGGTGGCTGCGGCCTTTGAGCGCCTTGTTGTAGGCGGCGGTGAGGAGCCGGTCGCAGGTGCGGGGCTGGCCGAAGGTGTACACGCCGTCGGCCGTCAGCCGGGGGTCCTCCAGGGCGAGGCGGGCGGCGGCGAGCATGGCGAGGGCGCCGCCGAGGCTGTGGCCGGTGAACCAGACGGTCTGGTCGCCGGTGCGCAGTTCGGAAACGGCCTTGCGGACGTCGGGGAAGACGGACTCCAGGGCCTCGGCGAAGCCGTAGTGGACGTAGCCGGTGCCGCCGGGGCCGGGCCAGGGCGGGGTGGTGGAGTCGGTGAGCCAGTCGCGCAGTTCCTTGGGTTCGGTGCCGCGGAAGGCGACGACGATCATCCGGTCGCTCGCCATGGTGTAGGCCTGGGTGTCCTGGAGCGGGAACGGCGGGGTGAAGCGGGTCTCGTGGTGGCGCACCGTGTCGAAGCCCCAGTCGCGGGCCTGCCGGTCGATGGTGGCCTCGTCCTGGTAGGCGAGGTCGGCGGCCTTGGCCAGGTTGTAGGCGTGGGCGAGGCTGTAGCCGGTCGCGCTCCGGTCGAAGGTGGTGGGGACGGCCATGGTGGGGCTGCCTTTCGGTGGGGCGGGTGGTCCCTCGTTGGTAGCGGAACCACCTCCGGCGCCCCGGCCCGCACCGCCCGGGAGTCACCTGAACGGGCGGGATCCCGACCGCACCGGGCGGACCGCCGCGCCGACCCCTGCGGCCCCCCGGGTGCGGCGGCGCCCCGGAGGCCGGTCGTGCGGGGTCCTTGGGAGGGAACGGGTTCGTTCACTAACATTGGCCGTAGGCCTGGTGAACAGGGAACCCCTGGAGGTGTGCGGCCATGACCGCTGAAGCCCGGACCACGCAGGGCGGCACCGTGCGCGCGGCGGCGGCGACCGCCCCGGTCCGCCGGCGCGGTGAGGCGCTGGAGAGCGCGATCTACGGGGCGACCCTCAAGCAGCTGACCACCGACGGCTACGCCCGGCTCACCATGGAGGGCGTGGCGGCCGCCGCGCAGACCGGCAAGGCCGCCCTCTACCGGCGCTGGTCCTCCAAGGAGGAACTGGTGATGGACGCGCTACGGGCCGGCCTGCCCCCGGCCCGGCCGGCTCCCGACACCGGCAGCCTGCGCGGGGACCTCCTGGAGGTGGTGACCGGGCTGCGCACCGCGATGTTCAGCGAACTGGGCGCCGCCGTCCGCGCGATCATGAGCGAGATCGATCACCAGCGCGCCAGGGTCTTCCTGGAGCTGGTGCAGCAGCGGGTGGTCGAGCCCACCACCGCGCTGATCGCCGAGGTGCTCGACCGGGGCACCGCCCGGGGCGAGGTGCGCCCCGGGGCGGTCACCCCGCTGGTCACCGACGTGGTGCCGGCGCTGATGCTGTACCGGATCAAGATGTGCGGCGGAGGCGCCGTGGAGCTCGACCCGGAGGCGATCGTCGACGAGGTGCTGCTGCCGGTGGTCCGGGCCTGAACCGGGCCCCGTCGCCGGGCGCGGGCCCGGAGCCTGCGGTCCAGTCCCGGAGGCCGGGACTCAGGCCCCGCTGTTGCGGAGCATTTCCTCGCGCTCGACCACCTTGACGCGCTCGCGGTCCTCGGCCCGGCCGAGCTCGCGCTCGTGGGCGTCGAGCTGCTTCCAGCCGTCCCAGGTGGTGAACCGGACGCCGCGGGCGCGCAGGTGCTCCTCGATGGCCGCCGGGTCGGGCTCGGCGGCGCCGGGCAGCCGGCCGCTGGCGTGGTCCTCCAGCAGGCAGGTGACGGTCTCGTTGGCGTCGCCCTTGGTGTGGCCGATCAGGCCGACCGGGCCGCGCTTGATCCACCCGGTGACGTACACGGCGGGGACGTGCGAGCCGTCGCCGTCCAGGACCCGGCCGGCCTGGTGCGGGACGGTGCCGGAGACCGGGTCGAAGGGCAGCTTGGGCAGTTCGTCGGAGTAGTAGCCGACGGCGCGGTAGACCGACTGGACGTCCCAGTCGGTGTGCCGCCCGGTGCCGCGCACGTTGCCGGTGCCGTCCAGCTCGGTGCGCTCGGTGCGCAGGCCGACGACCTTGCCGTCCTCGCCGAGGACCTCGACCGGGGACTCGAAGAAGTGCAGGTACACCCGGTGGGGGCGGTCGCCGACGTCACGGATCGCCCAGTTCTCGACGGTCGCGGCGACCAGGTCGACGTGCTTGACGGCGCGGCGCTCGGCTATCGAGCCCTCGTCGTACTCGATGTCCTCGGGGTTGACGATGACCTCGATGGTGGGCGAGTGGTCGAGCTCGCGCAGCTCCATCGGGCTGAACTTGGCCTGGGCGGGGCCGCGGCGGCCGAAGACGTGGACCTCGACGGCGCGGTTGGCCTTCAGGCCCTCGTACACGTTCGGGGGGATCTCGGTGGGCAGCAGCTCGTCGGCGGTCTTGGCGAGGATCCGGGCGACGTCCAGGGCGACGTTGCCGACGCCGAGGACGGCGACCTTCTCGGCCTCCAGCGGCCAGGTGCGCGGGACGTCCGGGTGGCCGTCGTACCAGGAGACGAAGTCGGCGGCGCCGTAGGAGCCGTCCAGGTCGATGCCGGGCAGGTCGAGCGCGCGGTCGGCCATCGCGCCGGTGGAGAAGACCACGGCGTCGTAGTGGCGGTGCAGGTCGTCCAGGGTGAGGTCGGTCGGGTAGTCGACGTTGCCGAACAGCCGGACCTGGGGCTTGTCCAGGACCTGGTGCAGGGCGGTGACGATGCCCTTGATCCGCGGGTGGTCGGGGGCCACGCCGTAGCGGATCAGGCCGAACGGCGCGGGCATCCGCTCGAACAGGTCGATCGAGACGCCGGGCGCCTGGGCGGCGTCGGACTTGAGCAGGGCGTCGGCGGCGTAGATCCCGGCGGGGCCGGCTCCGACGATGGCGACTCGGATCGAGCGGGTCATGCGGGCGAATCCTCCGGGCGGGCGCAGCGGACCTGCGGCCTGTCCTCGAACTCCCGCGGACAGGAGTTCGAGGACGGGCCATAGTGGTCTGGACCCTTGCAGCCAACCGGCTGCGCGCGCGGAGGTGTAGGCGGTTCCGATCTATGACGTCATAGAGCTGACCTATGGCCGGCCCGGGAACTTCCCGGGCCGGCCGGACGTCACCTGTCGTCGGCCTGGACGGTGGGTGCGCCGCCCTGCGGCGGGACGGCCGGGGCCTCGGCGGGTTCGGGCGCGGTCGCGCCCTCGGTGATCCGGGCGGTGGAGGCCTCGAAGAAGCGCAGCAGCTCCACCGGGAACGGCAGCACCAGCGTCGAGTTCTTCTCGGCCGCGACCTCGACCACCGTCTGCAGCATGCGCAGCTGCATCGCGGCCGGGGTGTCGGCCATCTTGCTCGCCGCCTGGGCGAGCTTGGCGGCGGCCTGGAACTCGCCGTCCGCGGTGATGATACGGGCCCGGCGCTCCCGGTCCGCCTCGGCCTGGCGGGCCATCGAGCGCTTCATGGAGTCGGGCAGGCTGACGTCCTTGATCTCCACCCGGTCGATGTGCACGCCCCAGCCGGTCGCCGGGCTCTCCAGCATGACCTCCAGGCCGTGGTGGAGGTTCTCCCGGCCGGACAGCAGGTCGTCCAGCTCGCTCTTGCCGATGATCGAGCGCAGCGAGGTCTGGGCGACCTGCAGCATCGCGAAGCCGTAGTTCTGCACGTCCACGGTGGCCCGGATCGGCTCGACCACGCGGAAGTACAGCACCGCGTCGACGCTCACCGAGACGTTGTCCTTGGTGATGCCCTCCTGGGCGGGCACCGGCATGGTGACCACCTGGACGTTGACCTTGCGCATCTTGTCGACCACCGGCACCAGCAACGTCAGCCCCGGCTCGCGGACCTGGCCGCGCACCTTGCCCAGCCGGAACACCACGCCGCGCTCGTACTGCTGCACCACCCGCACGCCGGTCATCAGCCACAGCAGGACGACCACGACGACGATCACGAGTACTGCCACGCCTGTTCTACCTTCTCCCCGTCGCGGTGCGGCCGGGCCGGGTCCGGGATGGCCCTGTCGCCGGGCGCTCGCCGCGCGCAGCACAGTATGCGCCCGGCCGGAGCGCACGGTAAGGCGTGTGCGGGGGGATCTTGACGCAGCGTCGACGGACCGGGACGACTGCGGGGCGGGGCCGGGGCGGTGGTCCGCCCCGAATCCGCCCCGGGCGGCACCGGATCAGGCGCGGAAGGCGTCCGCGTGCTCGGCGGCGAACTCGGCGAAGGAGCGCGGCGGACGGCCGGTCAGCTTCTCGATGTCCGAAGTCACCGCCGAGGCCTGACCGGACGCGTACAGCCCGTACAACTCGACCATGCCCTCCGCGCGCCACGGGTCCCAGCCCAGGTTGAGCAGGCCGTCCAGGGCCACCTCGGGGGTGAGCGCGGCGTACGCGACCGGGTGGCCGGCGGCGGTGCCCAGCTGCTCGGCCAGCTCGCCGTGGGTGAGCGCGGCCGGGCCGGTCAGGGTGTAGGCCGCGCCCTCGTGGCCTTCGGTCGCCAGCACCTCGACCGCGGCCGCCGCGACGTCCCGGGCGTCCACGTACGACACCGCGCCCTCGCCGCCGGGCACGGCCAGGTGGCCGGCCTTGACGGTCGGGGCCGTGCCCAGGAAGTTCTGGTAGAAGCCGTTCGGGCCGAGGACCGTCCACGGCAGGCCGGAGGCCTTCAGGTGGTCCAGGCCCGCCAGGTGGGCGCCGACGAAGCGCACGTCCTCGGGCCGGTACTCGATGCCCGCGGCGGCGTGCAGCACGATCCGCGGGCGGCGGCCGGTGCGGACGGCGGCGTCGATCACGTTCTGCTCGTGCCGGGCCATCTCCGGGTGCACGGCGACCAGCAGGTAGACGGTGTCGGCCCCGTCCAGGGCGGCGTCCAGCGACGCCGGGTCGGTGAAGTCGGCGGCGACCCGCTCGACCTCGGCGTCCCACTCGGCCGGGCCTGCGGACCCGGCGCGCACCAGCGCCCGCACCTCCTGGCCACGCTCCCGCAGCCCCACGACGACCTTCGACCCGACCGTACCGGTGGCGCCCGTCACGACGATCACGGATGTTTCTCCTTCTTCCCCGTTGTTCCCCGTTGAACGAAGCGGACATGATTCCGCGTCAGGGGGATGATCGCAGGCGGCGGATGGGGGGATCGAGGTCGGGGTCCCCGCCACCAGCGGCGGCCGTCGACACGCACGGGGCCCTGCTGTTCCTCGACTTGGCGCGAGTCGGACGCTTGGATGTATCCGGCCTGGTCACCGCCCGGACACCGGTCCGGGCCCCCTTGGCGAGCCGAGGAGCCACCACCGTGCACGAGACCTCCGATCCCGACTCCACCGCCGTGGCCCACCGCATCGCCGAACGCCGGGAGCGGCTCGGCCTCACCGAGGACGCCCTGGCCCACCAGGCGGCGATGGCCCCCCAGTACCTGCGCCATCTGCTCGAAGCCGGGCCCGAGTTCGACCCCGGCGGCTTCGTGCGGATCGCCGCCGCCCTCGGCGCCAGCCGGGAGGAACTCCTGGAGGGCCGCGCCGACGCCCCGCCCGGCCAGGGCGCGCCCGGCCCGCGGCCCCGGCTGCTCGGCCTGACCGGCGCCGAGTGCTGGGAGCTGGTCGGCACCCACGGGATCGGCCGGATCGCCCTGCCGGTGCACCCGGGCCCGGCCGTCTACCCCGTCAACTACGTGGTCGACCGGGCCTCCTTCGCCTACCGCACCGGCGAACGCGCCGGCACCGCCCCGGAACCGGGCGCGGAGGTGTCCTTCCAGGTCGACCGCATCGACGAGTACCTGGGCCGGGGCTGGAGCGTGCTCGCCGTCGGCAGGGCCCGCTACGTGGACGACCCGGAGGAACTCCAGCGCCTGGACGGCCTGCCCGGCGCGGCCCCCTGGGCGGGCGGCGACCGGTCCCGCTGGGTGCGGATCCGCCCGGCCGAGATCAGCGGCCGCCGCCTGGTCACTTCCTGACGACGCCGTCAAGTCCTTGACGTGAGAAAGAGCGCTTGCTCGTAGTACTTCCCGTCATGGATCAGGGCTCGTGGGACGTCCGCTCGTCGACGTGACCGGCGCGAGGACGGCCTGGCTGTGGCGCTTTCCCTCGGCACGCCTGTGCTCGTGGAAGTGCCGGGGCGGCCGAGCCGACCGGCCTGCGGTGGCGGGGCCTGGCGTGGACTGGTATTGGTGGAGATGGGGCCTGTACGGGTGCGCTTCGTGCCCCGATAGGCAGTCGGCGGAACTCGACTGTGACGTGCGCAGATTGTGGTCTCCCATGCCTGGAATCAGCCCTTGGCAATGGATTCTGGTAGGAATCCTGGTTCTCGCGGGATTCTTCCTTGCGGTTCTCGCCTGGCGGCTTGCAGCCCACCCCGCCCTGACGGGGGAGAAGCAGGCCGAGAGCAGTGTGCTCTCCGGGGTGGGGGGCGGTTTGATCGCTGGTTTCGCGGTCGGGCTCTCGGTGATGTTCCTCCAGCAGGCCATCGGGAAGTCCGAAGAGGTGGCGGCCTGGCGGGCGGATGTGGCGATCGCCTCTGTGATCCCAGGGTTCGACTCGCATGCTCACTCGATCAAGGGACTGAACTTCAGCGGCAAGGTCCTGCGGGACGCGGACTTCAAGCACCAGGATCTCAGCGGCTTCGAATTCCGTGACGCCGATCTCCGGGGAGCTGATTTCACCGGCGCGGACCTCAGGAACGCGAACCTAATCGGAGCGCGTGTGACGGCGGCCGAGCTCAGCGGAGCCAACCTCGAAGGGGCCTTGCTCCAGGACGCGGATTTCAGCTGGAGCGACACGACCGTCATCGCCTCGCTCTCCGGAGCGGAGGCCAACGAGCGGACCTGCTGGCCCCCGGGTTTCCTGAACGACCGGCTCATGCAGGGCGTCGCAGCCGAGCAGTGGCGCAACATGGCGGACAACTCGGTCCACCCCCCGTCCAAAGGTAGGGAAGGACCGTGCAGCCCGCTTGAGGTCGGCAATCCGACAGACGTCGGTAAGTCCGCAAGCGGAATCTCGCCGGTCCCCGTGCACCACGGTCCCGGTGGGCCGACGGTCGTGAAGGAGGCCGGTTCGGGAGCCGGGAACTGTCCGCCCGATCGTGCTCGTCGGTCCGGGTACGGGGTGAGGTGATCGGACGGACGAGGAGCGGGAACGGTGGGGCGTGCGCCGTAACCGGATCCGGTCCGACCGGTGGGTTCGGAACGTTCGGCCCCCTCGCGTGGGCGGCCCCGCTCCATCTGTGTGGCATCGGTGACGCATACTCTGCGGATGGACGGAACCGGCAGGGGCACCTGGACCAACACCACGCATGACTGGGCCGCCGCCGTGGACGGTGAGCACCTGGCAGGGATCCGGGCCGACGCGGCGCGCTTCGCACCCGGCGGGGCGGCGCACCTGGCGCTCGAGGTGCTGGCGTACGCCGCCGACGAGGCGGACGCGCGCGGGGGCGGCCGGTGCGTCGTCACCCTGCACGCCGACGGTGCGGTCTCCGTCCGGGACGACGGGCGGGGCACCGACACCAGGGTCGACGAGCGCGGCGAGGTGGTGAAGAAGCCGGTCATGGCGACCAAGGACCTGCGCTTCTTCGACCACCCGGAGGCGGAACCGCTCCCGGACGGGTACCCGCGCCGGGGCATGTCCGTGGTCGCGGCGCTCAGCACCCGACTGCTGCACACCAACCGCCGGCTCAACGGTGCCTGGACCCAGCGCTACGAGCACGGCCTGCCGGTCACCGGCCTGGAGCCGGTCGAGCCGGACGGGACCACCGGCACCCGCGTGACCTTCCACCCGGATGCCTCGTTGCTCCCGCAGGGCCCGGTGGACGCGGAGCGGCTGAGCCGGTGGGCGGCGCACTGGCCCGCGCTGGAGGTCCGGGTGGTCGGGGCGGTCCGGGTGGAGAACGGCGGATAGGAAGCGGCGGCGGATGGGCGTGACACTGGGCGTGGTGGTGCTGACGATGGGCGACCGGCCGCGGGAACTGCGCGCGCTGCTCGACTCGGTGGCCGCGCAGGAAGGCGGCGGCGCGACGGTCGTGGTCCTCGGCCAGGGCGTCCGGCTGCCCGAACTCCCGTCCTGGGTGCACGCGGTGGAACTCCCGGAGAACCTGGGCATCCCAGGCGGCCGCAACGCCGGTGTCGAACGGCTGCGCCGCCTCGGTGGCGTGGACGTCGTGGTGAACCTGGACGACGACGGACTGCTGCCCCGCAGCGACACCTTCCGGCTGGTCCGGGAGGCCTTCGAGGACGACCCGCGGCTCGGCGTGGTCGGTTTCCGGATCGCCGACGAGACCGGACACACCCAGCGCCGGCACGTCCCGCGCCTCGGCGCCGCCGACCCGCTGCGCTCCGGGGAGGTCACCGGCTTCCTGGGCGGCGGCCATGCCATCCGGATGGACGTCTTCGCACAAGTGGGCGAGTTCTGCGCGCAGTTCTTCTACGCGCACGAGGAGACCGACCTCGCCTGGCGCGTCCTCGACGCCGGCTGGGCCGTGCACTACCGCGCCGATCTGCTGCTCCGGCACCCGCGCACCGACCCCGCCCGGCACGCCGGCTACTACCGCCGGACCGCCCGCAACCGCGTCTGGCTGGCCAAGCGTCACCTGCCGGCCCCGCTGGTGCCGCTCTACCTGGCCTCCTGGACGCTTTACACGGTGAGCCGACGCCCGCCGGCGGCCGGGCTGCGGGCGTGGTGCGCCGGCTTCCTGGAGGGCGTCCGCACCCCGTGCCCGCCGCGCCGCCCGATCCGCTGGGCCACGGTGTGGCGGATGGCCCGGCTGGGGCGGCCACCGGTGTTCTGAGGCCGCACGGCCGCCTTGTAGCAGGCGGTAGCGGGAGCTACGCTCACCGCCATGAAGCAGCTGAACGTCCGACTGGACGACGCCGTGCACGAGGCCCTGGAGCAGCGCGCGGAGGCCGCCGGGATGAGCCTGCCGGACTACGCCCGCAGGGTGCTGGCGGAGGAGGCGGACGAGCGGCGCGAGCGGTTCCTGACCGCCGCCGCCCACTTCGCCCAGGCCTGGGGGCCCGCCTTCGAGGAGGAGTTCGGCCCCTACCCGCGCAGCACCCGCGACACCGCGGCGGACGCGGCGTGATCCTGCGGATCGACCGGGTGTGGCTGCTCGACATCGCCCACCAGTTCCTGCCGAGCGACCCGGACGTCGCCGACTACGGCACCCTGGCCGCGGCCGTGGCCAGGCACGCCGACGAGGTCATGGACGTGCCGGTGTACGGCGCCGTGCACCAGCGCGCGGCCGCGCTGATGCACCAGCTGATCCGGGTCCCGGCGCTGGAGTCCGCCAACGAGCACTTCGCCGCCGTGGTCGCCGCCTCCTACCTGAGCGCCTCCGGGGTGATCGTGACCGCCGAGCCCAAGGAGGCCGTCGAGCTGGCCGCCCGGATCCGCGCCGGGCACGCCGATGTGCGGGAGAGCGCGGCGGCGATCCGGTCCTGGTACCGCTGAAAGGGCCGGTGCGCACCGGCGGGGGCGCTCAGGCCGCCCGGCGGCGGGTCTCCGCGAGGTGGGAGTTGAGGAAGTCGGCGAGGAACACCGGGGCCGACGGGTCGGCAGCGCGGTAGCTGATCCGGCGCAGGTGGTCGACGCTGTCCAGCGCGACGCCCTCGCGGGCCAGGACGAAGACCAGGGCGAGGAGGGCGCAGCGCGCGTTGCCGTCGTCGAAGGGGTGGAAGAAGCACACGTCCAGGTAGGCGCGGGCGGCGCGGGCGGTCAGCGGGAGGGGGCGCTCGCCGGACGGCGCGCTCTCGGCCAGGCAGGTGTCGAACCGGGCCCGGGTGTCCGGTCCGACGCCGTAACGCTCCCGGCCCTCCTTGGCGAAGGCGGGCAGGGTGCGGAACCCCGGCGGCTGCGGGGCGTCCAGGACGCGCTGCTGCCAGCGCCGGATCAGCTCGAAGTCGAGGCCCGCACCGCGGGCGGCGTCGGCGCGCAGCAGTTCGAGCGCGGCCAGCAGGCCGTTCGCCCGGGCGGGGTCGATGGCGCCGTCGAAGGCGCGGATGGACCCGGCGGCGCCGTCGCGGGCCGGGGTCACCGGTCCGCCCGCGGCCGCCGCGGCCGGTTCGGGCCAGGCGACGGCCCCCCGTACGGCGAGCCAGTCCGCCAGGTGGTCCGGGGCGGGGCCGTCCGGCCGGGTGCCGCTGTCCTCCGGGCGCAGCGAGCGCGCGATCCGCTCGGCGACGTCGTCGATCAGCACCAGGTCCGGGGCGGTCCAGCTCTTGAACCGGCCGCCGATCGCCTGCCGGACCAGCCGCTCGGCGGCCACCGGTTCGAATCCCCAGCGCTCGAGGAACCAGGTGAGCACGAGTGCGCAGTGCCCGTACCAGGCGCTCTCGTGACCGGTGAAGTCGCTCACCTGCTGGATCAGGTTCCGGACGGCACGCTCCCAGAGGATCCGCTGGCCGTCGATGTCGGGGGGATCCAGCGGGTACGCCTCGAACCGGCCGGCGAGCAGCTCCAGCCAGTCGCGCCACTCGCACAGCGAGGCGACGACCCGTTCGACCGTCTCCTCCGGGGTGGAGATCGAGTGCGAGGTGCAGCACCAGGAGCCGACCGGCCCGCCGTCGAAGTCCGCCTCGCCGACCGACCAGCGCCAGCCCAGCGCCCACCGGCCGTAGTGCCGCGCCAGCGCGTGGGACATCGCGTCGGTCCACGGGGTGGCCACGTCCGTGCGCCAGGCGGATGACGCGGGGTCGAGGACGGAGAAGTCGGGCCGGGCGGGCGCCCGGTGGGCCGGGCCGAGCGCGCGGACCACCCGGTCGGCGTCGTCGTGGTCGAAGGCGTGGCGGGCGGGGTCCACGTCTGCCCACGTCAGGTCGTAGGGGGCCAGGTCCAGAGTCACCGGGCAAGACTGGCGGCCCCCCGGCCGGCGTTCAACCGATTTACGGACGGCCCTGCGGTCGCGCGGCGGAGCGGTGCGGACGGTGTGCCAGGTACTCCTTCGCCTCCGGGGAGGCCTTGGCGTAGGAGCCCGAGTCGAAGGGCGGCTGGGGGTCGTACTCGATGGCGAGCTGGAAGGCCTCGGCGGGCAGCCGGCCGGCGATCAGTTCGGCCAGCCGCAGCGCCATGTCGATGCCCGAGGACACACCGGCGGCGGTGACGATGCCGCCGGGCTGCTCCACGACCCGCTGCGCCGTGTAGGTGGCGCCGAAGGACTCCAGGGTGTCGACGGCGCTCCAGTGGGTGGTGGCCGCCAGGCCGTCGAGCAGGCCGGCCGCGCCGAGCAGCAGGGAGCCGGTGCAGACCGAGGTGGTCCAGGTGCTGGTGGCGTCGATGCGGCGGATCCAGTCCAGCAGCGGCCGGTCGGTGAGCCCGCGGCGGGCGCCCGGGCCACCGGGGACGAGTAGGACATCGGCCGCCGTGACGTCGGTGAAGGAGGCGGTGGCGAGGAGCCCGAGCGAGCCGTCGCCGTCGGTGTGGACGCCCGGAGCGGCGGCGGCGAAGAGGACCTCGGCCTCCGGCAGCATCCGGAGAACCTCGTACGGGCCGACGGCGTCGAGTGCGGTGAATCCGTCGAAGAGCGGGATGACGATGCGCATGGGCGGGCCTTTCAGGCGTGGACGGGGTGGGCGGAGAAGCGCCGGCGGTACTCGCCGGGGGTGACGTGCAGGGTGCGCTTGAAGCCGCGGTGCAGGGTTTCGACGGTGCCGAAGCCGCAGGAGTGGGCGACGGATTCGAGGGTGGCGGCCGTCGTCTCCAGCAGCCGCCGGGCGGCCTCGATCCGGACGCTCTCGACGTACGAGGCGGGGGTACGGCCGGTCTCGGCCCGGAAGATCCGGGTGAAGTTCCGTTCGCTCATCGCGGCACGGGCGGCCAGGGCGGGCACGCCGAGGTCGGAGTCGGGGTGGTCGGCGATCCAGGCGAGGATCTCGCGCAGCGGCGCCCGTTCCGGTCGCTGGGCGGACAGTTGGGCGCTGAACTGCGCCTGGCCGCCCGGGCGTTGGACGAACATCACCAGGTGGCGGGCGATCGTGCGGGAGACCTCCGGGCCGTGGTCGGCCTCGGCCATGGCGAGCGCGAGGTCCAGACCGGCGGTGATCCCGGCCGAGGTCCACAGCTCGCCGTCGCGGACGAAGATCGGGTCGGGGTCGACGGTGGCCAGCGGGTGGAGCTCGGCCAGCCGGGCGCAGCACGACCAGTGGGTGACCGCGCGCCGCCCGTCGAGCAGCCCGGCGGCGCCCAGCAGGAAGGCGCCGCTGCACACCGAGGCGGTACGCCGGGAGCGGCGGGCGGTGCGGGTGAACCAGTCGACGAACCGGCTGTCCTCGCAGGCCCGGTGGACACCCGCACCGCCGACGGCGATGAGGGTGTCCACCGGGTGGTCGGCCGCGTCGAACTCGTCGGTCGTCCGGGTCGGGGAGACGGCGAGACCGCCGCTGGCCGGCACCGGACCGGGCGTGGCGGCCACGGTGTCGATGACGACGCCCCCGGTCAGCCGCCCCGCCTGGGTGAACACCTCATGGGGGCCGGTCAGGTCGAGGATCTGGAAGTCCGGGAAGACGGCGAAGACGATGCGCGGGCTGGTCACCCCTCCAGCCTGGCCGCGGGCCCGGTTGGCGGCAAGGACACGGAGGTGACGATTCCCGCCAGGCTCACCGGCCGCGGACGGTCAGGGCGCCCAGGGCAGACGGAGGGCCTCCAGCTCGGGACCGGCCAGCAGCGCCTCGATCAGTGCCAGGAGCCCGGCGACCTTGGAGGCCCGGCCCCGCGCGTGCTGGTACATCGCGCTGAGCACCCGGGCGGCGGCGGGCACCCGGTCGTGATCGCAGGCGGCGGGGCGGGCCGGAGGAAGTGGGCGAGGGCGGTGTACGGGGGCGTCGTGGGCGGGTGGCGAGTGGGCGATCGGGTGGTGGCGGCGGATGCTCCTATGGCTGTCAAGCCGCAGGGGCGAGGTCGGTTTGAGTGATTTGTGTGGTGGGTGTGCTGGTCAGGGCGCGGTAGACCTCGCGGGC
>NZ_JBVJQR010000049.1:0-33355 GCF_055608425.1 Kitasatospora sp. NPDC036934 | reverse complement strand
CCACGGTGAACGTGATGAAGGCGAACGGCTCGCCGGGCGGCGTCTTCAGCGTCTGCGGCACCGACTTCAAGGTCGGAGCCTTCACGGCACGGTAGCAAGAATCCGGCACCAGCTCGCCGGCGCCCCAACCGCTTAGGCCCTGCCCACCAGGGCGGCCCGCCCGCCGGGCCGTCGACCCCGCCGGGTCGACGGCCAGGCGGGCGGGCCCGCGGCGTCGGGTCGCAGCTCAGCACGGTGCCGATCGTCGCTGCCGATGCGACGGTGACGAGGTGCACGAGGTGCACACCGGCCGATGGCGGCTCACAGACCCCGCCTCCCTCGCCGCGTGCCCCGCATCCTCACTGCGGCGAGGACGGCTGCGGCCACCAGGACTCCCGATGCGCCGAGGAGCGTTCGGCTGGGAACGGTTCCCTGCGGCGGCGCGCCCAGGGCCCGGGCGGGCGCTCGGGGAATGGCGGAGGCGGTCCCATCGGTGGGGCTGGCGGCGGTCCCACCGGCGGAGCCGGAGGCGGTCCCATCGGTGGGGCTGGCGGCGGTCCCACCGGCGGAGCCGGAGGCGGTCCCATCGGCGGAGCCGGCGGCGGGTTCAAGGAGGAGAACGGGCGCAGGGAACGGCGCCTCGGTGCTACCTGCCTGCCCCTGGCCCCAGTCCACGACCGAGCCGTCGGAGTAGGTCTGCACCGTCTCGAACCTCAAGGAGGCCGCGTGGGGCAGGGGTCCGACGCGCACCTCGAAGAGCTGGTGTTCGTCGGGTCGGATCGCGTGCCCGGCCGTCGCCGTCCAGATCAGACGGCTTCCGTTCCCGGGTTGGGCGACGGTCTGCTCCTCCCACCCGGCCACAGGGGGAAGCTCGGTCACACCGAGGCCGGCCGGCACGGAGACCTCGACGCGGACGGTCGTCGCGTCCGCCTTCTCGCTCGGGACCCTGAACCGCAGGGTCACGGGCTGACCGGGTACGGCTCCGTCGGCGTAGACCCGGACGTGGGCCGAGGCGGGTCCGGCGGAGAGGAGCACCGCTCCCGCCGCACCGACGGCGGCCGCGGCCAGGGTCACACGATGCCGTCCGGTACGACGGGCCATGAGCACTCCTTCGGGATCGCGCTGGGTGGTCAACAGCAGTCGCAGTAGACGAGGTCGGCGGCGCTGACGGCGTTGCCCGCGTGCATGCCGTCCAGCGGGGCGGCCGCACCTCGCGCGGGCGCGGCGCCCTTCACCGCGATGGAGATGCTGCGCCCGTCGAAGGCGCTGAACGCCAGGACCATGGGGGCGTTGCCGTTCGCATCGGTGGTGAAGGAGACGATGGCGTCCTGGCGGCCCCCGGCTTCGTCCGAGTACGCCTGATAGGTGGTGCCGGGCTGCAGGTTGCGCGCCTGGAGCTGGATCATGGCGAGGCCGTTGACCGGGCGGACGGTGGCCTCCAGGGTCCGGCCCCTGACCGGGTCGAGCGCGTCGCCGGCCGTGCCGTCGGGCAGGACGGTGGCGACGTCGCCGGCCCCCTGGTTCAGCCCCTGGCGGCCGAGGTTGGACGCGTCACCGGCGGGCGCGGCCCTCGGGACGTAGACGACCGCCTGCGGCTCCTGACCGATCTTGATCGTGTCGGTCACGGTGTTGGCGGCCGTGTCGATGACATCCACCTCGTCGGACTTCTCCAGGCCCACGTACAGGCGTTTGCCGTCGCCACTGGGCCACATGCCGTGCGGGGCGTGGCCGTGGTTGTCGATCTTGGTGACCAGGGCGGGTACGCCTCCGGTGCGGCGGTAGACCCAGGTCTGGTCCAGTCCGCCGACGGTCAGGTAGGCGTACGACCCGGTGGCGTTGTCGACGAACTGCGGATGGTTGGTGTCGGGGCCCGTGGGGATCACACCCGTCACCCTGCGGTGGACCAGGTCGATGACGCTGACCTTGCCGGCGCGCTTGTGGGCGGCCCACAGTTCCCTTCCGTCGGGGGAGATCGCCTCGTCGGAGGAGAAGGCGTCCCCGAGACCCGTGATGCGGTCCACCACCTTGCGGGAGGCGACGTTGACGACCGTGACCTCGGGGAGGCTGATGTGGTTGACGTACGCCCACTTGCCGTCAGGACTCATCACCACCTTCGACGGTCCCTGGCCGACGGGCAGATCGGTGACCACCCCGCCGTGCACGGCGTCCACCACGGTGACGGTGTCCCGCCCGCGGTCGGCGACCCAGAACTGCCTGCCGTCGGCGGTGAAACTGCCCTCGTGGGAGGCGCGGCCGACATCGGTGCGGCTGACCACCTTGTTGGTGGCGGTGTCGACGATGTCGACGGTGTCGGTGGTGACGCTGACCACGGCGAGGCGGTGGTGGTCGGGCGACACCGCCAGGCCGTGCACGCCGACGTCGCCGAGGTACTGCGGACTGAGCGTGCCGCCCAGCCGCTGGTCGCCCAGTGCGATGGTGCCGAGCGCGGTGTTGGTCGAAGGGTCGATCACCGTCACGGTGTTGGAGGTCTGGTCCGCCGTGTAGACGCGGTCGTTTCCCGAGACGGGGATCGGCACCGACACCGCGGCGGGGGCCGGCGCCGGGGCTCCGGCATGCGCCTGCACGCCGGAGGCCGATGCCGCGGCGCCCACTCCCAGGGAAGCCGCCATCAACAAGGCGGCACGGAACACGGATTTCATCATCTTCTCCATGAATCGACTGATTTCAGGCATGACGGCTCGTCCGACTGGCGCGCTGCGGCAGCCGGTGAGCAGGACTTGCGCATCGGTACTTGCGGGTCGGTACTTGCGGGTCGGTCAGACGCTCGCGGCGGCGGCGGAGGGGGGCGGGGCCACCTGCACCCTGCCGGTCACGCGGCCGCTCTCGTCCTCCACGAGCAGAACGGCGATGGCCTCGCGCGGCATCGCGGTCATGATCCGGGTGTGCAACGTGGCGTCCGTCGCGGCGCGCACGCTCCCGCCCGGCATGCGACGGCCGGACGAGTCCTCGGTCATCAACCGGTAGGTGTGCCCGGGGTCCAGCCCGATCAGCGCCACCGGCACCTCGGTCCCCCACGGCTGGGTGACCATCTGTCCTTCACGAGACAGCGAGACCGCTGCGACGGACCGGGGCCGGGCGTGGTCGACGGCCACCGCCGGGACGAGGACCGCCGCTGCGGCCAGCACCATGGCGGCGCCGCCCACCGCGATGCGGCGCCTGACCGCACGCACCCTGATGCCCCGGCCGACGTCACCGCGGATCCGGTGCCCGAGGCCGGGCAACGGCGCGAGAGGCTCACCGTGGACACCCGGCCCGAGCTTGGCGCTGCCGGGAGCAGCGCGGTTCAAGGTGCGGACCACATCACGGATTTCCGCCGCCTCGCGGGAGCACTCCGGACAGGAGTCCAGATGCCGAGAAGCCGCCTCGTCCAGCGGCTGGCCGAGCAGCATTCGCTCGGCCAGCTCTTGACGGACAGCGGGACAGTCGCGGTTCATGGCGCCAGCCATCCGTTCTCCTCCAGTACCAGCCGCAGGGCGCGCACGCCGTAATACAACCGGCTACGCATCGTCGCGGCCGGGATGCCGAGTTCCTTGCCAAGTTCGGCACAGGTCTGACCGCCGAAGTAGACCCTCACCACGACCTGCCGGTGCTCCGGGCTCAGCCGCCCAAGCGCTTCCTCCAGCTGGATCCTCTCCAGCAGTTGGTCGACGGGGTCGTGCGGGACCGGGCCGTCGCCCTCGACGCCCCAGACCTCCAGCGGCACCGATTCCCGGCCTCCACGCCGCCGCAGGGCGTCCACCACGGCATTGCGCGCGATCGCGAACAGCCATGTGCGCAGGCTGCCCTTGCCCGGATCGAACGCCCCGGACGACCGCCAGCCCCGGACGAAGACCTCCTGGACCACGTCCTCGGCGAGCTGCCGGTCGCCCAGCGCCCTGAAGACGAAGCCGAACAGCTCTCCGCCGTACTGGTCATAGGCCCTCTGGACATCGGCTTCCGTGCACAGGGAATCCGACTCCCGGCGCGCCGCCGGCACAGGGGGGCGGCGCGCCCGCCACGGTGCACTAGCCACCGCAACTCCCGCCCGCGTCCGAACCGCACCATCCAGCCATGTCGCTCCTCGGCCCTCGGCATTGTCGTACGGGGTATACGCGCCAACCACCGACAGCGTTGAACGGCCGCCAGAGATCCTCCCCGCCCCGGCCGCCCACCGATCGCCTGTCGCCCGGGATCCGAACACGAAGCCGCCGCAGCCGCCGCCCAGCCGATCCCGCCCGACTCTGTCGAACGTCAGGACCACGACCACGCCCTCGGACACCGCCCGACGCCCACCCGGACCTGATGGACGGGCAGGTGCCGTGGCCCCTCCACGCTCGCCCCCGTCGGCCAGGCCGTCCCTACACCGGCCCGCAGGACCTCGTGACGCCCCGCGCGCTCGAAGCAGCCGAACTGCCGGAAGTCGTCGGCCGGTTCCGCCGCGCCGCCGAACTGGCCGAGCGGACGCGGCCTGGCGTACGCGCACGTCCTGGAGGGCGACATGACCACGCAGACCGCCGTCGTCGACTACCGCGCGCTGCGGACCAGGTTCGTCGGCGCGTACATCGCCGACAACGGCGACGACCTCGCGCGAGCCCAGATGGCCGTGAACGCCGGGCACGCCGACCCGGTCGCCTTCGTCGCACCCGTCCTGGCCGACCCGGACCTGGTCCGCCGCTACCAGGAGAACCTGCCTCGGGCCGCGGCCGACCCGACCACGTTCTACGGCGGCGGGGAGGGCGGCTACACGGACTACCCCTTCCACCGAGGTGACGGAGTCCGGGTACGCACGGTCGCGACCGCAGCCGATGTCCCTCGCGGCATGCCGCACCCGGCCTTGCAGTACCTGCCGCCGGTCGGGCCGGTCACGGAGGCGGAACGCGTCGGTGAGCAGGCGCGCGTCGAGACCGGGCTGTTCGAGGTCGGGGCGGGTGCTGGTGTCGGCGGTCGGGCTGGTCATGGTGCCAACCTGACCATGTCGGGGTCGGGCCGCGGTCGTCCGTGCGTGGACGCGGGTTGGCGGTGCCCTACGGCACGTGGTCTCGTCCGGTGGTGCTTGTCGGGAAGGAGCACCCGAACGGTGGACATGGCGGTGTCGTGTCGGCCGTTCGGGCGGTGCGGGCGAGCACCCTGGGCGTTCAGGTGACTGTACGTATGCGGCGTGTCGGGGGTGGGGTGCGCCGTGCCCGCTCGTCCGGGAGGACCGTGTGGACCAGGTGAACGAGGCCGGCACGGACCGGTCCGACCCGCGGGTGTGTCTGCTGCCCGGCCAGGCCTGCGCCGGGCCCGGGCCCGGGCCGGGGCCGGGGCCGGGGCGGAGGCGGGCCGGGGTGTGGGCGGGGGAGGTGCGCGCGGGTGTGATCGTGGCGTTGTTCAGCGTGCCCGAGGGCATGGCGTACGCGGCGATCGCCGGGTTCGATCCGGCGGCGGGCCTGTACGCGGGTGTGGTCCCCGCGGTCGTCGGCGCGCTGTTGTGCCGGTCGGTGCTGATGGTGACCACGCTGACCAGCGCGATCGCGCTGACCTCGCAGGAAGTGCTCACCGAGGCGCGCCTGGATCCCTCCGACGGGGCGAACGTGGCCGCACTGGCGTTGTCGGTCGGTGTCGCGATGGCCGTCTTCGCCTTGTTGCGACTGGGGTCGGCGCTGCGGCTGGTGTGCGGCGGGGCGATGGCGGCGTTCGCGGTCGGCATCGCCGTGCAGATCGTCGCGGGCGCGCTGGCGGACGCCACCGGCTACCGCGCCGGGCACCACAATCAACTGCTGCGGATCGCCGGGTGGGCAGCGCACCCGGGCGGGTGGTCGTCGGCGGCGGCCTGGACGGCGGCGGCGACCGTCGCGGTGTGGCTGCTGGCCCACCGCCTCCACCGGACGAGGCCGCACGCGGTGCTGATCGCCCTGGTCGTGGGGAGCGCGGGAGTGCGGGCCTGGTCGGCGCCGGTGCCGCTGGCCGCATCGCTCGGCGCCGTCCCCTCCGGGCTCCCGCACCTGTCGCTGCCCGTCTGGGGCGTGCTGGTCCAACTGGCACCGGGGGCCTTCGCGGTGGCGCTGGTGGCCCTCGCCCAGGCCGCCGGGATCTCCGGCGACCAGGCCGGCCACGACCGGAGCGGCCGCGAGCACGGGGCGGCCGGTACGCGGGACGTCCTCGCCCAGGCCGCGGCCAATATGGCGGGGGCGTTCTTCCAGGCGATGCCGGTCGGCGGCTCGCTCTCGCGCACGGGGGTGGCCGTGGCCGCCGGGGCCCGGACCCGTTGGACCGGCGCGGCCTCCGGAGTCGCCCTGGCCGTCCTGGTCGCGTCCTGCGGCCGCGCGGTCGGCCTGATCCCGCTGCCGGTGATCGGGGCCCTGCTGGTGGTCGTCGGCGCGAAACTCGCGCTCGCCCGCCTGCCCGAGCTCCGGGCGGCCTGGCTGCGTGGGCCGCACGAGCGGGCGGCGACGGCGCTGACGTTCCTCGCCGCCACCGAGTTCCCGCTCCAGTACGCGCTCCTGCTGGGCGCGACCCTCTCCCTTCTTCCGCGGGCGGCGGCGCAACTGCACCGTCGGTGGCGTCCGCAGGCTGCCCGCTCGTAACCGCGAGATGCTGCGGTTACCGAGCTAATCGGTGCCCGATGTACCGTGGTACTACGCGACCCTGCACTTCATCGTCACCATCGGCACCCTGCTCTGGCTCTACGTCCGCCGCCCCGAGCAAGTGACGGCCCTGATGTCGCTCTTGTCCGGCGCGGTGACGCTCCACCGGCGTTCGCCGTTGTCGAGCTCTCCCGCGTAGAGGTTGCTCGGTCCGTCCATCGTGCAGTAGAAGCCGTCCGCGTCCGTCGCGAAGGCGTCCCGGTACCGTGGCAGCGGGAAGTTACCGATCCATTTGTCCGTGCCGTCGAGGCGGTTGACGGCTGTCATTCCGCCGTTCCCGGCCAGCAGGACCAGGCCGCCTGCGGTCGTGATGACCCCGGCGTCGGTGGTGCGGTTCCAGACCGCCTTCTTGCGGCTGATGGACCATCCGGTCAGGTTGGACGGGATGGTGACGGCTGCGTTGCCGGTGGTGAAGCAGAACACGTCACCGCTGATGGCGACAGGGTTGCCGGGGGCGGTGTCGAGTGTCCAGGCGTGCTGTCCGGTCGACAGCTCGTACCCGTCGGCGCTGATCCCGTCGGAGAGGTAGAGCGTGGAGTCGTTGATCACGGTGTAGGAGACCGGGTAGTCGGGGACCGCCCACCTCGCCGAGCCACTGTCGGTGTCCAGGGCGACCAAGCCCCTACCGACGGGCAGGACGAGAGTCTTCGTGGCGGGGGCGCACACCAGGCCCGTGGGCGAGTACGTCGCCGGGTAGTGCCAGCGTGGCGTCGGGACGAGGCCGCGGGGCGCCTTGGCGCCGGCCCTGCTGGTGGATTGGTGTCGCTGGACGGCCCACAGGGCGCCGCCGCCGGTGGCGATCAACGCGCCGCCGGCGAGGAAGAGCCGCCGGGACGGCCGACTCCGCTGCTCGCGGCTCGCGGGCTCGGGTCCGGGTGCAGGCCCAGGTGCGGGCTCCTGCTCGGTGGGCGGTTGGGCCGCGTCACCACCTCCGTCCACGGCGGTCGCGGCCGGCTCGCGCAGCGGCTGGTGCAAGGCCGCCACGGCCTCGGCGTGGCGGGCCAGTTCGCCGGCGAGCGGGGCCGGTAACCACGTCGTTCGTACGGTCGGTGACGTGCCGTCCGGCGGTGGCGCGCCGCCGTGAACAAGCCGGTCGGCGATCTCGCGTGGATCCGGGCGTTCGGCCGGATCCTTGGCGAGCATCGCGGACACGATCCGGACCAGCGGCCCCGACAACCCGGTCACGTCGGCGGGCTCGTGGACGACCTTGTAGAGCATTCCGGCGCCGTTGGCTCCGTGGCCGTGCGGGCCGGCGCCGGTGGCCGCGAACACCAGCACCGAGGCGAGCGAGTAGACGTCCGAAGCAGGGCCGAGCGGACGGGCCGCGGCCTGCTCGGGGGACATGAAGGCGGGAGCGCCGATCACGATGCCGCTGGCCGTGAGGTCGCTTCCCTCGACGGCACGGGCGATGCCGAAGTCGATCACCTGCGGTCCAGCGGCGGCGAGCAGGACGTTGGACGGTTTCAAGTCCCGGTGGATCAGGCCGGCACCGTGGATCTCGACCAGTGCCTGGGCCAGTCCCACTCCCAGGGCCAGGACGGTGTGCTCGGGCAGCGGCCCGAACTGGTCGACCACCGCTGCGAGCGAGGGGCCGCACACGTAGGAGGTGGCCAACCACGGCAGTGCGGCCTCCGCATCGGCGTCCACCACGCGGGCGGTTCGAGCGCCCTCGACCGCACGCGCCGTGTCCACCTCGCGTCGGAACCGCCGACGGAACTCCGGGTCATCGGCGAACTCCGCACGGATCACCTTGACCGCGACGGGCTGCCCCGACGGGGAACGCGCCAGATAGACCCGGCCCATGCCGCCCGCGCCGAGCATGGCGAGCAGGCGGTACGGCCCGACCAGCTCGGGATCCCCCAGGTCGAGCGGTTTGGGGCCCGCCAGGGAATTCACGGCTAACTGATGGGCACTCAGTGAACTCACGGCGGGATCGTAGCTCAGTCGGCGAAGCCTGCAACCGGTCCGGGCTGGCGGCCGTCTCCGGGCGATCCACCGATACGTCCGGCTTTCCTTCCGGCGGTTCGTGCCCGAGCGGGGGCCGGGTCCCGTGGGTAGGTCGATGGAGGGTGCGGCCTGGATCATCGACCAGCCGGAGCCGTCGGCGGCGCTCTGGGGGGGATCACGCCGGCGATGCCGGGGGTGTGGGCGATCTGCGCGCCGACCGAGGCGGCCTGCCCCTTCGGGGTGCCCGGGGTGCCGGGGGCCGAAGACCTGCTGGACGACGGTGTAACCGGAGCGGGCACTGCCTGCTGATCCTCGGCCGGGCACGAAGGGATGACGCCGAGCAGTACCGGCTGGCTCGCGCCGCCCGTCCGGAGCCGCGACCGGTGACGGGATCGGCCGGGCTTGCCACGTGGGCGTCCGCCAGGTCGATGGCGGAGGCGAGCGCCGTGACGGCTTCTTCGGCGGAGTGCGAGTCCGGCGGTGCGTTTGCGGAGCTGGTCGAGGACCCAGCAGGGCCGCAGCGGTGTTCCGCCCGGAGGTCAAGCGGCCGGACGAGCCGTGCGGCTACGACTCGGCGGACCCCGAAGTCCGGCGGCCGGGCGAGGAATCGGTGGGGATGCTTTGCCGGGCCTGGGGAACGGCACGTTTCTCCCTTCGCCGAGGGCGTGCGCGCCCGGCGGATGGAGCCCTGACCGCTGAGCCGGCCCGTTCGTGTGCGGCTCTCAGCGGTGATCGGTTGGCTGCTCGTCGGCCAGGGCTCGTGCCGTGTCTCAGACCTCGCCGAGGGGGATGTTCGGGTTCGTCAGGCGGTCGGCGTCCACCACGCGCTTGGAGAGGATCAGTTCGCGGATCGGGTCGGTGACGTCCCAGATGTTCACGTTCATACCGGCGAGGACCCGCCCGTCCTTGAGCCAGAACGCGATGAACTCGTTGGCCTTCACGTCCCCTCGGAACACGACCCGGTCGTAGCCGCCGGGTTCGACGTAGCCGACGTACTCCAGGCCGAGGTCGTACTGGTCCGAGAAGAAGTACGGCACCCGGTCGTAGACGGCGTCCGGTTGTCCGAACATGGCGCGGGCGGCGGTCTGTGGCTGGTTGAGGGCGTTGGCCCAGTGTTCGACCCGGATGTGCCGGCCGAACAGCGGGTGGTAGGCGTTGGCGGCGTCGCCGGCCGCGTAGACGTGGGGGTCGGAGGTGCGCAGGTGCTGGTCGGTCTTGATGCCGTTGTCGACCTCCAGCCCGGCGGCCTCGGCCAGGGCGGTGACGGGGGAGATGCCGATGCCGACCACCACGGCGTCGGCGGCCAGCTCGGTGCCGTCGCCGAGCCGTACGCCGCTCACCGTGCCGTCGGCGCCGGTCAGTTCGGCGACCTCCACCCCGAAGCGCAGGTCCACGCCCTGATCGCGGTGCAGGTCGGCGAAGACCTGGGCGACCTCCCGGCCGAGCACCCGCAGCAGCGGCAGCTCCAGCGACTCCAGGACGGTCACCTCGGCGCCGGCGGTACGGGCCGCGGCCGCCACCTCCAGGCCGATCCAGCCGGCGCCGATCACCGCGATCCGGGCGCCGGGGCGCAGTGCGGACTTGATCCGGTCGCTGTCCTCGACCCGGCGCAGGTAGAGCACGCCGGCCTGGTCGGCGCCCGGCACCGGCAGCCGGCGCGGCACCGAGCCGGTGGTCAACAGCAGCTTGTCGTAGGCGACTTCGCCGTCGTCGGCGAGCGTGACGGTGCGAGCGGCCGGGTCGACGGAGGTCACCGCCATGCCGAGCCGCAGGGTGACGTCGTGCTCGGCGTACCACTGCGGCGGGTGGACGTAGATCTTCTCCCGGCCCTCCTTGCCGAGCAGGTAGCCCTTGGACAGTGGCGGGCGCTCGTACGGGCGCTCGTGCTCCTCGCCGATCAGCACGATGCCGCCCCGGTACCCGGCGCCGCGCAGTGCCTCGGCCGCCTTGGCGCCGCCCAGGGAGGCCCCGACGATCACCATCGGCCGCTCGCTGCCCGCCATGCCCAACTCCTCGTACTCCGTGGAAGATCCGTGGGGAAGCCCCGTGGAATGACTGGTGGAAGGATCCGTTGAGGACCGGGGCCAGCCTGCCGCCGTCCGGGTGGTGTGTCGAGGCCGCGCCGGGCGCGCCGCGCCATGCTCGCCCGTTCGAGTGAACGGGGCGGTCGGCGCGGCGGCCCGGTTCATCCGGTTCACCCGGTCATCGCGTCCCTGATCAGCGCGGTGTCGGTGAACTGCTCGAAGCGGACGATCCGACCGCCGCGCACCACGAAGTGATGGGCGACCCGGACCGCGAGCGGTCTGCCGGTGGCCTTGTGGACGGCCGTGTAGCGGGCCAGGACCACCACGTTCTCGCCGTCCACCACGTAGGTGTCGTCGTGGGTCGTCCAGTCCTCCCACTCGGCGGCGAGGCGCTCCATGACGTGGGTGGTGACGCCCTTCGGGGTGCGGTAGGTGCCGGCCAGCGGGAAGCCCGCCATCTCGGTCCACTCGACGTCGTCGGCGAGGGTGGTGCGCAGCGCGGCCAGGTCGCCCCGGGCGGAGGCCAGGTACTGGCGGCGCACCACGTCGGCGGGGGCGGCGGACTCGGCGAAGCCGGCGACGTCCCTGGGGATCTCGATCATCGTGCGCTCACCCCCAGGCCATCTCGCCCTTGGCGACCTTGGTGCCGAGGTCGACCGCGATCCGCAGCCCGAGCTCCGGGAAGCGCCGTTCCAGTGCCTCCTTGGCGGCGGCCGCGTCGGCCGTCCGACCCAGTTCGGTCTCGAAGGCCCGCAGGTAGGCGCGGGTGTGGTCGATGGCGTTGAGGTCGGTGGGCGCGTCGGCGACCCGGTGACCGGCCGCCACCCAGGTCGGGCGCAGCGCCTCCATGCCGTCCAACAGGTCGATCCAGGCGGCCCGTTGGGCGGCCGTCGGGGTGTCGGCCGTCCACACGTGGAGGCCCTCGAAGAGCAGTACCCCGCCGAGTACCGCGCGGTGGTGGTGCTGCCACAGGTAGTGGCGGTCGGGCAGGTGGAAGTCGGCGCCGCGCAGTTCGAAGCGGTGGCCCTCGAAGACGATCTCGTCGCCGGGCAGCACCTCGGGCCGGACCAGCCGGGTGGGCAGTTCGGGGCCCAGGTGCGACCAGGCGCGCAGCTTGGACTCGAAGGTCTCCTGGATGTGCTCGACGGTGGGGGCGGTGGCCAGGAACCGCGCCCGGGGGAAGGCGTCCTGCACCTCCTGGGCGCCGAAGTAGAAGTCCGGGTCGCCGTGGCTGACGAACACGGTGGTCAGCCGCTTGCCGGTGGCCCGGACCCGCTCGACCAGTCGGCGCCCGTCGGAGCGGGTGAACCCGGCGTCCACCAGCATGGCGTCGTTCGGGCCGGTGACCAGGACGGCGGTCTTGTTGAGCGAGCTGTCGGGGGCGTCGATGATCTCGAAGTCGAGGGCACTCATGCGCCCACCTCGCTCCGCTCGGCGAGCGCTTCGCGCAACACGCACCTCCCGATGATTCGCTCACTTCGTTCACTCATGTGCCCACCTCGCTTCGGTCGGCGAGCGCTTCGCGCAACACGGACCTCCCGATGATTCGCTCACTTCGTTCACTCATGTGCCCACCTCGCTTCGGTCGGCGAGCGCTTCGCGCAACACGCACCTCTCGACGTTCACTCATGCAAAGTCCTTCCTCGGGGCCGGGCACGCCTCGTCGCCAGCATCCGTGTTTGGTCCGGCGCCCGCATCCGGAGGGCCGGAGCGCCCGCCGGGTGCTGCCGATCGGGTGTAGTACGCCCGGCGTCGAGGCGACACCCCGTGCGCGTCGCGGACACCCGGGGCCCGTGCCACAAGACTTCCAGGGCCCCATCGTGTTCACGTCATGAGAGGACCGAGGTGAAGCCCAGCCACGGAGCGACGGCAGCAGCCGTCACCTGGAGACGCCGACTAGGCAAGGCGATGAGTTCGGCCGTCGCCCTGACGCTCGTCCCGTTCGCCATGTCACTCGTCGCCGCGACGCCGGCCTCGGCAGCCGGTCTGCCGGGAGGTCTCGGGCCCTGCTTGGGCGCGGACTGTCCGGCGACGTTCCCCCCGGTCAACAACGGCCCCTTCGCGGGCCGTGACGCCGGGGTGAACATCTTCGTCGGCGGCGACTTCAACGTGGGCGGCTCGGCCGCCGAGGCCGAGGGACACGTGGTGACCCTCGGCAACTTCTCCCAGAACAAGGCGGCTGGCGTCAGCTCCGTCTACAACGTGGGCATCGTCGGCGTCGGCTCGCGGGTGCCCCCGCCGGACGGCGCGGACTTCCTCACCGTCGGCGGCACCGTCGCCGTCGCCCCGGGTCAGCGGCTGCTGGCGGACGGCGGCGTGGTCCGCTACGCGGGCACCGCCACCGGCACCATCATCGGGACGAAGGTCCAGGACGCCCAGGCGGTGGCGGCCTACACGCCGCTGCGCGGTCAGCTCCAGACGGCGAGCGAGTGCTACGCCGGGGTCGGCACGCCGCGCCCGGCCACCGGGAGGGCCGTCAACCAGGGCTTCCAGACCCTGTTCACCGGCGACGGCAGCTCCGCGCTGCAGGTCTTCAACGTCGACTTCGACCTCGTCGGCAACGACGGCGGCACCCAGGGCGTGGCGTTCGCCGGCATCCCCGCGAACGCGACGGTGCTGGTCAACCTGGTCGGCGGCGCCCGCACCATCAACACCTACAGCGGCAGCCTCGACGACAACGACCAGTGGAACCAGCTGCGTTCGCGCCTGCTGTGGAACTTCCCGACCGCGACGACCGTGACCCTCACCGGCTCCGGGCAGTTCCAGGGCAGCGTGCTGGTCGGCAACCCGGCCAGCACCAGCACGATGAACCTGCCCGGCCTGAACGGACGGTTCTTCACCACCGGTTCGCTGCTGCACAACTCCGGTTCCGGCATGACCGGCACCGAGTTCCACGCCTACCCCTTCAACGGCGACCTCCCCGACTGCGGCAACCCGCCGGCCCCGACCGCGTCGACCAGCGTGACCAAGGTCGACGCGGCGAGCTCGCAGCCGTTGGCGGGTGCGGTCTTCCAGCTGTGGCGGGAGACCAACGGCGTCGCCGGGCTGCAGACCACGGGCGCCGACCCGGACACCAAGGTCGGTGCCCCCTGCACCACCGGGGCGGACGGGGTCTGCTCGGTGGGTGACCTCCCGCTGGGGACGTACTACTGGCAGGAGACGGCGGCCCCGCCCGGGTACGACCTGCCGCAGCAGCCGGTGACGACGGTGGTGCTGAACACCGACGGGCAGAGCGTCCCGGTGACCGTCGCCGACACCAAGTCCCCGGTGGTCGAGACCGCGTCGACCAGCGTGACCAAGGTCGACTCGGCGAGCTCGCAGCCGTTGGCGGGTGCGGTCTTCCAGCTGTGGCGGGAGACCAATGGCGTCGCCGGGCTGCAGACCACGGGCGCCGACCCGGACACCAAGGTCGGTGCCCCCTGCACCACCGGGGCGGACGGGGTCTGCTCGGTGGGTGACCTCCCGCTGGGGACGTACTACTGGCAGGAGACGGCGGCCCCGCCCGGACACGACCTGCCGGGGCTCAACGTGACCGAGGTGGTGCTGAACACCAACGGGCAGAACGCCGCGGTCACCGTCGCCGACACCGCGACGGCGGCTCCCACCGCCGGAACGACCGTCACCAAGGCCGACTCCGCGAGTGGGCAGCCGTTGGCGGGTGCGGTGTTCCAGCTGTGGCGGGAGACCAATGGCGTCGCCGGGCTGCAGACCACGGGTGCGAACCCGGACACGGCGGTCGGTTCGCCCTGCACCACGCCCGCCTCGGGCGTCTGCTCGGCCGACGGCCTGCCGCTGGGGACGTACTACTGGCAGGAGGTCTCCGCGCCCAACGGCTATGAGCTGCCCGACCTGAACGTGACCACTGTGGTGCTGGACACCGGCGGGCAGAACGTCGCGGTGACCGTCCAGGACACCCAGACCGTCGCGCCGACCGGCTCCACCGCGGTCACCAAGGTCGACTCCGCGAGTGGGCAGCCGTTGGCGGGTGCGGTGTTCCAGCTGTGGCGGGAGACCAATGGCGTCGCCGGGCTGCAGGGCACGGGTGCGAACCCGGACACGGCGGTCGGTTCGCCCTGCACCACGCCCGCCTCGGGCGTCTGCTCGGCCGACGGCCTGCCGCTGGGGACGTACTACTGGCAGGAGACGGCGGCCCCGCCCGGGTACGACCTGCCGCAGCAGCCGGTGGCGACGGTGGTGCTGGACACCGACGGGCGGAACGTGCCGGTCACGGTGCAGGACTCGAAGTCGCTCGCGCCGACCGGCTCCACCACGGTGACCAAGGCGGACGCCGACACGGGCCGCCCGCTGGCCGGGGCCGTGTTCCAGCTCTGGCACGAGACCAACGGCGTACCGGGTCTCCAGACCACCGGCGCCGACCCGGACACCGCGGTCGGTTCGCCCTGCACCACCTCCGAAACGGGCGTCTGCTCCGTCGGCAACCTCGCGCTGGGGACGTACTACTGGCAGGAGACGGCGGCCCCGCCCGGGTACGACCTGCCGCAGCAGCCGGTGGCGACGGTGGTGCTGGACACCGACGGGCGGAACGTGCCGGTCACGGTGCAGGACAAGAAGACGGCCGGGCAGACCGGCTCCACGACCGTCACCAAGGTGGACGCCGAGACCGGCCGCCCGCTGGTCGGGGCGGTCTTCCAGCTGTGGCGGGAGACCAACGGGGTGCCCGGACTCCAGACGACCGGCGCGAACCCGGACACCAAGATCGGTGCGCCGTGCGTCACCGGCGCTGACGGCGTCTGCTCGGCGGACAACCTGCCGCTGGGCACCTACTACTGGCAGGAGGTCCTCGCGCCCCCCGGCTACCAGCTGCCGCAGGACGCGGTGAGCACCGTCGAGCTGACCAAGGACTGCCCGTGCGTGGAGATCACGGTCCAGGACAGCCGGAAGGGCCACCCGGAGCCGTGCCCGCCGGAGCCCTGCCCGCCGGAGCCCTGCGACCCGCCGTCCCACGAGTGGGGTACCCAGGCCGACCGCACGCCGGTGCCCGGCCGGTCCGCGGGCCGCGCCTGACGGGCCGCCGACGGGCGTGAGCGCCTGACCCGATGACGTGGCCGGAGGAGCCGAGGACGGCGCCTCCGGCCACCGGCGTGGACAGGCGAGTCAGTCGGGTCGGTCGGGTCAGGGCCGGCTCCAGAGGGTGAGGTCGCTGCTGGTGGCCACGGCGAGGGTGCGGCCGGTGGGGGAGAAGCCGGCGGCGCGGAAGGTCGACCAGGAGGAGTGGAAGACGTGCCACCAGGTCTCGCCGTGCCGTCCGCCGCGGGCGGGCTCGGTACCGCCGACGAGCAGCACCCGGTGGTTCGGCCACTCGGGCGCCACGACGTCGGCCGTCCAACCGTCGTCCGTCCCGGTGTGCAGGCCGCCGCCCCACAGGCCGGCCACCGGGATCCGGAGGTCGGCGACCGGGCCGATGCCGGGGCAGGAGAGGTCGCGGCCGTCCGGGTCCTCCTCCGGGTCGTACTCGCGCTCCAGCTTCTCGCCGGTGACCGCGTCGAACAGGCCGTGCCCGCTGCTGGAGACGGTCAGCACCAGGTCGTGGCCGGTGCCGGGATGGACGGCGAAGCCGATGCCGAGCAGTCCGCCGACCGGGACGATCCCCCGGCCGACCTGTCGCCACGGCTCCGGCGGGGGAGTCACCTCGGCGGCCAGGAGCTGTTCGCGGAGCTGCTGCTGGAAGGGGGTCAGGGCCATGCGGATGATCATCCCACCACCGCTCGGCGAGTCAGGCCCTGTCCGCCGGGCCCAGCCGTAGCACCGCCAGCGCCCCGGCCGCCGTGGTCACCGCGAGCGCCCCCCACAGCAGCCCCGGCCCGGCCGCCAGCAGCGCCGTCAGCACCGCGGGCGCCGCCGCCCGGCCGACGCCCATCGACAGCTCCCAGCGGGCCAGCGCCCGGCCCAGCAGGTGCGGCGGGGCCGAGGCCGCCACCAGGGCCGTACCGGAGCCGGTGTAGAGGATCTCGCCCAGCGTGTACGGCACGGACACCAGCACGATGCCCACCGCCCCCGCGGTGCCGCCCAGCGAACCGGCCGCCCAGAAGCCCAGGTACGACACGCTCAGCGCCGCCCCCGCGACCGCCAGCACCGACCGCCGGGAGCGCTTCGCCAACCGCAGCACCAGCGCCAGCTGCAGCGCGATCACCAGCACGGTGTTGCCCACGAACACACCCGAGGACCAGGCCGCGGAGGCGTGCAGCTGCAGCACCAGCAGCGCCGGCAGCGCCACCTCCAGCACGTCGGAGCAGAACGCGTACGGCAGGTTGGCCACGCTCAGCAGGGTGATCCGCCGCAGCGGCTCGCCGCCGGCCACGGTCCGCTGCGCCTGGGCGGCCGGCCGCTGCGGCGCCCGCACCCGCAGCGAGCCCACCAGCGCGGCGGCCAACAGGCAGGCCGCGCCGGTCACCCCGGCCAGCACCCGGATCGCGCCGGTGCCGCCGGCCACCACCACCGTCGCCAGCAGTGCGCCGGTGCCCAGGCCCGCGTTGCGCAGCGACCGCCCGGCGGCCAGCGCGGCGTCCCGCAGCCGGCCCTCGGTCAGGGTGCTCACCACGGCGCCGTGGGTGGTCGGCCAGGACTGGCTGCCGATGCCGAACAGCACCGCCGCCGCGGTGAACAGCGGCAGCCCGTCGGCGGTGAGCAGGACCAGCGCTCCCGCCGCCCGCAGCACCAGGGCGACGGCGGCCGGCAGGGTGCGGGCGCCGCTGTCGATCCAACGGCCGGTCAGCGGCACCAGCACCAGCCCGGCGACCATCCCGGCCGACAGGGCCAGTCCGACCGACCCGGCGTGCAGGTGCAGCACCCTGATGCCGTACAGCAGCAGGAACGGGCGCAGCATGCCGCCGCCCACCGCGTCCACGGCGAGCGCCGTCGCGTACCGGGGACCGCCGGCCGCGGTCAGCAGGCTCAGCAGCGCGGACGGCCCGCCGCGGCCGGTGCCGAACGGTGGCGCGGGCGGCTCACCGGTGCGGGCGGCGGCGTGGTCGTGGACCGACTTCTCCTGGATCAGGCTCATGGCCGGTACCGTCCGCCCAGGTGGGGGTCGGTGGCACGTGGATTGACGATCGGCGTCAATCGACGCCGGGCGGGGTGCGCAGGGGTGGCAGGATCACCGGCGTGAGTGAGCCGAGCGAGGGAACCAGCAGGGGACGCGCATGAGTGTGACCATCGACATCACCGGACTGCCCGAGGAACGGCTGCTCTTCACCCCGTCCCCGCTCGCCGAGCTGAACGCCATGCTGCACGTGCTCGCCGAGCCCGCACACCACCCGGAGCTGCACGGCTGGGCGGCCAGTACCACCGCCGCGATCCCGCCGGAACTCGCCGAACGGCTGCTGGAGGCGGACTTCCTCTGGCGCTCTTCCCGCGCCGACTTCCTGGTGCCCGGCCTGCCCGGCGCCACCCTCGCCGAGGAACTCGACGCCGTCGACCGGATCGACGACGAGCTGTACGTCCGCGGCGCCCTGATCACCACCTGCGGCTCCTCCCGGTTCTCCCGCCGACTGGGCTCCCCCCTCACCGACGCCGCCGCCAACGAGCGGGCCCGCGACCTCGCCCTCGCCCGCGGGCCCCGGCAGGCCGCCTTCGCCGACCGGCTGCTCGCCGATCCGCCCGAGGTCCGGGCGCTCGTGCGCCGGATGCTGGAGGACTGCCACGCCGCGTTCTTCGCCGACGCCTGGCAGCGGGTGCTGCCCGGCCTGGCGGCGGACGCCCGCCGCAAGGCGGACCTGCACGCCCGGTACGGCCTGGCCGAGGCGGTCGCCGCGCTCTCGCCCGCCGTGGTCCTGGAGGAGGGCGGCGGGCGGCGACGGATCGTCATCGACAAGCTGCAGGACAGCACCACCAGCGGCACCGAGGGCGGGGGCGTGACCTTCATCCCCACCGTCTTCGGCCGCCCGCACCTGCTGGTGGTGCACGCCCACGGCTGGCGGCCGGTGCTGCAGTACCCGGTGGCCGAGGCGGGGCTGCCCGAGCCGGTCTCGCTCGCGCTCGTCCAGCAGCGGCTGGAGGCGCTCGCCCACCCGATCCGGCTGCGGCTGGCCCGCACCATCGCCCGCGGCCCGCACACCACCGGGGAACTCGCCGCGGCCTGGCAGTTGAGCGCGCCCGAGGTGTCCCGGCACCTGGCGGTGCTGCGCAAGGCCGGGCTGCTGATCACCGAGCGGCGCGGCCGGTACATGCTCTACCAGCTGGACCTGTCCGGCAGCGCCCGGCTCGGCTCGGACTTCCTGGAGGCGGTGCTGCGGTGAGCGGTCGCCCGGGGAACAGTCCCCGGTCGTTCGGTCCGCCCCGGTCGCGCCGGGAACAGTGATCACCCGGCGCGCGTTCGTCCGGTCATGACCGACGATGCTCCTGAGATCCTCCGCTACACGGCCTTCTCGACCCGGCCCGAGGGCGGCAACCCGGCGGGCGTGGTGCTGGACGCCACCGGACTGACCGACGAGCGGATGCTCGCGATCGCCGCCGAGCTCGGCTACTCCGAGACCGCCTTCCTGACCCCCGGCGGCTACCAAGGGTCCTACCGGGTGCGGTACTTCAGTCCGCTCGTCGAGGTGCCGTTCTGCGGGCACGCGACGGTGGCCGCCGCCGTCGCGGTGGCCGGGCGGACCGGCCCCGGGCAGTACGTGTTCGGCACCGCCGCCGGGGACGTCCCGGTCGAGGTGGAGCGCGACGCGGACGGCCTGCGGGCCACGCTGACCAGCGTGGAGCCGAAGGTCGAGGAGGTGCCGGCCGCGGACGTCGAGGAGGCGCTCGCGCTGCTCGGCTGGTCGGCCGCCGACCTGGACCCGGCGCTGCCGCCGCGGATCGGCTACGCCGGTGCCCGGCACCTGGTCCTGGCGGCCGGCACCCGCTCGCGGCTGGCCCGGCTGGACTACGACTTCGACGGGCTGGCCGCCTTCATGACCGCCCGCGACCTGGTCACCCTGCAGCTGGTCTGGCGCGAGGCCGCCGACGTCTTCCACGTCCGCGACCCGTTCCCGGTCGGCGGCGTGGTGGAGGACCCGGCCACCGGCGCGGCCGCGGCCGCCTTCGGCGCGTACCTGCGCGAGCTGGGCGCGGTGACCGCCCCGGCGGTGCTGACGCTGCACCAGGGTGAGGACCTCGGCCGTCCGGGCGTGCTGCGGGTCGAACTGCGCGCGGAGGACACCCGGGTGCGGGTCTCCGGCGCGGCGGTGGCCATCCCGTAGCGGCCGAGGGGGAGGGGGTGGCACGGGCCACCCCCTCCCCCGTCCCCTCGCGGGCGGGCTCAGGAGTGGGCGGCGATCAGGGCGGCCAGGCCGTCCAGCCCACGGTCCAGGGTCGCCGGGCCGACCTGGCTGACCGACAGCCGCAGCTGCCGCTCCCCGCCCGCACCCGGGTAGAAGTGGCACATCGGGGTCCAGATCACCCCGTACCGCGAGGCGGACAGCTCCAGCAGCGCGTCGTCCACCACGCAGGGCACCGTGAGCACCAGGAAGAACCCGCCGCGCGGCTCGTTCCAGCTCACCCCGCCGCCGGGCGGGAAGCGCCGGGCCAGGCCGTCCAGCACCAGGGCGAGGTTGCGCCGGTAGAGCGCGGCGACCTCGGTGTTGGCGGCCCGCAGGCTGAGGCCGTGCTCCAGCAGCGCCCCGCCGACCACGGCCTGGGCGATCGGCGAGGTGTTCACCGTGGTCATGCTCTTGACCATGCCGAGCAGGTCGGCGAGCAGGACGGTGCCGCCCGCGCCGTCCGCCACCGGCTGGTCCGCCACCACGTAGCCGACCCGGGCGCCCGGCAGGGCCGTCTTGGCGAAGGAGCCGAGGTGGACCACCCGCCGCCCGGTGTCCAGCGCCTTGAGCGAGGGCAGCCGCTCCTCGCCCGCGAAGACGCAGTACGGGTTGTCCTCCAAGATCAGGAAGTCCTCCTCGGCCGCCAGCGCCAGCAGCTCCCGGCGCAGCGCCGACGGCAGGCTGGCGCCGCTCGGGTTGGCCACGTCCGGCACCAGGTAGAGCGCCCGGGGGCGCAGCCCCTCGGCCCGGGCGACGGCCAGCTCCCGCCGCAGTTCGGCGAGGTCCAGCCCGTCCGGCCCGTCGGCCACCGGCCGGACCGGAAGGTCCGCCAGCAGGGCCGCGCCGGTCAGCCCGACGTAGGTGGGGGCCACGGCCAGCACCACGTCCTCGGGGCCGCGGCGCAGCGCCCGCAGCACCAGGAACATCGCTTCCTGGCAGCCGACCGTCACCACGATCGACTCGGCGGGCACCTCGATGCCCTCGTCCACCGCGAGGTGGGCGGCGATCAGCTCGTGGATGATCCCCTTGGTGCGCCCGTACTGGAGCACCTGGCGGCGGGCCGCCTCCTCGGACAGCCCGCGCTCGGTGCGCAGGTGCTCGACGTAACGGTCCAGGTGGCGGTGGACGGCGTCCAGCTCGAAGAACTGCTCGGCCGGGCGGCCGGCCGCGAAGGAGACCGCCTCCGGGTAGCGGATGGAGATCTCGTTGAGCAGGTTCATCGAGGTCATCGCCGGGTCGGCGAGGGAGGGGTGGAGATCGGTCAGCCGCAGCTCGTGCGGCGGGGCGACAACGGTCACGGGGCACTCCAGGCGGGGCAGGGCAGGGGGGTGGTGCGCAGGGTGGCGGCGGTGGCGAGGTCGGCGCAGCCGGCCAGGCCGAGCGCGTGCCGCAGTTCGGCGGCCAGCAGCTCCAGCACCCGGGTGCAGCCCGGTTCGCCGCCGGCCGCCAGGCCCCAGATCGCCGGGCGTCCGAGCAGCACCCCGGACGCCCCGAGGGCCAGTGCGGTGAGCACGTCCGCGCCGCCGCGCACCCCGCTGTCCAGCAGCACCTGGCAGTCCCGGCCGGCCAGCGCGTCGGCGACGGCGGGCAGCGCCGTCAGCGAGGGCACCGCCCGGTCGAGCTGGCGGCCGCCGTGGTTGGAGACCACCACGGCGGCGGCGCCCAGCTCGGCGGCCCGCAGGGCATCGGCCGGGTCGAGCACCCCCTTGACCACCAGCGGCAGGTCGGTCTGCCGGCGCAGCCAGTCGACGTCCGCCCAGGTGACGGCGGGGGAGAGCAGTTCGGCGGTGTGCGCGGCCACCGCCGACGCGTCGGCGGTGGCCCGGTGCGCCCGGCCCGCCGCGCCGCCCTCCAACAGGGCGGCGCGGACGTCGCCGGGCAGGGCGAAGGCGTTGCGGGCGTCGCGCAGCCGGCGTCCCATGTACGGCACGTCGGCGGTGACCACCAGGCACTCGCTGCCCGCCGCCTCGGCCGCCGCGACCAGGTCGAGCAGCCGCGCCCGGTCGCGCAGCCAGTACAGCTGGAACCAGAGGGTGGCCCCGGTCGCGGCCAGCTCCTCGAAGCCGACGCTGCTGAGCGTGCCGACGGTGAACGGCACCCCCGCCGCGGCGGCCGCCCGGGCCGAGGCGAGTTCGCCCTCGGGGTGGAACAGGCGGTGGTAGGCGATCGGCGCCAGCGCGACCGGCAGCGCCGCCCGGCTGCGCACCAGGGTGGTTGCGGTGTCGCAGGCGGAGACGTCGGCCAGCACCCGGGGAACCACGCCCAGCCGGTCGAAGGCCGCCCGGTTGGCGGCCAGGGTGTGCTCCCGCTCGGCGCCGCCGGCCAGCCAGTCCCACACCTCGGGGGCCAGGGCGGCCCGGGCGAGATCGGCGTAGTCGGCGACGCAGAGCGGGAGTTGACGACTCGTCAGGAGCTGGGTGCTCATCCGGCCACTTCGCTGGCGCTGCGCTGGAGTTCGACCGCCTCGTAGAGGGCGCGGATGTTGTTGCTGCCGAAGTTGCGGGCCCGGATGCGCTCGATCACCTCGAAGAAGAAGGTGCCGCGCGGGTGCTGGGAGCGGGTGAAGATCTGGAACAGCTGGCCGTCGTGGTCCTGGTCGACCAGCAGGTTCAGGTCGCGCAGCTCGTCGAAGGAGTGCCGCAGCGGGGTGAGCCGGGCGGGCAGGGCGTCGAAGTAGGCGCCGGGGGTGCGCAGGAAGGGCACGCCGCGGGCGGCCATGGTGGCGACGGAGCGGACGGCGTCCTCGGAGGAGAAGGCCACGTGCTGCACCCCGGCGCCGTCGTGGTCGGCCAGGAAGGAGGCGATCTGGCCGCCGGCGTCCGGGGTGAGCGGCTCGATCAGGGTGAGGGTGACGCTGTGGTCGGGGCTCTGCACGACCATCGAGTCCATGCCGAGCGCGCCGACCTCGATCCGCTCCTCGAAGACCATCCGGAAGCCGAAGACGTCGCAGTAGTGCCGGACGGTGTCGAGCAGTCGGCCGGAGGGGACGCAGACGGCGAAGTGGTCGACGGAGCGCAGGCCCACCGCGCCGTCATCGCTCACCGGAGCGGCGTCGGGCAGACCGGGTATCCGGTCGGCGGGGGTGTCCGGGCCCCGCTCGATCAGGGTGTGCACCACGTCGCCGAAGGCGCCGACCACGGCGGTGACGCAGCCGTCCGCGGCCTGCGGCGGGCGCAGTCCGTCGGCGCCCCGGCCGGTCAGCGTCCGGTAGGCGGCGGTGGCGTCCGGCACCCGCAGGGCCAGCGCGGCCACGCCGTCCTGGTGCCGGGCCAGGTAGCCGGTGCCGGGGTGGCCGGCGGCCAGCGGCTGGGTGAGCAGCAGCCGGATCGCGGCCTGGCCGAGCAGGGCGGAGACGCAGCGCTCGGCGCTCTCGCCGCGCTCGGTGGGCGGGACGAGCAGGTCGAAGCCGTACTCGGTGGTCAGCCGGGCGACGTCGGCGGCGAGGTCGGTGACGAAGAACTCGACGTGGTCGAGGGTGAGTGGGAGCGGGGCGTCGGTGGTGTCGGTGATGTCCGCGCTGGTGGTGGTCGCGGCGGTCGCGGTGTCGGGAGAGGAACGGTCGGGCATCTGAGGGGCTCTCTCGTGAGGAGTGCGCGGAGGCCCGCCCCGGCGGCGGTGCGGTGCGGCAGGGCCGCCGCCGGGGCGGGCCGGTGGCGTGGTGCTCGGTACGTGGTGAGCGGTACGTGATGCGGGGTGGTGCCGGTCGGTCAGGTGGACTGGAGGCGTGGGGCGGGCTCGGCGGGCACCGCGGCGGGCTCGACCGGCTCGGTGTCCTCGGTGTCCTGGGCCGGCTCCCCGGCTCGCTCCGCGGTGAGTTCCCCGGCGGGCTCCTCCTCGCCGTCCTCGTTCTCGTCGTCGAGCACGGCGTCGGGCTTGCCGAGCAGGTAGAGGCCGGACAGCAGCGCGCCGACCACCATCGCGGCGAGCACCGTCCGGAAGTCCAGCGCGGCCACCAGGCCGGCGCCGACGCCGATGGCGATCGCCTGCGGGGCGGTGAGCGAGAGGTTGACGGCCGCCTGGGTGCGGCCCATCAGCTGCGGCGGGGTGAGCGACTGGGCGGCGGTGGCCAGGCCGACCACGCCGGCCGGCATGCCGGCCCCGGCGATCAGCAGGCCCGCCGACACGGCCCAGACCGAGGGCACCAGCAGCAGTACGGCGCCGACACCGAAGGTGGCCGAGCCGAGCATGACGGTCTTGCGCGGCCCGAGCTTGCCGATCAGGATGCCGCCCAGCACCGAGCCGCCCAGCGCCCCGACCGCCTCCACCGTCTCCAGCACGCCGAGGAACTGCGGTGAGCGGTGCAGCCCGTGCTGGATGAGCGAGAACAGAACCGGCTGGAGGAAGCTGAGCACGGTCGCGGTGGCGGTGGTGGCGATCAGCAGCGGCAGCAGCGAGGCGGTGCCGCGCAGGTGCTGGAAGCCCGCCAGCACCTCGGTGCGCCAGTGCCGACCGGAGGGCTCCGGCTTGGTCTCGGGCACCCGCAGCGCCAGGAACGCCAGCGCCGCCAGGAGCAGGATGCCGATGTCGACCAGGGCGACGGCCCGGCCGCCGAGCCACCCGTACAGGCCGGAGCCCACCAGCGGCGCGACCAGGGTGGTGCCCGCGCGCATGGTCTGGGTGAACCCGACGGCCGCGCCGAAGTCCTGGCGCTCCGTCAGGATGGTGCGCAGCATGGCGCTCTGGGCCGGGGTGAGGACGGCCCCGGCCAGCCCGTAGAGCACCGCGGTGCCGTAGATGATCCACAGGTGGCCCCGGCCGTCGACCAGCAGCAGCGGTGAAACCGCCACCGCCAGGCCGAGGTTGACCGTGACCAGCAGCGGCCGTCGGCGGACCCGGTCGGCGACCAGGCCGCCGAGCGGCAGCAGCAGCATCGGGACGGCGTAGCAGAACATCACCAGGCCGGCCGCCGAACTGCTCCCCGTCAGGACCTTGGCCCAGATGCCGAGGGCGATGAAGAGGGCGCTGTCCCCGAGGACGGACAGCGTCTGTCCCGCGATGTAGAGCCGGAACTCCGGCCGCGCCAGAAGTGGGTGCATGTCCTGTCCTGTCCTTGACTGCTGCGTGGTGATGGGGGTTCCGGGGACTAGCGGGGCGGTGCGGTGACGGCCCGGAAGGCTTCGAGCACGGCGTCGTTGGCGTCCTTCTCGCCGACGGCGATCCGGATGCCCTGGCCCGGGTAGAAGCGGACGGCCACCCCGAGCCGCTCCAGCTCCGCCCGGACCGGGAGCTGCTCCTCGGGCGAAGGCGCCGTCACCCAGAGGAAGTTGGTCAGGCTCGGCGGCACCGGCCGGCCCAGGGCGAGGAGGTCGTCCCGCAGCCGCTCGCGCTCGCCCGCGATCTCGGCGATCCGCCGGTCCACCTCGTCCTGGGCGGCGACGGCGGCCAGCAGGCCCGCCTCCTGGAGCCGGTTCACCGCGTACGGCACCTGGACGTCCCGCACCCGCCGGGCCACGGACTCCTCCGCGACGGCGTAGCCGATCCGCAGCGCGGCCAGGCCGTGCGACTTGGACAGGGTGCGCAGCACCACCAGGTTGGGCCACTCGGCGATCCGGGCCGGGACGTCCGGGGCCGCCCAGCCTTCGGCGAAGTCCACGTACGCCTCGTCCAGCAGGATCAGCGCGGTGGCCGGCACCCGGCGGAAGAACGCGGTCAGTTCGGCCCAGGAGTAGACCGTGCCGGTCGGGTTGTGCGGGTTGCACAGCACGATGATCCGGGTGCGCTCGTCCACCTGCCCGGCGATCGCGGCCAGGTCGTGCCGGGCGTCCGGGCCGAGCGGGACGGACCGGGCCTCGGCCCCGGCGATCCGGCAGAACAGCGGATACGCGTCGAAGCAGGGGTCCGAGTGCACCACGTTGTCGCCGGGGCGGACGACGGAGTGGAAGAGGTCCAGTGCGACGCCGGCCGAGCCGTGGCCGACCACGACCTGCGCGGCCGGGACGCCCTGCCAGTCGGCGATGATCCCGGCGAACCGCTCCGGGCGGAAGTCCGGGTAGCGGTTCAGGTCGGCGACCGCCCCGGCCAGGGCGGCCACTACGGACGGCAGCGGCGGGTACGGGTGCTCGTTCTGGGCCAGCAGGTGTCTGGCCGTGGACGCGGCGGCCATCAGTCGGCCTGCAGGACGTAGAGCCAGGAGTGCGGGGTGGCCAGCGCCTCGACGCGGTCGATCCGCAGCCCGGCGTCGGTGAACAGCCGCTCGTAGGTCTCCTTGGTGTGCAGCGGGACGCCCATCATCGCGTGCGCCAGCTCGAAGCCGACCGAGAAGACCGGCATCGCGCTCTGGGACTCGCCCGGGCCGCGCAGCATGGTGTCGCCGAGCACGAAGGTGCGGGCCTTCGGGAAGGCCTCGCGCATCCGGGTGAAGATCGAGGAGCGGGTGCTCGGGTCGGCCAGCAGGTCGTGCAGCAGGAAGAAGCTCATCACGGTGTCGACCTCGGCCACCTCGGCGGCCTCGGCGTCGTTGTCGATCTGGGTGCCCAGCAGGCCCAGCACGTCGGCCCGGACGGCGGTGACCCGGTCCTGCATCCCGGCGGCGGCGATGTCGGCGCGGGCGATGTCGGTGGCCGGGCGGCTGATGTCGATGCCCAGGCCGCGGCTGCCCTCGCGCTGGGAGACCACCCGGCGCACCCGGGCGGAGGTGCCGCTGCCCAGGTCGGCGATGGTGCGGAAGTCGATGCCGGAGAGCACGTCGGTCAGCTGGGCGGCGAACATCGACTGGTCGCACTGGGCGGAGCCGAGGGCGACCATCGCCTCGTCGCGGAAGACGTCCGCGTCGTAGCGGTGCGAGCCGGTGCTCAGGTGCCCGGCGCGGCCGAACACGTCGTGGTAGCCGCCGACCGCCCAGGTGAAGTAGCCGCGGGCGGCGGCGATCTCGATGCCCGCCTCGGTGGGCAGGTAGCCGGCGCCGTCGGCCTTGAGGTAGCCGTAGTCGGCGGCGGCGCGCAGCACGGCCTCGGTGCGGGCGGTGTCGCCGCGCTCGGCGGTGGTCGCGGCGGCCGAGAGGGCCTCGCCGCGGCCGATCTGCTCCAGCACGCCGATCCGGTCCAGCGCGAAGATCACGTTGGCGGCGATGAAGCCGTTGTAGGCGTCGGTCGACGAGATCGGCGCCGGGGTGACGCCGCGCCAGGTGTCGGGGATGACGGCAGTCTGCATCGGTGTGTCCATTCCTCGTAGGGGCCGGGTCACGGCCGCTCGGCGTGGTGGTGCGGGGGTGTCGCGGTGGTGCAGGGGGCGGTGCAGGGGGTCGGCGGGGAGGCTCAGGGGTGGGGCGTCGGGTCCTGCGCCCGGCGGCGCAGGCGGTCGGCGAGCACCGGGCCGATGACCGCGAGGGCCTCCGCCCCGGTCATCGCCCCGTGGGTGCTGGGCACCTCGTGGATCTCCAGCCGGCCGCCCACGTGGGCCCGCCAGGTCTCCGGGTCGGGGGCGTCGGCCGGGCGGTCCTTGGCGGCGACGAAGACCAGTGCGTCGCCGTCGTAGCCGGGCGGCGGGGCCTCGCCGGCCAGCGCCAGGTCGGCGAGGAAGACCTCGACCACCCTGGCCACCCCGGCGCCGCTCAGCCCGGTCAGCGGGCCCTCGCCGTGCCGGACCAGCTCGGCGAAGCCCGCCTCGTCGGCCGGCCAGGCGGTGATCTCGCCGGCCGGCTGGCCGAGGGATTCGAGGATCGCGGCGAGCAGTGCCGGGTCGCGGTTGGCCGCGTCCCCGGCGTACCGGGCGTACTCGTCCAGCTCCGGGTAGCCGTCCAGCACGGCGAGCAGTTCGACCTGCTCGCCTTGTTGGCGCAGCAGCGCCGCCATCGCGTGGGCGACCGGTCCGCCGAAGGACCAGCCCAGCAGGGCGTACGGGCCCTCGGGGCGCACCGACCGAAGCTCGGCCAGGTAGCGGCGGGCCATCTCGGCCAGGCTCGCCGGGTGGCGGGAGAGGTCGGCCAGTCCGGGCGCCTGGAGGCCGTAGATCGGCTGCTCGGCGTCCAGGTGGTGCAGCAGACCGGTGTACACCCAGCTGATCCCGGCGGCCGGGTGCACGCAGAACAGCGGCGGGCGCGAGCCGCGGGTGCGGATCGGCAGCAGCACCGGGAAGGTCTCCTCGGCGGCGGCGCCGTCCCGGGCCCCGGCCAGCAGGTCGGCCAGCCCGGCGACGGTCGGCGCCTGGAACAGCGCCCGGACGCCGAGTTCGGCGCTGCCGGTCAGCTCGCGCATCCCGGCGACCAGCCGGCCGGCCAGCAGCGAATGGCCGCCCAGCTCGAAGAAGTTGTCATCGATGCCGACCCGCTCCAGGCCGAGCACATCGGCGAACAGCCCGCAGAGCACCTCCTCCAGCGGGGTGCGCGGGCCCCGGCCGCCGCCGGCCCGGCCCGGCTCGGGGGCGGGCAGCGCCCGCTCGTCGAGCTTGCCGTTGGGCGTCAGCGGCAGGCGCTCCAGCGGAACCAGGGCGGCGGGCAGCATGTAGTCCGGCAGTTCGGCGGCCAGGTGGCTGCGCAGGGCGTCCAGGTCGACCGGCCCGGCGGCCGGTACCAGGTAGCCGACCAGGCGCTTCTCGCCCGGGGCGTCCTCGCGGACCACCACGGCGGCGGAGGCCACCTCCGGCCGGCGGCTGAGCGCCGAGCCGATCTCGCCCAGCTCGATCCGGAAGCCGCGGATCTTCACCTGGGCGTCGATCCGGCCCAGGTACTCCAGTTCGCCGCCGGCCGTCCAGCGGGCCAGGTCGCCGGTGCGGTACATCCGGGTTCCGGGGGCGCCGTACGGGTCGGCGACGAAGCGCTCGGCGGTCAGGGCAGGGCGGCCCAGGTAGCCGCGGGCCGAGCCGGCGCCCGCGACGTACAGCTCGCCGGGCACCCCGGCGGGCACCGGGCGCAGCCGGGAGTCCAGCAGGTAGAGCCGCAGGTCGGGGATGCCGGCACCGATCAGCGAGCGGGACTGCCCGGCGGCCGTGGCGGCGTCCAGCGGGCGGTAGGAGACGTGCACCGTGGTCTCGGTGATGCCGTACATGTTGACCAGCAGCGGGGCGTCCTCGGCGTGCCGGGCGTACCAGGGCGCCAGCCGGGCCAGGTCGAGCGCCTCGCCGCCGAACACCACCCGGCGCAGAGCCAGGCGGGCGCCGAGCTCCGGCGCCTCCTGGTCGGCCTGCATCAACTGGTAGAAGGCGGACGGGGTCTGGTTGAGGAAGGTGACCTGCTCGCGCACCAGCAGCTCCAGGAACTCCCGGGGCGAGCGGCTGGTCTCGAAGGGCACCACCACCAGGCGGCCGCCGTGCAGCAGCGCGCCCCACAGCTCCCAGACCGAGAAGTCGAAGGCGTAGGAGTGGAACAGCGTCCAGACGTCCTGCGGGCCCGGGGCGAACCAGTGGTCGGTGGCGGAGAACAGCCGGGCGACGTTGCGGTGCGGGATCACCACGCCCTTCGGTCGGCCGGTCGAGCCCGAGGTGTAGATGACGTACGCCGGGTGGTCGGGGGCGAGGGCGGGCGCGGGGGCCACGGCGGGCGCCCGGCGCAGCTCGGCGGCCGTCTCCGGGGTGTCCAGCAGCAGCAACGGCACGTCCGGGTCGGGCAGTCGGGCCGCGGCCGCGGTGGTGGTGAGCAGCAGTGCGGGCGCCGAGTCGCGCAGGGTGTAGGCGATCCGGTCGGCCGGGTAGTCCGGGTCGATCGGCACATAGGCGCCGCCTGCCTTGAGCACCGCGAGCACGGCGACCACCAGCTCCACCGAGCGCGGCAGCGCCAGCGCCACCAGGCGCTCGGGGCCGACGCCCCGGCCGGTGAGGACCTGGGCCAGCCGGTTCGCCCGGGCGTCCAGCTCGGCGTAGTCGATCCGCTCGTCCCGGTGGACCACCGCCACGGCCTGCGGGGTCAGCGCGGCCTGGGCGGCGAACAGCTCCGGGAGGGTGCGCGGTTCGACGGCCGCGGGCTGCTCCCCGGCGGTGCTCCAGTGGTCCAGGATCAGCGTCCGCTCGGCCGGGGCGAGGATCTCCGCCTCGCCGACCGGGCGGGACGGGTCGGCCACCACGGCGGCCAGCAGCCGCGCGAAGCGGCCGCCGATCGCCGTCACGGTGGCCGGGTCGAACAGCTCCTGGGCGAACTCGACCACCACGCCGATCCCGGCCGGGGTGAGGGCACCTCCCGGGCCGCCGGGCCCAGGGGGACCGTCCTCGGCCAGCCGCTCATCGAAGGCGAAGGCCAGGTCGAACTTGGCGAGTTCGGCGGCGGAGGGCTCCAGCCGGGCGGGCAGCCCGGCGAAGGACGGGGCGGTCTCGGTCTCCGGGCCGGCGGCGAAGGTCAGCATCACCTGGAACAGCGGGTGCCGGGCCGTCGAGCGGGCCGGGTTGAGTGCCTCGACCAGCCGCTCGAAGGGCACGTCCTGGTGCTCGAAGGCGTCCAGGTTGGCCAGCCGCACCCGCTCCAGCAGCTCCTGGAAGCTCGGGTCCCCGGAGAGGTCGGCGCGCAGGACGAGGGTGTTGACGAAGAAGCCGATCAGTTCGTCCAGGGCCTCGTCGGTGCGGCCGGCGATCGGGGTGCCGAGCGGGATGTCGGTGCCCGCGCCCAGCCGGCTCAGGGTGGCGGCCAGGGCGGCCTGCACCACCATGAACACGCTGGAGCGGCTCGACCGGGCCAACTCGACGACGGCGGCGTGGAGTTCGGCCGGGATCAGGAACTCCACGGTGTCCCCGCGGCGGTTCGGGGCCATCGGCCGCTTGCGGTCGTAGGGGAGCGTCAGCTCCTCCGGGAGGCCGGCCAGGGCCTGCTTCCAGTAGTCGAGTTGGGCGTGCTGGGCGCTGTCCGGGTCGTCCTCGGTGCCGAGCAGTTCGCGCTGCCAGAGTGCGTAGTCGGCGTACTGGACGGGCAGCGGCGCCCACCGCGGCGCGGTGCCGGCGCTGCGGGCCAGGTAGGCGGCGTCCAGGTCGCGCAGCAGCGGGCCGACCGACCAGCCGTCGCTGACGATGTGGTGCATCAGCACCAGCAGCACGTGCTCGTCGGTCGGCAGCGAGAACAGCCAGGACCGCAACGGCAGGTCGACGGCCAGGCCGAAGGGCTCCCGGCTCGCCTCCGCGAGGGCGGCGCGCAGAGCCTCCTCGTCGGCCACAGCCCTTGCCCGCAAGGTGAGTTCGGCGGACTCGGCGATCAGCTGGTGGGGCCGGCCGTCGGTGGCCGGGAAGGTGGTGCGCAGCACCTCGTGCCGGGCCACCACGTCGTTCAGCGCCCCGGCCAGCGCGGCGGTGTCCACCGCGCCGGTCAGCCGGATCGCCAAGGGGGTGTTGTAGAGGGCGCTCGGGCCCTCGAACTGGTCGATGAACCACAGGCGTTGCTGGGCGTACGAGAGCGGGACCAGCTCCGGGCGCTCCCGGGGCAGCAGTTGGGCGCGCACCGGGCCTGCGCCCTCGCCGAGCCGCCGGGCCAGCCCGGCGACGGTCGGGTGGTCGAAGAGGGTGCGGATGGGCAGCTCGACGCCCAGGGCGGTGCGGATCCGGCTGATCAGCTTGGTGGCGAGCAGCGAGTGGCCGCCGAGGTCGAAGAAGTCGTCGTCGATGCTCACCGCGGGCAGGCCCAGGGTCTCCGCGAAGAGCCCGCACAGGGCCCGCTCCCGCGGCGTCCGGGGCGCCCGGCCCTCCGGCGCGCCGGAGAGGTCGGGGGCGGGCAGGGCGCGGCGATCCACCTTGCCGTTGGCGGTCACCGGCAGCGCGTCGAGGGTGACCACCGCCGCCGGGACCATGTACGCGGGCACCCGGTCGCCGAGGAAGGCGCGCAGCTCGCCGGGGGTGGCCTCGCCGGTGACGTAGGCGACCAGCCGCTTGTCCCCGGGCCGGTCCTCCCGGACCATCGCCACCGCGTGGCCCACCGCTGGGTGGGCGGCCAGCGCGGCCTCCACCTCGGCGGGCTCGATCCGGAAGCCGCGGATCTTGACCTGGTCGTCGGCGCGGCCGAGGAACTCCAGGACGCCGTCCGCGCTCCAGCGGACGATGTCGCCGGTGCGGTACATCCTTTCGCCCTCGCCGCCGTACGGGCAGGCGACGAAGCGCTCGGCGGTCAGCGCCGGGCGCCCGACGTAGCCCCGGGCCAGGCCGTCGCCCGCGATGTACAGCTCGCCGGGCACCCCGGCCGGCAGGGGCCGCAGGGTCTCGTCCAGGACGTACAGCCGGGTGTTGGCCAGCGGGCGGCCGATCGGCACCACGGCCGGGACGTCCCCGCCCGGCGCCATGGTGAAGGTGGTCTTGATGGCCGTGGTCTCGGTCGGCGCGTACACCGCGACCACCTCCGTCTCCGGGCACACCTGGAGCAGCCGGCGCACCGCGTCCGGGGGCACCACGTCACCGCCGGTCCACACCTGGCGCACCGCACGGAAGGTCTCCGGGGTCTCCTCGGCCAGCAACCGCAGCAGGCCCGAGGGCGCCTGCACCAGGGTGACGGCGTGCCGGGTGATGGTCGCGGCCAGCGCGGGCAGGTCCAGCTGCCCGGGGGCGGCCAGGACGATCCGCCCGCCGGTCACCAGCGGGGCCCACACCTCGGTGGTGGAGGCGTCGAAGGCGGTGGGCGAGTGCAGCAGGACGGCCTCGTGGTGGCCCTGGTGGAAGTGCCGGTTGGCGAGCAGGTCGACCACGTTGCGGTGGGTCACGGCGACGCCCTTGGGGACCCCGGTCGAGCCCGAGGTGTACATCACGTAGAGCAGCTGGCCGGGGTGGGAGCGCCGGGGGGCGTGGGCATCGGGGGCCTGGGCCCTGTCGGCAACCCGGGTGACGTCCAGCGCGGTGAGGCCGCTGTCGTCGAGGGCCGGGTGGTCGCGGTGGGCCGGGTCGACCAGGACGAGCTGCGCCCGGGTGTCGGCCAGGATGTGCCGCATCCGCTCCTGCGGGTAGCGGGCGTCCAGCGGGACGTAGGTGCCGCCGGCCTTGGTGACCGCGAGGATCGCCGTCACCAGCTCGGCCGAGCGGTCCATCAGGATCGCGACCGGCTCCTCCACCGCCAGCCCGCGGGCCAGCAGGACGGCCGCCAGGGCGCCGGCCCGGGCGTCGAGTTCGGCGTAGCTCAGCTCCTCGGCGTCGGACACCACGGCGAGCGCGTCGGGGGTGGCGGCGGCCTGGGCCTCGAACAGCTCGGACAGTGTGGTGTCGGCGACCGGGGCGGCGGTGGCGTTCCAGCCGGTGAGCAGCTGTTCCCGTTCCGCCGGGGCGAGGATCTCGATCTCGCCGATCGGGGCGTCCGGGTCGGTTGCGGCGGCGGTCAGGATGCGCAGCAGCCGTTCGGTCAGGGTGGCGACGGTGGTGTGGTCGAAGAGGTCGGCCGCGTACTCGACGGCCGCCGCCACCCCGAGCGCGGCGCCGTCCGCGCCGTGCTGCTCGGTGAAGTTGAAGTTCAGGTCGAAGTGCGCCTGGGACTCGCCAGCGCCCTCCAGTGCCCCGCTCACCGCGCCCAGGGTGAGTACGGGGGCCGGGCCGCCGTTCACCGTCAGGACGGTCTGGAAGAGCGGGTGGCGGGCGGGGACGCGGGTGGGGTTGAGCTGTTCGACCAGGCGCTCGAAGGGGATGTCCTGGTGGTCGAAGGCGTCCA
>NZ_JBVJQR010000048.1:0-34598 GCF_055608425.1 Kitasatospora sp. NPDC036934 | reverse complement strand
CGACCAGCGCCCGGTCTCGGCCTGGGCCGAGGGCGTCGAACTGCGCGTGCACGCCTTCGCCGACGGCGCCGAGACCACGGTGGTGATCCCGCACTCCGACGGCCCCGGCGAGAGCGCCCGCTTCCAGGTGCGCCGCACTGGTGACCGGCTCCGGGTGACCACCGACAGCCCGTACCCCTGGCAGCTGCGGACCGGCGGCCCGGACGGCGCCCTGCACGTCCACCCGGCCGGCACCCGGGAAGCCGAACTGCCCTACCCGGCCTGACAACCGGCCAGCCCATACCCGCCCCGCAGCCGGAAGCACCCGTGGAGAGCCGCACCGAACGCCGCCTGACGCCCGGCGAACTCGACGCCCTGCTCCGCGACTCGGCCGGCGCCGGGGGCCGACTGGTACGCGAGCTGACCGACGGCTGGTTCGACACCGCCTACCGCGCCCGGCTGGACGACGGCAGCCCCGCCGTCCCGTCGTCCGACGCACCGGTTCCGCACTACGAGCGGGGCATCCTCGGGACGGAGGCAATGGTCTCTGCTCGTCGTCGAGTGCGCCCCGCGCGGTCACGGCGGGGACCACCTCGCCTTCTGCCGCCGGATGCTCGCCGACGCCGTCGCCGGGCTCCGGGCGCTGGGATGGCGACGACGACCACGGGCACCGGCAACCGGGCGTCCGGTCGCATCCACCCGCCACGTGAACAGAGGAACCACCCATGTCCTACAGCATCCGCGGGGAAGGCCTGGAACGGCACACCGCCGCCGAGGTCCTCCGCATCGAGCCCTGGGGACCGGACGCCGTCCGGGTGCGCGCCGCGTCCGGGACGATCGATCCCGCCGCCCCCGGCGCGCTGGAGGCCCCCGCGTCACGCCCGCAGGCCGAAGTCTCCGTCTCGGACGACGGCTGTGCCCGCCTGGTCAACGGCCGCATCGCCGTCGAGGCCTCGGCGGACGGCCGACTGAGGTTCCGTCACGCCGTATCGGGCCGCGAACTCCTCGCCGAGCGGAGCCCGCACAGCCATCACGCCGGATCCCGCGTCCACGCGGCGGGCGGCCGGACGGAACAGTCCTTCCAGGCCTACGACGGCGAACGGCTGCACGGCCTGGGGCAGCACCTGCACGGACGCCTGGACCAGAAGGGCTGTGTGATCGACCTCGTCCAGGCCAACACCGTGGCGGCCGTCCCCTTCCTGCACTCCTCGCGCGGCTACGGACTGCTCTGGAACAACCCCGCCACCGGCCGCGTCGAACTGGGCGCCGACACCACCCGGTGGACGGCCGACGGCGGCGGGCGCATCGACTACTGGATCACCGCCGGTGACACCCCGGCCCGGATCCTGGACGCATACACCCTGGCCACCGGCCGTCCGCCCCTGCTGCCCGAATGGGCGTCGGGCTTCTGGCAGTCGAAACTGCGCTACCGCACCCAGGACGAACTCCTCGCCGTGGCCCGGGAGTACAAGGAACGCGGACTTCCGCTGTCCGTGATCGTCTGCGACTTCTTCCACTGGCCGAGGATGGGCGACTGGCGCTTCGAGGAGAGCGGGTGGCCCGACCCCGCCGCCATGGTCGAGGAGTTGTCGGAACTCGGAGCGAAGCTCGCCGTCTCGGTGTGGCCCACTGTCGAGCCCGGAAGCGACGCGTACGACGGGCTCCGCTCGGCCGGGCACCTCGTACGGGACGCGGGTGGCGGCCTGCTGACCTTCCCGTGGCCGTCCCGGCACGGCGGGCAGGCGCTGATCCGCCCGATGGCGTACTACGACGCCACCCACCCCGGAGCCCGCGCCGAACTGTGGCGGCGGCTGAACGACAACTACCGCTCGCTGGGGGTGGCGTGCTTCTGGTTGGACGCCTGCGAACCCGACGTGCCCCCGGGCATCGCCGACCGCGCCGTCTATGCGGCCGGGCCGGCCGCCGAGGCCGCGAACCTCTACCCGCTGGAGCACGTCCGTGCGGTGGCCGAGGGTCTGCGCGCGGTGGGCGAGGACCGCCCGCTGTCGCTGGTCCGCTCGGTGTGGGCGGGCAGCCAGCGCTACGGGGCCCTGCTGTGGTCCGGTGACATCCCCACGACCTTCGACTCCCTCGGGCGCCAGATCAGGGCGGGGCTGAACGTCGCGATGAGCGGCATCCCCTGGTGGAACACCGACATCGGCGGCTTCTTCGGCGGTGACCCGGACGACCCGGCGTACCGTGAGCTGCTGATCCGGTGGTTCCAGTACGGCACGTTCAGCCCGGTCATGCGGCTGCACGGGGACCGCGCACCCAACTACCCGGCCTTCGCCACGGACATGACCGGCGGGCCGAACGAGGTCTGGTCGTACGGGGAGGAGGCGTACGGCATCCTCCGCGACCACCTCCTGCTGCGCGAGCGCCTGCGCCCGTACCTGCACGCCCTGTCCGAGGACGCCCACCGCACCGGCGCCCCGCCCATGCGTCCGCTGTTCTTCGACTTCCCCGAGGACGAGCGCGCCTGGGAGGTGGACGACCAGTTCCTGCTCGGCCCCGACCTGCTGGTGGCACCCGTGTACGAGGCGGGCGTCCGGGCCCGCCGGGTGTACCTGCCGTCCGGCACCCGTTGGCGCCACCCGGCCACCGGCGGTGTTCTGGAGGGCGGAACGACGTTCGACGTCGAGGCCCCGCTGGAGCGCATCCCGGTCTTCGTCCGGGAAGGCGCCGACGTCCTGGCCCGGCTGACAGCCTCCGAGGCCTGACGGCGGAAGGAGCGGTCGCGCTTCCCGTCGGAACGCGTGGACGCGGGGCGGACCGCGGCTGACTGCGGTCCGCCGTGATCCCCCTGTCGACCGCCCTCCGTGGTCGGTACACCGTGGTCAGTACCCATGGCGTGTTTCGAAAGTGCCGGCGAAGGTGTGTCAGGGAAGAGCATCGATCACGGCGTGTCGCAGCTCCTGCGAGCCCAGGAGATCTGTGCTGTCCGCCCACTGGTCGACGTTTCCGATCCGTGGCAGGTCGCGTAGGTACGTGTCCGTGACCGTCTCCGCCACCGCGTTCGCGAATCGTTCGGCGAACAACACTCGGTACGGGCGACCGTGGTAGCGTCGGCAGGCTGTGGCCAGGGGTTCGGTCAGGCCGGTCTCGTTGTGCAGCGTGGCCACGACCTCGTAGGCGTTGCACAGATGCGTGGCTCGCTGCCGGTACCCCGTTGCAGCCAAGGCTCCCCGGAGGGACGGCGTCAGCTTCTCGGCCACCGGCAGTTGCCTGAACGCGCTCCCCAACCATTTGCCGTAGGGCGCGTAGCGTCGCTCCAGGAGCAGGCACAGCCGCATGAGGTCTCGGACGAGGCGTGCGGCCACGACGGCTGACCCGATCGCATCACCGACTTCCGCGCAGCGTCCCACGAAAGCCTCTTCCTGGAAGATCCGCTGCCATTGGCAGGTCAAGAGATACCGCCACACCTGGTCCGGGTACCAGGCAAGTCGCTGCCGGGCCGCGCTGAGCGTGCCGAGACCGTCGTGGAACACCTCACCGGCAGTGACCTCGGCAAGGCACTGCTGCGGCATCGCCAGCCAGTCGCGGACAGTGAGTTCGGCGCCGGTCGGATCGACGCCGAGTTGCCCGGTCAACCACGAACGGGTGTCCAGGGTCAGCACCCGATGGTTCACCGGGCCATCGGTGGCGTGCATGTGGCCGACCCGGTCATTGGCCTGCCGGAAGTGCGTGGGGCGGCCCCGCACGTGCTTGGGCAGCCGCTCGGCCAGCACGCGGTGGATCCGCGTACCGTGCGCAGCCGCGTCCTTGACGGTGAGGAAGATCAGCAGTCGAGGGCCCCAGTCGTGGTCGGTTGACCGGGGCGTGTCGAACCCCAAGACCTCCGATCCCGCGCCCGGCAGCATGCGGTAACCCCGGATGCGTCTGTTCCAGGATCGGCCCGACCGCCTCCTCGTAGAGGAGGCGTGACAGTGCGAGCCCGGGGAGGAATTCGGCATCGGATGTCGTCACCCGGTCACTCTTGCTCACCTCGCATCCGTCAACCACCGATTTTCACGAAGCCGGCCACCGCCACTCGTTGATGGCGGCGACCAGCACCGTTGCCTCGTAGCGAACCGTCAGCAGATCCCCTCGTGCCACACCGTGATCATCGCAATTCAAGATCCACTTTCGCATGCAGACCCTAGTCCAGTCCGCCGCGGCGGATGACCTCGGAGTACCAGCGGGCGCTGGACTTCGGGGTGCGCTTCTGGGTGACGTAGTCGATGTGGACGATGCCGAAGCGCTTGCTGTAGCCGTAGCCCCACTCGAAGTTGTCGAGGAGGGACCAGAGGTAGTAGCCGCGGACGTCCGCGCCGGCGGCGATGGCGTCGGCGACGGCGTCGAGGTGGCCGCGGAGGTAGGCGGTGCGCTCGGGGTCGTGGACGCTGCCGTCGGGGGCGACGGTGTCGTCGAAGGCGGCGCCGTTCTCGGTGACGAGCAGGGGCAGGCCGAACTCGCGGTGCAGGGCGGTGAGGGTGTCGGACAGGCCGGTCGGGTCGATCGGCCAGCCCATCGCGGTCACGTTCTCGTTGGCGCGGTGGAAGGCGACGTCCTCGGCCCCCGGCCACACCGAGTGCGAGCCGGTACCGTGTCCGTCCTCGCGCGGGAGGCGCCGGCCCTCGGCGGGGGAGGAGACGACGGTCGGGGCGTAGTAGTTGAGGCCGAGCAGGTCGATCGGACGGGAGATTTCGGCGAGGTCGCCGTCGTGGACCAGGGCGTCCCAGTCGACCAGGTGGGCGGTGTCTTTGAGGAGGTCGTCGTCGTAGCGGCCCTTGAGCATCGGGCTGGTGAAGATCCGGTTGCCGACGGCATCGATCCGGCCGGCCGCCTCCGCGTCCTGCGGGCTGTCGGTGAGCGGTCGTACGGCGTGCAGGTTGAGCGAGACGGAGATTCGGGCGTCGGCGGGCAGTGCGGCGCGCAGTGCGCCGACGGCGAGGCCGTGGCCGAGGTTGAGGTGGTGCGCGGCGCGCAGAGCGTCCGCCGGGTCGGTGCGGCCGGGGGCGTGGGCGCCGGCGGCATACCCCATGAAGGCGCTGCACCAGGGCTCGTTGAGGGTGATCCAGGTGGACACCCGGTCGCCGAGGGCCTCGGCGGTCAGAGCGGCGTACTCGGCGAAGCGGTACGCGGTGTCGCGAGCGGGCCAGCCGCCCGCGTCCTCGAGTTCCTGGGGGAGGTCCCAGTGGTAGAGCGTGGCAGCGGGGGTGATGCCGTGCTCCAGCAGTTCGTCGGTGAGAGCGCGGTAGAAGTCGAGGCCGTGGTCGGACAGGGGGCCGTGTCCGGTCGGTTGGACGCGGGGCCAGGCGATGGAGAAGCGGTAGGAGGTGAGGCCGAGGTCGGCCATGATCCGGACGTCTTCGCGGAAGCGGTGGTAGTGGTCCACCGCCGTGTCGCCGGTGTCGCCGTTCTCGGTCTTGCCGGGGGTGTGGCTGAACGTGTCCCAGATCGAGGGGGTGCGGCCGCCCTCGGTGGTGGCGCCCTCGATCTGGTAGGCGGCGGTCGCTGCGCCCCACGCGAAGCCCGTCGGGAACGGGCGTCGGGCGAGGCGGTGGTCGGACGGGACCGTGGTCATGGCGGGTGTGCTCCCGAGAAGAGTGGTGGACAGGGGGCCGACCGGCCGAGAGACGCCGGCGCGGGGGCCGGTCGGGGGCGAGCGGGCCTGTCGGGACGGCTGGTGCCCGGGTGTTCCTCCACCGTCGGCGCGCCTCGCCCCGGCGCTTCGTGAGCGGCTCGATGCGGTGGATGCCGGTCGGGTGAGTCGATCGAAGCGCTTCGACGCCTGGTTCAACCTAAGGAAACGGTGGCGGTGCGTCAAGAGGCCTGCCGCACAACTGACTTGCTGGAGAAGGCGTGGACCGGAACTCAGCCGGGCCCTCGGCACACTTCCGCCCCGGCTGTAGGGGTCCTGCTCCTGCAGCCGGGGCGGAGGATCACTCCTACGCGGCCGACGGCTGTGCCTGCGCCTCGACGACCAGCGCCTGGCCGGGGCAGAGGGTCAGGCCCGGGGCGGCCAGGCCGACCTGGGTCAGGTACCGGCCGGTCAGGGTGAGCGCGGCCGTACGCCGGGCCCAGGCGGGCCAGGTGTGTTCGGGGGAGGAGAGCTCGGGGCGCACGCGCACGGCGTAGCGGGTCTCGGGCTCCAGGCCCGGAAGGCGTACGAGTGCGCCGTTCTCGATGGCGGAGGTCTCCAGTTGGACGTACGCGAAGACGGCGTGGGCGCGGTCCCGTGAGACGACGCCGTGGACCCAGGCGGCCGGGTCGGGGTGGTCGGTGCGGACGACGTCGCCGCGGTGGAGCAGCGGCCGCAGCTGCTTGTAGGCGTCGATCCACGCGGCGAGCGCGGTCAGGTCCTCCTGCGGCCAGCCGGAGATGTCGGCTTCGATGCCGGCGTGGCCGAACAGGGCGGTGGCGCAGCGGAAGGCGAGGGTGGTGGCGCGGTGGCTGATGTGGGCGGGGGAGGAGCCGACGTGGGAGCCGATCAGCTCGTAGGGCAGGAGCAGGCCGGTCCAGCGCTGGATGGCCTGACGTTCGATCGGGTCGATGTTGTCCGATCCCCAGATCCGGTCGGTGCGTTCGAGGATGCCGAGGTCGGCGCGGGCTCCGCCGGAGGAGCAGGACTCGATCTCCAGCCCGGGGTGGCGGCCGCGCAGTTCGTCCAGGAGCCGGTAGACCGCCGTCGTCTGGGCGTGCACGCCGGGGCGGCTGTCGTGGACGGCGTCGGCGAGGTCGCGGTTGTGGTCCCACTTGATGTAGTCGATGCCCACCTCCCCGACGAGGGTGCTGATCCGCTCCAGCAGGTAGGCGTGGGCGTCGGGGTGCGCGACGTCCAGGACGTGCTGGGTGCGCTGCTCGTACGGGAGGCGTTCGGGGTCGGCGAGGAGCCAGTCGGGGTGGGCGCGGGCGAGGTCGGAGTCGGGGTTGACCATCTCGGGTTCGAACCAGAGGCCGAACTGCATGCCGAGCCCGTGGACGTGGTCGGCGAGCGGGCGCAGCCCGTCGGGCCACACCTTCTCGTCGACGTACCAGTCGCCGAGTCCGGCGCGGTCGTGGCGGCGGTGGCGGAACCAGCCGTCGTCCACGACGAACCGCTCCACGCCGACCCTCGCCGCGGTGTCCGCGATGGTGCGTACCCGTTCGGGGTCGTGGTCGAAGTAGACGGCCTCCCAGATGTTCATGGTGACGGGCCGGGCGGTGTTCGGGTGCTGGGGGCGGCTGCGGAGCAGGTCGTGGAAGCCGCGGCTGATCCCGTCCAGGCCCGTGCCGGAGGTCGCGAAGTACACCCACGGGGTCCGGTACGACTCGCCCTCCGTCAGCCGGATCTCGCCCGCGGCCAGCAGTTCGCCGCCGCCGAGGACGGTCGTCCCGTCGGCGAGGCGCTCCGCGTACTGGACGTGGTTGCCGCTCCAGGCGGGGTGCACGCCCCAGACATCGCCGTGCCGGAAGCCGAAGCCCGCGGTGCCGGCGATCAGCAGTCCGGCGTCGAAGCCGGTGCGGCCGCGGCGGCTCTCCCTCGACCACACGCCGTGCCGCAGCGGGGATCGCTGCGGGGAGCGCTCACGGGCCCAGCGGCCCGTGAAGTCCAGCAGTTCCGCGGCGTGGGCGGGCACCGGGAGGACGCACGCCAGCACCTCCAGGGTGTAGGTGTCCGCCGCCGTGTTGGTCAGGGTGTGGCGCAGCCGCACCACGCCCTGCTCGGTCATCTGCAGTTCGGTGTGCAGCGCGAGCCCCGCGCCGGGGTCCTGGGCCCGCACGTCGACGGTGCCGCCCCGGCCGTCCTCGGCGCGTACGGCGGCCGGTTCGGCGAGCTCGAAGCGCGGGGGGCGGACCCGGCCGTCGCGGTGCCCGGCCAGGGTCGGGCGTCCGAACCAGCCCGAGCCCTGCCCCTGGGAGGGCATCAGGCTCCCGGCCTGGTGGCGCTGGGTGCGGCCCATGGCGTCGAGGACCTGCGCGGCGTCGCCGGCGCGGAAGCCGGGATCGGCGCCCCAGTGCAGTACCCGGGGCAGTTCCGGTCCGGTGGTGTCGAGAGTGAGGGCCGCGTCACCGGCCGACAGCACGACGAGATTCGCCTCAGTCATTTCGTCCTCGTTCAGGGGATGGTCCTGGTCCAGTGCACGACGTGAGCCGGATCGCAACCCTCGGCCGTGCGGTAGCCGGGGGACACGGGGGCGGCACCTGTCACTGTGGCCCGAAGGGGCGTCATGGTCACTCCGCTGCCGGGGTGTCGACGATCCGTTCGAAGAAGAACTCGTGCTTGAGGAAGGAGACATCGTACTCGTGCCCCGGGTACGGCGGGATCAGCTGCGCGGCCTGGAAGAGGCGCCAGCCGTCCCGGAGCGCTGCCACTCCGGTCCCGTACGGCGGCTCGTCGCTGTCGCCGGTGGTGGGGGAGGTGCGGCCGGTTCCGTCGTACCTCGCCCAGCCGACGACGGGGGAGTCCAGTGCGGAGTTGGACAGGTAGAGCACCAGGACCTGCTGCCGGGCCGTGGTGGTCGTGGTGGTCGTGGTGGTCGTGTGGTTCGTCATGACGCCTTCCCCCGGGGGCGGTTGGAGACCCTGGTCACCCAGTGGTCGAGGTCGTAGCTGTCGTCGCCGGTCAGCGCCCGCCAGAGCAGGATGCGGTTGTACAGCTCCAGGCGGCCGGTCGCCCCCTCGTACCACGGGAACATCGCGCCCAACTCGGCTTCCACCTCCGGATCGTGGAGGTCCGAGGTGTCCCACAGCCGTTGCTGGCGCACCGTCGGATTGAAGCGGATCTTGAACATGTAGCGCAGTGTGTCGCTGTCGTTGCGCCGGCCCCCGTGCCAGAGGCCGTGGTGCAGAAACACCACCGTTCCGGCAGGGCAGACCAGCCGGTCCTGGCCGCGCAGGTTCTGGTACCGGCCGGTGTCCGACTCGTTGGTCCGGCGCAGATGGCTGCCCGGCACGCTGAGGGTGCCGCCCATCTCCAGCGTCACCGCCTGCGGGTAGTACATCAGCTGCACGTCGAAGGCGTCCGGCCGGACGTCGATGATGGCGTCCCCGTGCAGCGCCTGGGCCTCGCCGCCGTGGGGTTCGCGCGTGTGCACGAAGTGGTGGTCCACCCACGGCTCCGGGCCCACCAGGCTGTGCAGCGCGCCTGCGACCCGCGGCAGTTCGAGCAGCCTGCGGACGAACGATCCCTCGGGGTAGGCCGCGGGCAGCGGTGTCCCGTACGGCACCGGGGGCACGTCGTCGGCCAGCACCCCCAGGCCCTCGGTGTTCAGCTCCGCCGGGACCACCGCGTCCAGCCGCAGCGATCCGTGCGCGACGAAGCGCGCCATCTGTACCGAGCTGAGCAGCTCCTGACTCTTCTCCATGGCGGCCACGCTAGGCCTGCCCGGAGCCTCGCCGCGTGGGCCTGGTTCACCCTGTTGTGGTCGATTCTCACCATGCCGCCCCGCGGTGAACCGAGGTTCACGACCCTGGATCGGGTCGTGGACGCCGTGGTAGAACACGGGATCATGCACACGGTCACCGCCCATCTCGACGAGCCTCCGCAACTCGCCGCCGTCGGCATCGGCGTGCACGGGTCGGCCGGCCACGATGACGTGTTCTCGCTGCCGGACCTCTGGCAGCTCCATCTGTACGGCTACGAAGCCGACTTGACGGTCGACGGCACCGAGCACGCGATCCGCCCCGGCCGGGTCAGCCTCGTACCGCCCGGGACCGAAGTCCGCTACCGCTACCGGGGCCGCTCCGAACACCTCTACGTCCACCTCCGCCTCGGCACGGGGGGAGCGGCCAGAAGCATCCCGGTGATCCAGCAGGCCGGTCCGGAACTGGGTTTCCTCACCGTGCAGCTGCAGCAGGCGTTGGCCGCCTGGCCGCACACGCCGTCCCGAGCGGTCGCCGAAGTGTGGGGTGCCCTGTGGCGGATCGCCCGGCTCGCCCCACCCCAGGGGCGGAGCGCGCAGGCCGTCCACCCCGCGGTGGCGGCTGCAGCGGCCCTGATCGAGGCGCGGCTGACCGAGCCCCTGACGGTGCCGGAGATCGCGCAGACGGTCGGCGTCTCCCACAACCACCTGACGCGGCTGTTCCGGGTTGCCACGGGGCAGACGGTGGTCGGCTACATCCGGGCCCGGCGGATGGAGCGGGCACGGCACTTCCTGCGCGCCACCACGCTCTCCATCCCCACCGTCGCCGCCTCGGTCGGCATTCCCGACCTCCAGGCGTTCAACAAGACCTGCCGTCGTGAACTCGGGGCGTCCCCGCGCGGCCTCCGTGCCGCCCGTCCCGTCCCGTAGGCACGGCGGACCGCGCGTCGGGGGCGGCGCTGCCCTCCTCGCCCTTCGGCCCTCATGTCCAGGGAAGGGCTTCTCCCGAACGCAGGTGTTCGCTCAGCCACAGCGAGGTGTTGCTGACGTGCATCAACGCAGCGGCCTGGCTGAGGGAGGCGTCGCGGATCGACAGCGCCCGGAAGATCGCCTCGTGCTCGGCGATGGTCCGTTCCGAGGCCTGGGTGTCGACCAGACCGCGCCAGGTGCGGGCGCGCAGCGTACGCCCGGAGATGCCCTCCAGGATCGTGACCAGGGTCTCGTTGCCCGTGGCCGAGATGACGGCGCGGTGGAACGCGGCATCATGGGCGTTGAGCCGCTCCACGTCGTCATGGGCGTCGCGCATGGCCTCCAGGTGCCGTTCCACCTCGGCCAGCTGTTCGTCGGAGATCCGGGTGGCGGCCAGTGCGGTGGCGACCGGTTCCAGGAGCCGCCGCACCTCGATGAGGTCCTGCACGGCGGCGGAATCGCCCTGCAGCAGCTCCACCGCACCGCCGAGCCCCTCCAGGAGCAGGCTCGGCTGGAGGCTGGTCACGTAGGTTCCGTCGCCCCGCCGGACTTCCAGGACCCGGGCGACGGCCAGTGCCTTCACGGCCTCCCGGGCCAGGTTGCGGGAGAGGCCGAGCTGGGCGGCCAGCTCCGCCTCCGGCGGGAGCTTCGAGCCCGGTGGCAGCGCTCCGCTGCGGATCAGTTCCCGGATCTGCGCGATGGCCTTGTCCGTCAGAGACACCGCGCACTCCTTCCGTGCCTGTCGCGGACAGGCACGTCCGACCTGATGGGTTCCTCGGCACGGAGATCGTCGGTCCGCCTGCCGAGGGTGACGTTGATGATACTGGGAAGGCTGTGCCGGCCTGTCGCGGTCGCGGCCGTGCGCGGCTCGCGCGTGCCCCGCGCGTGGTGACGCGCGTCGACGAGGACCCGCGCCTCAGGCACGGGCCGTCCAGACCGGGCCGTCGGGGTAGGTGTACTCCTTGAGCGAGCCCGGGTGCATCTGTGCGCTCAGCCCGGGCCGGGCCGGCGCGAGGTAGCGCCCGTCGGAGATGCGGACGGGGTCGACGAAGTGCTCGTGCAGGTGGTCGACGTACTCGATGACCCGGTCCTCGGTGGTGCCGGAGACGGCGACGTAGTCGAACATCGACAGGTGCTGGACCATCTCGCACAGCCCCACACCTCCGGCGTGCGGGCAGACCGGCACCCCGAACTTCGCGGCCAGCAGCAGGATCGCCAGGTTCTCGTTGACGCCGCCGACCCGGGCGGAGTCGATCTGCACGATGTCCACCGCACCGGCCTGCAACAGCTGCTTGAAGACGACCCGGTTGGCGACGTGCTCGCCGGTGGCGACCTTGATGGGGCCGACGGCCTCGCGGACGGCGGCGTGGCCGAGGATGTCGTCGGGGGAGGTGGGTTCCTCGATCCAGTACGGGTCGTAGGGGGCGAGGGCACGCATCCAGTCGATCGCGGGTGCCACGTCCCATCGCTGGTTGGCGTCGACGGCGATGCGGATGTCCGGGCCGACCGCGTCGCGGGCGACCCGCATGCGCCGCACGTCGTCCTCCAGGGACGCGCCGACCTTCAGCTTGATCTGGGTGAAGCCGTCGGCGACGGCCTCACGGGCCAGGCGGGCCAGCTTCTCGTCGGAGTAGCCGAGCCAGCCGGGCGTGGTGGTGTAAGCGGGGTAGCCCTGCTCCAGGAGACGGGCGGTGCGCTCCTGGCGGCCCGGTTCGGCACGGCGCAGGATCTGCAGGGCCTCCTCGGGGGTGAGCGCGTCGCTGAGCCAGCGGAAGTCGACCTGGGCGACCAGCTCCTCGGGGGACATCTCGCCGAGGAACCGCCAGACGGGCCGGCCCGCGCGTTTGGCGGCGAGGTCCCAGGCGGCGTTGACGACGGCTCCGGTGGCCATGTGGATGGCGCCCTTCTCCGGGCCCAGCCAGCGCAGCTGCGGATCGTGCACGAGCGAGCGGGAGAAGGCACCGAGGTCGCCGCAGACGTCCTCGACGGACAGGCCGACGACGTGCGGGGCGAGGGCGGCGATGGCGGCGGCCTGTACGTCGTTGCCGCGTCCGGTGGTGAAGGCGAGGGCGTGGCCCTCCAGTCCGTCGCCGGCGTCGGTGCGCAGCACCACGTAGGCGGCGGAGTAGTCGGGCTCCGGATTCATGGCGTCCGAGCCGTCGAGGTGTTCGGAGGTGGGGAACCGTACGTCCAGGACGTCCAGGGCGGTGATGCGGGCGGACGCGGGCACGGGCGATGGCATGGCGGTGACTCCTGTGAGGAACACGGGGGCGATCCCCCCGGGACGGGACGTGAACGCGGCGGAGGACCGGCGGCGGGCGGCGGCCGCCCGGGTCACTCCTGGACCTTGCCGCCGGTGATGCGGGAGATGGCGAGGGCGATCAGGATGATCAGGCCGTTGAGAGCACCGATCCACTGTGCGGGGACGCCCGCCAGTGTGAGCACGTTCTGGATCATGAAGAGCAGGAGGATGCCGCAGAACGCGCCGAACATGGTCCCCCTGCCGCCGTTCAGGCTGATCCCGCCGATGACGGCGGCGGCGAAGACGGTGAAGATGTAGCCGTTGCCCTGCGCGGAGGCGACCGAGGCCAGGCGCCCGGACAGCATCAGGCCGGCGAGGGAGGCGAGCACGCTGCCCGTCACGATCACGGTCCACAACACCCGGCCGGTACGGATGCCGGCCGCCTTCGCCGCGTCGGCGTTGCCGCCGACGGCGTAGAGCGAGCGGCCGAAGTCGGTCCAGCCGAGCACCACGATCGCGATCGCGAACAGGACCAGGCACGTCCAGATGGAGGCGGGCACCCCGAACCACTCGGCGGTGCCGAGGTAGAGCATCGAGTCCGGCAGCTGGAAGAAGGTCTGCCCACCGGAGATGCCGGTGAGGATGCCGCGCAGGACGATGAGCATGCCGAGGGTGACGATGAAGCCGTTGAGGCCGAAGCGGATGATCATCAGGGAGTTGATCACGCCGACGAGCACGCCCACGGCGAGGGTGACAGGGATCGCCCAGGCACCGGGGAGCAGGCCGAGCCCGTGTCCCGCGCCGGCGGGGACGACCAGCCAGGCCGCCACGCCCGGCGCGAGGCCCATCGTGGACTCCAGGGACAGGTCCATCTTCTTGACGATGAGGATCATCGCCTGGGCGAGGACCAGCAGGGCCATCTCGGACATGGTCTGCAGGACGTTGATGAGGTTGTCGGCCTGCAGGAAGACGGGGTTGACGATCTGGCCGACGATCGCGATGACGACGATCGCGGGGACGAGGGCGAGGTCCCGCAGCCGTGCCAGGGGTATCCGGCCGCCGAGCAGCGCCGTGCGCGGGGGCTTGGGCTCCGCGGCCTTGCCGGCCGTGTCCGCGAGGACGGTTTCAGGCATCGAGGTCCACTCCTTCCATCGCGGCCACGAGCTCGTGGTCGTGCCAGCCGCGGGCCATCTCTGAGGTCACCCGGCCCTGGAACATCACCAGGACCCGGTCGCACATGCGGAGGTCGTCGAGCTCGTCGGAGGCGATGAGCACTCCCGTCCCGGTCCGGGCCGTTTCCTCGACCTTGCCGAGCAGGAACTCCTTGGAGCGCACGTCCACGCCCGCGGTCGGGTTGATCAGCACCAGCAGGCGGGGGTCGTCCGCCAGTGCCCGGGCCATGACGACCTTCTGCTGATTGCCGCCCGAGAGCGCGGAGACGGGCAGCTCCGGTCCTGGTGTCTTGATCGCGAGCTTCTCGATCATGTCGCCGGCGAGCCGGTCCCGTCGGCCACGGCTGAGGAATCCGTTCCTGCCGATCCGGTGCGGAACGGACAGTGTGGCGTTGTCGGCGATCGACATGTCGGGCACGAATCCCTGGTGGTGCCGGTCCTGCGGGACGAACCCGGCACCCGCGGCGAGGGCAGCGGGAACGCTGCCGGGCCGGGGCCGCCGTCCGGCGATCGCCACCTCGCCCACCCGGGCCGCCCGCAGCCCCACCACGGTCTCGGCGACCTCGGTACGACCGCTGCCGGCGGCACCCGCGAGCCCGACGATCTCCCCGGCGCCCACCTCGAAAGTGACGTCACCGTAGGTGGCACCGCTGCCCAGCGCCTGCACGGAGAGCGCCGGCGTGGTGGTGCGGTCGAGGTTGCTCTCCCGCACCTGCAGCCGGTCGACCGCCGCCTCGCCGGTCATCGCGCCGACCAGCTCGGTGCGGGGGAGTTCCGCGACCGGAGCGGTCACGATGTGCCGGGCGTCGCGGAACACCGTCACCATGTCGCAGATGTCGTAGACCTCCTGGAGGTGGTGGCTGATGAACAGGAAGGTCACGCCCTGCCGCTGCAGGTCGCGGATGCGCTCGAAGAGGCGGGTGATGGCCGCTCCGTCGAGCTGGGCGGTCGGCTCGTCGAGGATGATGAACCGGGCGCCGAAGGACAGCGCCCTGGCGATCTCCACGAACTGCCGCTGCTCCACGCTCAGATCGCCGGCCGAGGTCTGCGGGTCGACGTCGACGGACCACGCCGCCAGTAGCTCCTGCGCCTGCCGGCGAACGGCCTGCCAGCTGATGAGCCGGCCGCGGCCGCGGCCCTGCCGGTTCAGGAACAGGTTCTCGGCCACGGTCAGGGTGGGGATGATCGTGGACTTCTGGTAGACGCAGGCCACGCGCTGTCGCCAGGCGTCGCGGTCCGCCGGCCGTGGCGCGGGGGCGCCGCCGAAGAGGACCGTTCCCTCGTCGGGGGCCTGCAGACCGGTGAGGACCGAGACGAGCGTCGACTTGCCGGCCCCGTTGCGGCCGACGAGCGCGTGGGTCTCGCCGGGCCTGATGGTGATCCGGGCGCCGTCGAGGGCCACCGTCGGACCGAATCGCTTGACTATGCCCGTCGCCTCGACGACGGGCGGACCCGCCTGGGACCGTCCGTCGTCCGCCGGGGCGGGTCCGGGGCTGGCTGCCGGTTCCCCGTCGCTCATCACAACCGCCTTGTCATCGTTAGCCGTTGGGTGCCTGGTCGGGCAGGTCAGCCCAGGTTGTTGCCCCACAGGGAGGTGTCGTCGCTCTTGACGCTGGGCACGCCTCCGTAGGTGCCGCCGTCGACGGTGACCAGGGGAGCGGGGAGCTGGTCCTCCAGCAGGCCGGGACGGACCTGGACGATGGTGCTGTCGTGGTCGGTCTTGCCCGCTGCGAACGTCTTCCCGCCGATCGCCGCCTGCAGGTAGTACAGGGCGTACTTGGCGTACAGGTCGGCCGGCTGGGAGACGGTGGCGTCGATCTTGCCCGCCGCGATGGACTTGAGCTCCTCGGGGATGCCGTCGTTGGACACGACGAAGACGTGCTTCGTGTCCGCCGGGTCGACCAGCAGGCCCTTCTGCTTGAGGACCTGGAGGGTGCCGGCCAGGGCGAAGCTGGACTCCATGTAGACCCCCTTGATGTCGGGGTTGGCGGTCAGGTCGGTCTGGAGTTTCTGCGCGGCGACCGCGCCGTCCCAGTTGGTGGCCTCGCCGAACACCTTGATGCCGGGGTAGTTCTTCTTCATGCAGTCGTTGAACGCCTCGGTGCGGTCCCGGCCGTTGATGGAGTCCAGGCCGCCCTCCAGCATGACGACCTTGCCCTCGCCGCCCAGCTTCGTGCCGAGGTACTGGCAGGCCTTCTCGCCGTAGGCGCGGTTGTCGGCCCGTACCACCATGAACACGTTTCCGTTGTCGGGGCGGGTGTCGATGGTGACGACGGGGATCTTCTTCGCCTCCAACTGCGCCAGCGTCGGCGCGATGGCGGCGGTGTCCTGCGGTGCCATCGCGATGCCCTTCACGCCCTGGCTGATGAAGGTCTGCGCGTTGGCGGTCAGCTTGGCGACGTCGTTCTGCGAGTTCGTCGTCTTGAGCGACAGGCCGAGCTGTCCGGCGTATCCGGGCGTGTACTTGATGTACGAGTTCCAGAAGTCGGTGTCGGAGCGCGGGTAGTCGACGCCGACCAGCGGTGCGTTGCCCGAAGCGGTGCCGGTGCCCGAGTCGCTGCCGCAGGCGCTGAGCAGTGCCAGGGCGGACAGGGCCGAGGCGGTGGAGCAGAGTGCGGTCCTGAGTCTCATCGGTACTTCCTCACGCTGGTCCCTTGAGCGGGAGAGAGTTGTACCGGGCGGCAGTTGCCGGCGTGCCCGCCGCACCGGAGAGATGGGATGTATGTATAGGCGGCGCTCTGGGGTGCTGTCCAGGCATCGCGCAAGATTGCTGGATGAAGGGCCTGTTCGACCGATGGTGGATGGGCGGGGGACGGAGAAGTCCCATCAATCTGGGATCGTTTTCATCCTGCATGCCCGTTGACATCAGGCCGTCACATGGACGAGCTTCGTGCGTGGCCTCCGGCGTGCCAGGGGCGTGCGCGTCGCACGCCCCCGCCGTCCGGACCATCTCCTCCGTCTCCCCCAGCCCAGGGATTTCCTCATGCCGAGTTCGCCGCACACACGTCAGTTTCTGTCCTCGACCGCGGGCGTGGCCGCGGAGGCCGTCGCCGACGGCGGCCCCGTGGCCGACGACGCACAGGCGGCACCGAGCACCTACACGCCCGACTGGAGCTCGGTCGACCAGCACCCGCCGGCTCCGGAGTGGTTCCAGGACGCGAAGTTCGGGATCTACTTCCACTGGGGGGTGTTCAGCGTTCCCGCGTACGAGAACGAGTGGTACCCGCGGAACATGTACCAGGCCGGAAGCGCGGCCAACCAGCACCACATCGCGACATACGGCCAGCCATCGGCCTGGCCCTACCACAACTTCATCGACGGGGCGAAGGACCGCGCGGGCAACACCGTGCAGTTCGCGCCGAAGCTGAAGTCGGAGGGCGGGAACTTCGACCCCGACGAGTGGGCGCAGCTGTTCGCCGACGCCGGCGCCGAGTTCGCCGGACCGGTCGCCGAGCACCACGACGGCTTCTCCATGTGGGACAGCCAGGTCAACGAGTGGAACTCGGTCGCCAAGGGCCCGAAGCTGGACCTGCTGGCGCTCTTCGCCACGGCGATCCGCGCCAAGAACCTCAAGCTGCTGGTGGCCATGCACCACGCGTACAACTACAACGGCTTCTTCGAGAACGCCCCCGTGCAGTCGGATCCGAGCCTCAGGAAGCTCTACGGGCAGTTGGACAGGCCGCAGGCGAACCAGCTCTGGTACGACAAGTTGAAGGAGGTCCTCGACCGCTCCCGGCCGGACGTCCTCTGGCAGGACTTCGACTTGAAGTCGGTCGACGAGACGCGGCGCCTCGACTTCCTGTCCTACTACTACAACCAGGCCGATTCCTGGGGCCGCGAGGTCGTCGCCACCTACAAGGACGGCTTCGACAACAAGGGCCAGGTCTTCGACTACGAGCGAGGCGGCCCGGCGGACCTCACCACCCCGTACTGGCTGACCGACGACAGCATCTCCGACAGCAGCTGGTGCTACACGCAGGGCATCGGCTACTACGGCATCCAGCAGATGCTGCACTCGTTCATCGACCGGGTCAGCAAGAACGGCACCGTCCTGCTGAACATCGCGCCGACGGCCGACGGCACCATCCCCCAGGCGCAGAAGGACGTCCTGCTCGGCATCGGCGACCACTTGAAGCGCTTCGGCGAGTCGATCTACTCGACCCGCGCCTGGACGGTCTACGGCGAGGGCCCGACGAAGATGGGCGGCGGCTCCTTCACCGATCCGACGGCCGGCACCCCCCAGGACATCCGCTTCACCCGCAACAAGGACGGCAGCGTCCTGTACGCCACCGTGCTGGGCTGGCCCGGTGGTTCACTCACGATCAAGACCCTCGGCTCCGGCCGGATCGACGTCTCGTCGCTGACCTCGGTCAAGCTGCTCGGTTCCACCTCCGGAACCACCATCGACCTGCCCGCACCGGTGCAGAGCTCCTCCGGTCTCACGGTCACCCTGCCCTCCTCCGCGCCGTACAGTGCCAGTGCGTACGTCCTGAAGCTCTCCTTCTCGGGCACCGTCCCGGACGTGCTGCCGCCCGTCGGCGTCGCCGCCTTCACGGACGTCGGCTACACCGGCGCCTCCGCGGCGCTGAACGTGGGCGAGTACACGGCGGCCGACCTGACCGCGGCCGGTGTGGGCGTACGCACCATCTCCTCCATCCGTACGTTTCCCGGCTACCAGGTCATCGGCTACTCGGGAGACGACTTCACCGGCACCGCCTGGACCTTCACCGCCGACACCCCCGACCTCAGGGCCACCGGCAACGACGACCGGATCGCCTCGCTGAAGGTCCGGTTCGACCCGTCGACGTACTTCCAGCTCACCAACGCCACCGACGGCCTCGCCCTGGACAGCGGCGGCGACGTCGACTCCGGAGCCGACCTCAAGCAATGGGCCCCGACCACCGGCACCAACCTCCAGTGGCAGGCGGTCGACGTGGGCGGCGGCTACTACAAGCTGGTCAACCGCACCAACGGCATGGTCGTCGACGGCTGGGGCGCCACCGCCGACGGCTCCGCGGCCCGGCAGGCACCGTGGAACGGCGGCACCGACCAGCAGTGGAGGATCATTCGCCGGAGCGGCAACGGCTACTCGATCGCCAACCGCACCACCGGTCTGGCGCTCGACGGGGGCGGCAGCGCCGCGTCGGGCTCCGTCACCAAGCAGTGGACCTACAACAGCAGCGCCAACCCGCTGTGGACCTTCACGGCCCTGTAAGGCCGGCCGCAGACCTGGGCCGGAGCCCGGCCGCCGGAGGCAACGGCGTGGACGGCCTCACCGAGACCGTCCACGCCGTTCCCCCACCCGCTCGTCCGCCGGCGTGGCCGCCCACCGTCGGGGCGGCCGGGCGCGCATCCGTGAAGTTCTTGTGATCGATCACTTTTTACGTGACAGAAATCTTGACGCAAAACCCCGGTGGGCCAACGATGATGGCCATCGCGCAGCAGTCGCCATAGGGGCAAGATTGTTAGCGCTAACATTCCGGCCTCCCGGAAGTCCCCCATGCCCCAGTCACGTTCGGCAGGCCGATGGCGGCTGTGCGGCAGCTCCACCCGTTCACAAGGGAGATCTCGATGAACCGACAAGGTTCCCGCCGCAGACCGGCGTCTGTGGTGCTGACGGCCATGGTCGCCACCGTGGCAGCATTGGCGGCGATGCTCGTCGCGGGCCCCGCTCAGGCGGCCACCAGCGGCGCCCTGCGCGGTGTGGGTTCCGGCCGGTGCCTCGACGTGCCGAACGCCGGCCAGACCGACGGCACGCTCCTGCAGATCTGGGACTGCTCGGGCGGGACCAACCAGCAGTGGACGGTGACGTCCGCCAACCAGCTGACCGTGTACGGCAACAAGTGCCTGGACGTTCCGGGCCACGCCACCACGGCCGGCACCCGGGTGGAGATCTGGTCCTGCACCGGCGCCGCGAACCAGCAGTGGCGGGTGAACGCCGACGGCACGGTGGTCGGCGTGGAGTCCGGGCTGTGCCTGGACGTGTCGGGCGCCGGTACGGCCAACGGCACGGCGGTGCAGCTCTGGAACTGCAGCGGCGCCGGCAACCAGCAGTGGACCGGCCTGTCCGGGACGGGTACCACGTGTGCTCTCCCGTCGACGTACCGGTGGACCTCGACCGGTCCGCTGGCGGAGCCGGTGAACGGGGGAGCCGCGCTGAAGGACTTCACCGACGTGGTCTACAACGGCAAGCACCTGGTCTACGCGACCTACTCCGACGGAACGTCGTGGAAGTCGATGGGATTCGCTCCCTTCACCAACTGGTCGGACATGGCCTCGGCCCCCCAGACCGTCATGTCCTCGTCCGCGGTGGCGCCCCAGCTGTTCTACTTCGCGCCCAAGAACACCTGGGTACTGGCCTCACTGGGGTGGGGCACCGCCTGGCCCTTCACCTACCGCACGTCCAGCGACCCCACCAACCCCAACGGCTGGTCGGCGCCGCAGGCGCTGTTCACCGGCAGCCTCCCCACCGGAGGCCCGATCGACCCGACCCTGATCGCCGACGGCCAGAACATGTACCTGTTCTTCGCCGGTGACAACGGCAGCATCTACCGGGCGAGCATGCCGATCGGGAACTTCCCCGGCAATTTCGGCTCCTCGTACACCACGGTCATGAGCGACACGGTGCAGAACCTGTTCGAGGCGCCCCAGGTCTACAAGGTCCAGGGTCAGAACCAGTACCTCATGATCGTCGAGGCCCGGGACGCGAACGAGCACCGCTACTTCCGCTCCTTCACCGCCACCAGCCTGAACGGCTCCTGGACCCCGCAGGCCGCCACCGCGAGCAACCCCTTCGCCGGCCTGGCCAACAGCGGTGCCACCTGGACCAACGACATCAGCCACGGTGACCTGGTCCGTAACAACCCCGACCAGACCATGACCGTCGACCCCTGCAACCTGCAGCTCCTCTACCAGGGCAGGAACCCCAACTCGGACGGCACCTCCTACATCCAACTGCCGTACCGGCCGGGCGTGCTCACCCTGCAGCGCTGACCCTCCCGTCCGCTCCACCGGAGAACCGCTCCGGTACCTGACGCCTTGAGGAACCCCGGCCGCGGCGGCGGCCGGGGTTCCTCGTCCTTTTGGACGCCGCCGAGCAGGTGCTCGTTGTGTTGCGTCTGCAGGGCGAGATCATCCGGGCAGGGCTCCGCCGCCGCCTCCGCGTTCAGTTCGCGACCAACACCCGTACGTCCCAGGCGCCGAGGGAGAGCGGCTCGCCGGCCGCGACGGCTGTGCCGTTCAGGACGTCGGTCAGGGCCACGGGGGCCGGGACGTCGGCGGGCTGCCAGCTCCAGTTGTGGACCACGTGGACGCGGCGTCCGTCCGGGGAGGTCCCGGTCGTCGCGGTCACGGAGGCGGGCAGGTCGCGCCAGGGGCCGACGGCGGACGGGGCCAGCCAGGCGGCGAGCTCCCGGGCGAGGTCGCGGCCGGGCACGGTGCCGACGGCGGTCACCCGGCCGTCGCCGTGGCGGCGGGTGGTGACGGCGGGCCAGCGGCCGAAGTGGGGGTGCTCGTAGCCGGCCAGCACCGTGGCGTCGGCGGCCGTGAGGCCCTCGACCCAGCGGGTCGCGACGGCGCCCGCCGGCAGGTCCAGCGGACTGCCGGGGGCGGAGCGCACCGGGAGGTCCGCGGTCAGGTTGCTGAACTCGTCGTACCGGACGCCCGCAGCGGCCGTGAGGCGTGGCGGGGCGGTCTCGTGGCGGGCGCGGGCCTCGTGGTCGGCGTAGCCGGTACGGGGGCCGAGGACGAGGTGGCCGCCGGCCTCGGCGTAGGCCGCGAGCCAGTCGAGCAGGGAGTCCTCGGCGAGGTAGAGCCCGGGGACGACCAGCACGGGGTGGCGTCGCGCGGCCTCCTCGGGCGCCAGGCCCTCACGCTCGCCCCGGGCGTCGTGCAGCTGGCGCGCGTGCAGGATGCGCACCTGGCGGCCGGCCTCGAAGGCGCCGCGGTAGAAGGGGTCGAAGATGCGGTGGTACGAGGTCGGGTCCGGGTCGCCGTTCGGCTTCGCCAGCGGCGGGTACTTCTGCATCAGCCACTTGCTGGGCATCGAGTAGACCATCGCGATGTCGGCGTCCGGCTCGATCCCGGCGACCAGCGGCCCGGCGGTCTCGAACTCGGCTCCGAGCCGGGAGAGTTCGGCGTAGGCCCGGCCGGGCTTGCCACTGTGCGGCAGGATCCCGCCCCAGTACGTCTCGGCGCCGAAGTGCAGGGTGTGCCAGTGCCAGTACTCGATCATCCGCGCGCCGCGTGAGACGAGCGCCCAGGCGGCCTGGCGCCACTGGCCGTCGAAGGCCGGGTGGTTCTCCGAAGTGCCGCTGATGGCCTGGGCGTTGGTCTCGGTGACCAGGAAGGGCTCCTGGCGGGAGGAGAAGATCCGGTCGGCGCTCTGGTACAGCGCCCACACGCCGGTGGTCTTCCACCACTGCTCGTGGTCGTCGGGCGTGGGGTCGGGCAGGGTGAGGGCGTCCTGCATGTCGTAGTACGGGTTGCCCGCGGTGACGTCCAGGGCGTCGGTGATCTCGTCGTCCTCCATCGCGGGGTGGTTGTACGCGAGGCAGGTGGTGACGAACTGGTCGGGGCGGGCGTACTCGCGGGCGATCGCGGCCTGCCAGGCGACGAACTCGGTGGTCTGGCGGGCCTGGAACGCCCGCCAGGCGACGTCGTACTGCGGCTGCTGGTTCCCGTCGGGCCGCCAGAGGTCGGCCCAGGTGGAGAGCCGGTGCGACCAGTAGACCAGGCCCCACTCCCGGTTGAGGGTCTCCACGTCGCCGTAGGTGTGGCGCAGGTGGTCGACGAAGCGCTGGAAGACGCCCTCGTTGAGGGGCAGGCGCAGGCCCGGCTCGTTGTCGACCTGGAAGCCGATGACGGCCGGGTGCGCGGCGTGGCGGTCGAGGATCGCCCGGGTGACGCGTTCGGCGTGGTGGCGGAACGTGGGGTGGGAGAAGTCGGCCTCCTGGCGGGCGCCCCAGCCCATGGGCCGGCCCGTCTCCCGTTCGCCGGCGATCTCGGGGTACTGCCGGGCCAGCCACGGCGGTACGGCGTAGGTCGGGGTGCCGAGGACGACGGCGATGCCGCGCTCGTGGGCGCCGTCGAGGACGGGGGTGAGCCAGTCGAGGTCGAAGCGGCCGTTCTCCGGCTCCCACGTGGACCAGACCGACTCGCCGACCCGGATGACGGTGAACTTCGCCCCGGCCATCAGGTCGAGGTCTTCCTTGAGCCGCTCGTACGGCTGGTACTCGTGGTAGTAGGCGGCGCCGAACAGGACGCGCGGGGGCAGCGGGAACACGGGTGCACCTCTGGGCGTGGAGGAGCCCCGGCTGCCGGGGGCGGCAGCCGGGGCGGGAAGGAATGTGGGTCAGGAGGCGGTGCCGGTGACGGTGTCACCGGTCTTGGTGACGGTGTAGGTGACGGTGTCGCCGGTCCAGAAGCGGAAGGTGAAGGTCGCCGGGACGCCGTCCTTGAGGGACTTGACGTAGTCGGGCCTGAGGGTGGTGGTGTTGGCGCCGTAGTCGGCGCGGAGGTTGTCGAACGACTGGTAGGTGGTCCAGGAGGCCGGGCCGGCGGCGGTGCCGTCGGCGTAGGTGGACTGGACGTTGGCCATCAGGGAGCCGTTGAACCGGGTGGGGATGGTGAGCCCGTCGAGCGTTCCGGTGGCGTCGGCCATGGTCGGCTTGTCGTAGGAGCGCACGAAGAGCTTCCACGGGACGCCGTCGGAGTAGCGGACCTCCAGGGTGGCGTTGACGCCGGCGGCGCGGTCCCCGGCGAGGCGGGTGAGGGCGTCGGCGGTCAGGGTGAGCTTGTCGCCGTCGAGGGTGTAGTCGAGGTAGGGGATGAGGGGGAGGCCGTCCTGCCAGAGGCCGGCGAACCACTGGCCGTTGCGGTTGAGGGTGATGGTCTGCGCGGTGATGGGGCCGGACTTCGGAAGGAAGATGTTGTCGGTGGAGGCGGTGCCCGAGCGAGTCCGCCAGGACGTCTCGATCAGGTCCTTCATCTCGGGGACCATCCACTGCATGGTGGAACGGTTCAGGAAGTCGTTGGCGGCGTCCCAGACGGCGGAGGTCATGCCGTTGCGCCGCGCCTCGTAGTTGACGTGCTCGAAGTACTTGAGCATCTCGCCGCGCTCGACCACGCCGGAGTAGGGCGAGGTGAGCAGGCCGTACTCGCCGAGGTAGACGGGGATGCCCTTGGCGACGAAGGTGTCGTGCACGCGGGCGAAGCCCTCGGTCAGGTCCGACTGGGCCTTGGCGTCGTACGTCGGGTCGTTGGCGATGTTCACGCTGAACGGGTACCAGCTGTAGTAGTGCACGGTGGCGACCAGGTTGCGGTCGTTCAGCGAGTTCATCGTGGTGGAGAGGTCGTCCAGCAGGTTCTGGGCGTTGCCGGTCTGCTCCGTGGGCAGGACGAGCAGGCGGTCCTTGTTCCTGTCGCCGGACTTGCGGACGATGTCGTGGAACGAGGTGTTGAGTTCCCGCAGGTACTGGGTCTTCTGGACGTCGGTCGCGGCGTCGAACTGCGGCTCGTTGATGCTCTCCATGAGCAGCGTGCGCGGCTCGTCCTTGAAGGTGGTGGCGATCTGCTGCCAGGTGGAGTTGAACCGCGCCACGATGTTGTCGTGGTCGGTGGACATGTACTTGATCCACTGCCACGAGTCGTGGTGGACGTTGATCTCGACGTAGAGGCCGTCCTCCAGGGCGAGGTCGACCACCTGCTTGACCCGCTTCATCCACACCGGGTCGATGGTGTACGGCGCGGTGGCGGACTGGTGCGGGTACCAGGAGACCGGGATCCGGACGCTGCGGAAGCCCTGGGCCTTGAGACCGTCGAAGGTGGCCTTGGTGGTGAGGGGGTTGCCCCAGGAGGTCTCGTCGGGGAGGGCGTCGAGGGTGTTGCCGAGGTTCCAGCTGGGCTGCATCGCGGCCACCGCGGCCATCGGGTTGTTAGGGACCCTGAGCCCGGCGGCCTCGGCCGCGGACGGGGCCCCGTCCGCGGGGGCGGCGATCGCGGTGCCGCCGCAGAGGGCGCCGGTGGTGACCAGGGCCACCACGAGGCCGGCCGTCCGGCGGAGGCGGCGGTTGCGGGGGCGTGCGGTGTGCGGTGAGTTGTTCACGGATCGTCCCTTCGAGTGAACAGGTGGAGAAACCCGGCCGGCGGCCGGGGGGTGGGAGAGAGCTCGGGTCAGGAGGCGGTGCCGGTGACGGTGTCACCGGTCTTGGTGACGGTGTAGGTGACGGTGTCGCCGGTCCAGAAGCGGAAGCTGAGCGTCACCGGAGTGCCGTCCTTGAGGGACGTGAGGAAGTCGGCCTTGATGGTGGTGGTGTTCGCGCCGTAGTCGGGGCCGAAGTTGCCGAACGACTGGTAGGTGGTCCACGAGGCGGGGCCGGCGGCGGTGCCGTCGGCGTAGGTGGACTGGACGTTGGCCATCAGGGAGCCGTTGAACCGGGTGGGGATGACGAGCCCGGCTGCGGTTCCGGTGGCGTCGGCCATCGCGGGCTTGTCGTACGAGCGGATGTTGAGCTGCCACGGGACGCCGTCGGAGTAGCGGACCTCCAGGGTGGCGTTGACGCCGGCGGCGCGGTCCCCGGCGAGGCGGGTGAGGGCGTCGGCGGTCAGGGTGAGCTTGTCGCCGTCGAGGGTGTAGTCGAGGTAGGGGATGAGGGGGAGGCCGTCCTGCCAGAGGCCGGCGAACCACTGGCCGTTGCGGTTGAGGGTGATGGTCTGCGCGGTGATGGGGCCGGACTTCGGAAGGAAGATGTTGTCGGTGGAGGCGGTGCCCGAGCGAGTCCGCCAGGACGTCTCGATCAGGTTCATCAGGGTCCGGTCCCGCCACTGGAGGCTGGTGCGGTCCAGGTAGTTGGCGTCGTCCCAGAGGGCGGTGGTGAATCCGTTGACCTGGGCCACGTGGTTGACGTGCTCGTAGTACTTGAGCATCTCGCCGCGCTCGACGGTGCCGGAGTTGGGCTCGCTGAGCAGGCCGTACTCGCCGAGGTAGACGGGGATGCCCTTGGCGACGAAGGTGTCGTGCACGCGGGCGAAGCCCTCGGTCAGGTCCGACTGGGCCTTGGCGTCGTACGTCGTGCCGTCGGCGATGTTCACGCTGAACGGGTACCAGCTGTAGTAGTGCACGGTGGCGACCAGGTTGCGGTCGTTCAGCGAGTTCATCGTGGTGGAGAGGTCGTCCAGCCAGTGCTGGGCGTTGTTGGTCTCCTCCGAGGGCAGGACGAGCAGGCGGTCCTTGTTCCTGCCGCCGGACTTGCGGACGATGTCGTGGAACGAGGTGTTGAGTTCCCGCAGGTACTGGGTCTTCTGGGCGTCGGTCGCGGCGTCGAACTGCGGCTCGTTGATGCTCTCCATGAGCAGCGTGCGCGGCTCGTCCTTGAACGTGGTGGCGATCTGCTGCCAGGTGGAGTTGAACCGCGCCACGATGTTGTCGTGGTCGGTGGACATGTACTTGATCCACTGCCACGAGTCGTGGTGGACGTTGATCTCGACGTAGAGGCCGTCCTCCAGGGCGAGGTCGACCACCTGCTTGACCCGCTTCATCCACACCGGGTCGATGGTGTACGGGGCGGTGGCGGACTGGTGCGGGTACCAGGAGACCGGGATCCGGACGCTGCGGAATCCGTCGGACCTCAGGCGGTCGAACAGCGCCTTGGTGGTGAGCGGGTTGCCCCAGGAGGTCTCGTCGGGGATGGCGTCGAGGGTGTTGCCGAGGTTCCAGCTGGGCTGCATCGCGGCCACCGCGGCCATCGGGTCGTGCGGGACCCTGGCCCCGGCCGCCTCGGCCGCGGACGGGGCCCTGTCGGCGGGCGCGGCGATCGCGGTGCCGCCGCAGAGGGCGCCGGTGGTGACGAGCGCGACCAGGAGGCCGGCCGTGCGGTGGAGGCGGCGGTTGCGGGGGCGTGCGGTGTGCGCTGCGTCGTTCACGCGGATGTCCCTTTCGTGTGAACCGGTGGAGGGTTCTGATGGGTGGTCAGGAAAACGGGACGGGCTCGTAGTCGAACCGGTCGAAGTGGACGGTGCCTTCGGCGGCGTACATGCCGATGACCCGGCCGGTGAATCCGCCGGCCACCTCGGTGGACAGGTAGCGCCCGTCGAGGCTCGCGAGCGCGGTGAAGGTGCCGCCGGGCTCCTCGATGCCGAGGACGACGTCGTCGGGGCCGGTGCGCGGGCCGCGCGTCTCGCGCGGGACGACGTCCACGCCGAGCACCACGGGTCCGGCGGGCACCGGACGGGAGGCGACCTCGGTGCGCAGCGAGCCGATCCGGGCGATCACCTTCACCTCGCCGTCGGCCGCCTCGATCTCGTAGTGGTGGTCCTCGTCCATGCGGACGGCGAGACCGCCGCGGCCCCCGGCGGGGTCGATCAGGGTGCGGGTCCGGCAGGCGAGGTGCCGCTGGCGGCGGCCGACGAACACCACGTCGTTCTCGTCGAGGGAGGCGCCGGCGGCGCGCAGGGTGAGCCAGCCGGAACGTTCCTTCGTGGTGCACAGGTGCTCGGGGCGCTCCCGCACCGAGATCCACTGGGGGTGCAGCTCGGCCTGGTCGAAGTCGTCCCGGGCCGGTACGGCGGGCGCGGGGTGCAGCGGCCAGGCCGGGGTGGGCAGTTCGGGGGTGACCCGGCCTACCACCGGCCAGCCGTCCACCCACTCGACCGGGGCGAGGAAGGTCTCCCGGCCGAGCACGTACCAGGCGGGGGTGCCGCCGCGCGGCCGCACGGCGAGCAGAACCATCCACCAGGAGCCGTCGGGCGCCTGGACGAGGTCGGCGTGCCCGGTGTTCTGGATGGGGTTGTTGATGCCGCGGTGGGTCAGCACCGGGTTGGCCGGGCACGGCTCGAACGGGCCGGAGGGCGAGGTGCCGCGGGCGATGGAGACGGCGTGGCCGCGCTCGGTGCCGCCCTCGGCGATCATCAGGTACCAGTACTCGCCGATCCGGTACAGGTGCGGGGCCTCGGGGGCCGCGGCGCCGGGTGCGCCGGACCAGATCCGCTGCGGTTCGCCGATGGTCTCGCCGGTGGCCGGGTCGAGGCGGACCTGGGAGACGCCGGCGACGGTGCAGTAGCAGGTGCCGTCCTCGTCCCAGGCGAGGTCCGGGTCGATGCCGTGGACGCCGGGCAGCCGGATCGGGTCGGACCAGGGTCCGGCCGGGTCGGTGGCGGTGAAGAGCAGGTTGCCGTCGCCGCTGACGTTGGTGACGATCAGCCAGAAGCGGCCGTCGTGGTGGCGCAGTGTCGGGGCGTAGATCCCGGCGGAGGAGGGGGACTCGCGCGGAAGGCGCAGCTGGCTCGGCCGGTCGAGGGCGTTGCCGATCTGGGTCCAGTTGAACAGGTCGCGGCTGTGGAAGACGGGGATGCCGGGGAAGTACTCGAAGCTGGAACAGACGAGGTAGTAGTCGTCGCCCACGCGGCAGACGCTCGGGTCCGGGTGGAAGCCGGGGATCACGGGGTTGGGGAGGGTTCCGGTCGGCTGGGACTGGTCTGACACGTGGTCGGTTCCTTTCGAAGGTGCATGTCGGGGTGGTGGTGCCCCGCGCCCTCGGCCCTGGAGAGGTCCTGGGTCCGGGGCACCACCGGTTCATCGGGTTCAGCCGATCGCGCAGGAGGCGCCGTTGAACCGGAAGGCGGAGGGGTTGGCGTCACTGCTGGACCAGTTGGCCTTGAAGCCCCACTGGACGCTGCCGCCCTGCGGGACGGAGGCGTTGTAGGACACGTTCCCGGCGCTGACGCTCCGGCCGCTCTGCGACACCGAGGCGTTCCAGGTGTTGGTGATGCTGTTGTCGCCGGGGAAGTCGAAGCCGAGGGACCAGCCGTTGACCTGGCCGAGGCCGTTGTTGACGACGGTGACGGAGCCGACCATGACGCCCTGCCACTCGTTCTTGTTGTAGACGACCCGGCAGGCCGCGCCGGTCGGGTGCATCTGGACGACCGTGATGCCGTAGGCGGGCACGGTCTGGGTGGTCGCACTGCCGGACTGTGCCGTGCCGATCCCGCGGGCGTTCTTGAGGTAGGAGTGGACGGTCGGGGTGGCGGAGGACGGGGTGAACCCGGTGTAGGAGAGGTTCACCGCGGCGTCGTTGTTCGGGTCCTTGTTGATCAGCATGACGTCCACGTCACCGTCGGCGCGGCGGACGGCGTGCGCGGTGAGCAGGGAGGACGAGCTGGCGGCCTTGACCAGGGTGTCCCCGGGCGCGCCGAGCTTGCTGATCATCTGGATGCCGTAGTAGGCGGGGAAGGGCGTGTTGAGGGCCGGCTCGCAGGAGGCGCCGCTGGAGACCATGCCGCCGTCGTTGTAGTCGGTGGCGCCCTCGACGGTGGTCACCTTCGAGCAGTCGGTGCCGTTGCGCAGGTCCCACCAGTCCACGTTGAACGCGCCGTTCTCCAGCCAGGTGAGGTAGTTGTCCGGGGCGAACAGTCCGTTGGGGGAGGTGTCGAGGTAGGCCTGGGCGTTCGCCTCGGTCACCGCGATGCCGACGTTGGGGGCGTTGGTCCCGGCGTACTGGTTGATCAGCGAGCGCACGGCGCCGGTGATGTCGGCGTTCTGGGCCTGCGGCTTGGTGAGCAGGTCGGCCGGGCTGGTGCTGGTGGGGTAGGCGTGCACGATGGCGAAGTCGATCTTCGAGCCGGCGATCGACAGGACGGTGTGGTTCCAGTCCATGGTGTCGCCCGGACCGACCATGCCGTCCGGCCAGTAGCCGGGGGTGGTCAGCACGGCGCCGATCTTGACGTCGGGGTCGGCGGCCTTCATCGCCGAGACGTACTGGAGCACGTTGTTCGCGTAGGTCGTGGCGCTCTTGCTGCTGTGGGTGTCGTTCTCCCACTTGGCGCCGTACTCGCCGTTGCCGTAGACCTCGTTGCCGATCTCCCAGTACTTGATGCCGTAGCCCTTGGTGACGTTGGCGTACTGGACCCAGGCGGCGGCCTCCTGGGGGGTGCCCGAGCCGTAGTTGGCGGTGATGATCGGCTGCGCTCCGGCGGCGCGCACGGTGCCCATGAAGGCGTCGAAGCCGGTGTTCGGGGCGACGTACGAACCGTCGTCGGTGGTGCCGGTCTGCCAGTGGTAGGCGTCGGAGTGGCTGCCGCCGGGGTAGCGGGCGGTGTTGATGCCGGCCGTGCTGAGCAGGCCGGGGGTGGCGGCGGCGTTCATGGCGGCGTCGTAGACCGGGATGTTCACGCCGACGCCGGTGGCGGGAACGGTGGCGAGCTGCTGGGCGGCGTCGACCGACACGGACACGGTGCTCGCCGTGACGGCGGGCGGTGCGGCGGCGGCGTGCGGCGCGACGACGGCGACCGCGCCGGTGAGCGCGAGCGACAGGGCCGCCGCGGCGACTATGGCGCGTTCACGACAAGACTGGCCGGGTGATTTCACTTCGTTCCTCCAGGGGTGGGGCGCTGGGGTTCGGATGTGGGGATCGAACTCCCGCGTTCTGGACGGTAGGGCCCGGTGCGGCTGCTCGGGTCGGGCCCGGACGCGAAGCGTGTTCCGTACGGATGCGGGCCGGCGCGGTGGGGCGCGCGCGGTCGCGGTCTGCATCGTCAACTCCCCTCGGACGGCGTCTCGGTGAGGCGCAGCAGGACGGCGGACGGGGTTGTCGGCAGGGTCAGGCTGAGTTCGGCGGTGTCCGGGTTCCAGGCCGTGGCCGCCAGGCTGGAAGCCGGGTAGAGCACCTCGGCTCGAACGGCGGCGCCGGCCAGATGGGGCAGGTCGAGTTCCCGGACGGAGTCCGTTCCGTGGCGGCGCCAGGCCGTGACGTAGGTGGTGGCCGGGGTGTGCAGTGCCAGGGCGATCCACGGGTCCTCCCAGCCCGGGAGCCCGAGCGGCCAGGCGGGCAGCGCCTGCGGCAGGTCGGCGCGGATCGACTTGTGGACGGCCACCGCTTCATGGACCAGGTTCCGTGCCTCCGGGGAGAGTTCGGAGATCCGGCCGGAGAGGTGGATGCGGCCGAGGAGCGCGTTGGCCATGGTCAGGGCGACCTCGTCGGGGGAGTCCGCCGGAAGCGGGTAGGACCAGACGGCGCCCTGCTCGGGGGTGACGGCGGTGGGGGCCGACGCCGCGATCGGGGCGTAGCGCAGCAGGTCCTGCTGGTCGCTGGTGGACTGCAGCTGGAGCCGGGAGAGCAGGGCGTGGTCCATCCGCATGCCGCCGGAGGCGCAGTTCTCGATCACCAGGTCCGGATGCCGGTCCAGGATGCCGTCCAGCCAGGCGAGCTGGGCCCGGTTGTGGCCCAGCAGACCGGCCGCCGGGGCCTCGCCCGGGTGGCCGCTGATGCCGGAGCCCGGGTCGGTGTTGTGGTCGAGCTTGAGGTAGCCGACGCCCCACTCCCCGACCAGGCGGTCCACCACCGCGTCCAGGTGGGCGCGGGCGGCCGGGTGACGCAGGTCCAGGTGGTACCGGCCCCCGCCCTCCTCCACGCGGTGTCCGTCGCGGCGGAAGAACGCCTCCTCCGGGAGTGACCCGGCCACCGGGCTGTTCACCCCGACAGCCTCCGGCTCCAGCCACAGGCCGGGGGCCATGCCCCGCTCCCGGATGCGGTCCAGGACTTCGTGGATGCCCTTCGGCCCGGGGAAGCGGGAGGCCGACGGCTCCCAGGCCCCGACGGAGCTCCACCAGTTGTCGCCGTCGTCGTACCAGCCGGCGTCGATGACGAAGTACTCCGCGCCGGCCTCGGCGGCGGCGTCGACCAGGGGCAGCAGCTTGGCCGTGGTCGGGTCGCCCATCAGGCAGTTCATGTAGTCGTTGAAGATGACCGGGAGCCGGCGGTGGTCGGGGTGCGGGCGTCGGGTGGCCCGGCGGTACGTGGTGAGCGCGGCGAAGGCGCCGTCGGGCCCTCCGTCCGGGGCCAGTGCGAGCGCCACGGGTACGGTGCGGAACTCGGCGCCCGGCTCCAGCGGGTGGCGCCAGCCGTGGTCCACGTCGTTCGGGCCGTACAGCGCCGCGTAGGCGGTGTCGTCGCGCACCCCGCACTCCCAGCGCCAGCCGCCGCCGTTGTGCTCGATCTGCCACAGCCAGGTGCGGCCGGACTCGCGGTCCGTCAGACCGCCCATCGGCAGGTGGCCGCAGCTGGACCACACGCCCTGTCCGGCCACGACGCGGGTGGTGCGGCCGGAGGTGGTGCGGAAGCGGCCGCTCCGCTCGGGCGAGGACACGCGCAGCGGCTGGCGGTGCCAGCGGCATTCGGCGAACCACTCGTTCTCCGCCCACAGCAGGTCGGCGTGGTCCAGCTCCACCGGGTCGCCCCCGGTGAGGCAGCCCGCCACGAGCGATCCGACCGACTCCAGGTGCAGCGTGCGCGGTCCCTCGTTGCGCAGCAGCACCTCGCTGCGCAGCACGGGCAGGTCGTCCAGGGAGCGGTAGACCACCTCGGCGGTCAAACCGCTCTCCGGATCGTGGAGTTCGACGGTGAGCACGTGCCAGTCGCCGTCCCGGGTCGCGCGGTGGGAGCGGTGGCGCAGCCGTCCGCCGAGGGCGCTGTCGACGAGGTGCCGCCCCGACCAGTATCGGCCGAGGCCGGCGGTCGTCACCTCCACCAGCGGCAGCGGTGCGGCGGGGCGCGGGGTGGTGGTCTTCTCGCCGGGGGCGCCGAGGCGAACCAGGCGGGGAGTGCCGTGCTCGCCCAGGGCGATCTCCAGCTCCAGGGCGTCGTGGCCCCAGCGGACCGTCTCGTGCGGGTCGCTCATGGTGGCCTTCCTCGGTGGGGCGGGGGAGACTAGTGAGCGTTCACAAAAAGTGAGCGTTCACAACGGGCGCAGGACGGCGCAGCCGCCGGCGGGCAGCCGGCTCAGGGTGGCGTCCGTGAGCAGGTCGTGGGCCGTCTGTGGCAGCGGTACGGCTTCGGCGCGGTGGTTGATCAGGACGTGCCAGCGCCGGCCGTCCGCGGCGTGGCGGGTGACGGCCTCGACGCCGGAGGGCAGGCCTGGCAGCTCCGGGGCCGCGCCGGCCTCCGAGAGCAGCCGGCCGACCAGGGCGGCGTAGCCGGCGTCGCCGAGCCGGGTGGAGAGGTACCAGCCCTGGCCGGAGCCGAAGCCGTGGCGGGTGAGCGCCGGGCTGCCGGTCAGCATGCCGTGGGTGTAGGCGGCGAGCGTTTCGGCGCCCTCGGTGCGCAGCGACTCGCTCCAGGCGGTGGCCGTCGAGCCGTCGGAGAGCGTGACCTCCTCGCCCTGCCGCAGCGGGCGGTGCTCCTCGACCCGGATGCCCAGGGCCTCGCGCAGCGGTGCGGCCGGGTAGCCGTCAAGTCGGGCGCGGAGGTTTTCGTCGACCAGGCCGCTGAAGTGCTGGACGAGCAGGGTGCCGCCGGAGGCGACGTAGCGGCGCAGGTTCTCGGCACCCGCGTCGGTGAGCAGGAACAGGGCCGGGGCGAGGACCAGCCGGTAGCGGCTCAGATCGTGCTCGGGGTGGGCGAAGTCGACCGTCCGGCCGGCGTCCCACAGCGCCCGGTGGGCGCGGCGCAGCGTGGTGAAGTAGTCGAGTTCGGAGGACGGAAGCCCGTCGACGTTCATCGCCCACCAGGCGTCGGAGTCGTGCAGGACGGCGACCTCGGCCCGGACGGTGGAGCCGGCGAGTTCGCCGAGCCGGGCGACGGCCTCTCCGGCCGCCGTGACCTCGCGGAAGATGCGGCTGTCCGGCCCGGCGTGCGGGACCATCGCCGAGTGCCAGGTTTCGGCGCCGGCCCGGGACTGGCGCCACTGGAAGAACAGCGCGCCCTCGGAGCCGCGGGCGATGTGGGCGAGGGAGTGGCGCAGGATGTCCCCCGGCTCCTTGCCGAGGATGCGGCCGCCGGCGTAGACGGTGTTGGTGCCAGATTCCATCAGCAGCCAGGAGGCGCCGCCGGCGATCGACCGGGCCCGGTCGGCGTCGAAGGCGGCGTGGGCGGCGGCGTCGACGCCGGGCGCGCTGGGGTAGTGGTTGACGGAGACCACGTCGACCTCGCGGCCGAAGGCCCACAGGTCGAGGGTCTGGTAGCCGGGCAGCATGAGGTTGGTGGTGACCGGCCGGTCGCTGTGCTCGCGGATGGCGTCGCGCTGCTCGCGGTAGGCGGCGAGGGTCTCGTCGGACCAGAACCGGCTGTAGTCCAGGGCCTGACCGGGGTTGCGGTGCCACTGGGTGGCCCGGGGCGGCAGGATCTGCTCCCAGGAGGTGTAGCGCTGGCTCCAGAAGGCCGTGCCCCAGGCCTCGTTGAGGGCGTCCAGGGAGCCGTGGCGGGCGCGCAGCCAGACCCGGAAGGCGGCGGCGGTGTGGTCGCAGGAGCAGAGGGTCACGTACTCGTTGTGGACGTGCCACAGGGCGAGGGCCGGATGGTCGCCGTAGCGCTCGGCGAGGGCGCCCGCGATGCGGCGGGCGGCCTGTCGGTAGGCGGGGGCGGTGAGGCAGTAGGTGTCCCGGCTGCCGTGGGTCAGCCGGGTGCCGTCGGGCCCGACGGGCAGGGCGTCCGGGTGGGCCAGGGTGAACCAGGGTGGCGGTGAGGCGGTGGGGGTGGCCAGGTCGACCGCGACGCCGGCCGCGTGGAGGCGGTCGAGGTGGGCGTCGAGCCACTCGAAGTCGTACCTGCCCTCCTCGGGTTCCATCAGGGACCAGGAGAAGACGCCGACGGTGGCGAGGTTGACGTGCGCCCGGCGCATCAGTTCGTCGTCCTCCTTCCAGACCTGGGCGTCCCACTGCTCGGGGTTGTAGTCCCCCCCGTAGGCGAGGCCGCCGAGGCGCTCCGTGAGTCGGTGGATGTCCATCTGGGTGCCGTCCTTCCGGAAGCGGGGTCAACTGCGGTGCGGGGCCGGGGCGGTGCTTTCGCGGATGATCAGTTCCGGTGCCATGAGGTGGAGCTGGTCGTCCGGTTCGTTGCCTGCGGCGGTGGCGTTGATTCGTGCCATGACCTGTTCGACGGCGACCTGTCCGAGGTCCTTCTTCGGGCTGGTGACGGAGGTGAG
>NZ_JBVJQR010000047.1:0-35655 GCF_055608425.1 Kitasatospora sp. NPDC036934 | reverse complement strand
GTCCTCGACGAAAACAACACCGTCCTCCACACCGAACTCGTCACCGAAATCGCCAACGAACCGAACTACGAAACCGCCCTCGCCACCCTCAACTAGGGCGCGTCTCTTTGATGGGCTGAGCAGTTGATCGGATGTGTCTGTCCGGTTGGTGATCAGTGATGCGATGTGGGACCGGATCGAGCCGTGGATGCCGGCCGATCCGGTCCGTGGACGGCGATGGGCGGACCATCGCCGCACGCTGGAGGCGATCGCGTGGAAGTACCGCACGTGCTCGCCCTGGCGCGACCTTCCGGAGGAACTTGGGCCATTTCGGACGGCGCACAAGCGGTTGTTGCGGTGGGCGGTCGACGGCACGTGGCAGCGGATCTTTGCGGCTGTGCTGGCCGCGGCGGACGCCGAGGACGACATCGGCTGGACCGCCTCGGTGGACTCCACCGTGTGCCGGGCCCACCAGCATGCCGCCGGTGCCCGCAAAGGGTGACGGCGGCCGGGGCGAACCCGCCGACCACGCCATCGGGCGTTCACGTGGAGACCCGAGCACCAAGGTCCATCTGGCCAGTGACGTCCGGGCCCGCCCGCTGGCCCTCGTCGTGACGGCCGGGCAGGCGGGTGACGCGCCCGCGTTCGCGACCGTGATGGCCGCGATCCGGGTTCCCCGCAGGGGTGTCAATCCCCTGTAATCGTGGAGTCTTTCGTTATGCGGCCTGAGGTTCCTGATGGGCCTCAGCTCGGGCCTTGCTGATGATCCGTTCGAACTCCACGGGCGGTAGGCCGCCGGCTGCGCTGTGCCTGCGGCGGGTGTTGTAGAAGTCGGTGATCCACGTAGCGACCTTGATCCGGGCCTCGGCCCGGGTCGCGAAGCGGTGCCGGTGGATGTACTCGACCTTGATCGTCGAGTGGAAGCTCTCGGCGGCGGCGTTGTCCAGGGCCGATCCGACGCGCCCCATGGACTGGACGACGCCGAGGCGGTCGCACAGCTCGTTGTAGGCCTGGCTGCTGTATTCGCTGCCCCTGTCGCTGTGGAAGATCACGCCGTCCACCTGGCCGCCCCGGGTGGCCGCGGCCATCTTCAACGAGGCGCTGACCAGTGCGGCGTCGTGGTGAGCACCCATCGCGTAGACGAGCAGGCGGCGGGAGAACAGGTCGATCACGGTAGCCAGGTAGAGCTTGCCCTCGCTCGTGTCGATCTCCGTCATGTCGCCGACCCACAGCACGTTCGGCGCCACCGCGTCGAAGTGGCGATTGACCAGGTCACGGGCCGCTTTCCGCTTGCCCTGGCGGGTCAGAGAGCGGCGCCGACGCGGGGGCTTGCGGCCCTGCAGGCCCATCTCGGCCATGATCTTGGCGACTGTGTTCTCCGAGACCTGCCAGCCCTCGGCCCACAGGTCCAGGGTGATCCTGGGCGAGCCGTAAGTGTTGCCCGAAGCGACGAAGAAGTGCTCTATCCGTTCGGACAGCTCAGCCCGCCGAACCTCGCACATCGTCGGCTCGGCCGGGCGGCGGCGCCACTTGTAGAACCAGGACTCGGACACCCAGGGCCCGGCAGGCGGTCGTGTGCGGGACGCCGTGCTCGATCCTCTGGTCGACGATGAAGCCCGCAACCGTCACTTCGTCGCCTCCTTCACCCACAGGACCACTGATCGCTTGAGGACATCGCGCTCCATCCCGAGCTCGGCGATCTCCTTGCGTTGGCGGGTGTTCTCCTCCCGCAGCCGGCGCAGTTCGTCGCGTTCGGACTCGCTCAGGCCTCCCTCGGCATCCGCGTCCGCCCGGGCCCGCGCGCGGTGGACCCAGTTCTGCAGCGTGCTCGGCTGCACGCCAAGGTCCCGCGCGACCTCCACGGCCGACTTCCCGGCCTCTGTCACGATCCGCACCGCACCCGCGCGGAACTCCGCGTCGTACAAGCGCCTCTTCCCCGCCATGACCCTCAACTTCCCCTCTGGTCACGACTCCACGCTACGAGGGGAATGTCAATGCCGAGGGCGTAGCAGACCGCGGAGTTGGCGGCCGAGCCGCGGCCCTGGCACCAGATGTCGGTGCGGCGGGCGAAGTCGACGATGTCGTGGACGATCAGGAAGTAGCCGGCCATACCGAGTTGGTCGATGACGTCGAGCTCGTAGGCGACCTGGCGGTGGGCCTTCTCGTTGCCCGGGGCGAAGCGGTGGGCGGCGGCGCGCAGGGTGAGGTGGCGCAGCCAGGTGGCCTCGGTGTGGCCGTGTGGGACGGGGAAGCCGGGCCGGGGCCGGCTCGGGCTGAAGGACCTGTTCGGCTGGCAGGCCAACCACTCACCCGAACGCCTCACCAGCCCCCTCGTCCGCCACGGCGGCGAGCTCGTGCCGTGCGACTGGGACGCCGCCATGAACACCGTTGTGGCGCGCTCCCAGCTGCTGCTGGACGAGAGCGGGCCCGGGGCGATCGGCTTCTACACCAGCGGACAGCTGTTCCTCGAGGAGTACTACACCCTGGCGGTGATCGCCCGGTCCGGGATCGGCACCAACCACCTGGACGGCAACACCCGGCTGTGCACCGCCACCGCCGGCGAGGCGCTGAAGGAGACCTTCGGCTGCGACGGCCAGCCCGCCTCCTACACCGACATCGACCAGGCCGACGTGATCGCCCTGTTCGGGCACAACATGGCCGAGACCCAGCCGGTGCTGTGGATGCGCGTCCTGGACCGCTTGGAGGGCGCCTCCCCGCCCCGCCTGATCTGCGTGGACCCCCGCCCCACCCCGGCGGCCCGCCGCGCGACCGTGTATCTGACGCCGCGCGCCGGCACCAACGTCGCCCTCCTCAACGCCCTTCTGCACGAGGTCATCCGCACCGACCGGATCGACCGCGGCTTCCTCGAGCGGCACACCGTCGGCTTCGACGAACTCGCCGAACGTGTCGCCCACTGCACCCCAGCCTGGACTGGTCCAGCTCGGCGGTCGGGGCGCCGGGCCCGGCGCGAACGTCGGCGACCGTGGCGGCGACATCCGGATCGGAGTCAGTGAAGCCTTCGGCGATCTCGCTGGCGAGCTCGGCGGCGCGTCCCTTGAATCCGACGACCAGCGGCATCATGGCCGCCTCCCGGCAAGTACGTCGGCAGCAGCGGCGGCGAGCTGCTCGTCAGCACCGGAATCACCGCCTGCCCAGGGCAGCGTCATGACCGTCGACGTCGGCGTCGACACTGGTTCCCTTGGCCCCGAAGTGCCGCTCGACCGTGGATCCAAATCCCCCGAGGGACCCTCTAGCGGCTTTTCATGACCCCCGACAGGCATTCGGTCGCCGAACGGCGCAGGCAGGGGCCATTCTGCTAGCTCATTTTCGCCATGGTCGCAACAAAACGGTGCCGATGCGGGCTTGTTGACGAGGGAGAGGCCGGTCTCCTCGCACCTGCTCGCTCGTCCGGGTGAGTACCTGGCGGTTCGCTGGCGGTCCGACTCCGAAGCGTGGGGTACTGGGTCTCCCCCGCAGCAGCGCGGGCACGGCGCTCATGCCCCAGCCGGACGACGAGGAGACGGAAGCTTGTTCAGGAGGACTGCCATCGCCGCGGTGCTCATCGTCCTGGCCGCCGTCAACCCCGCCGCCACCAAGCCGAGTAGCGCGTCGTCGGCGGCCGACGCCGGCCAGGACGTGCTGCACCGCCAGGAGGTGCTTGAACGCCTCGCGGACGCCGTCACCGGAGTGCCCGAGCACCTGCGCGCAAGCGTCGCCGGCTACGCGGGGCACACCATCGACCCGCAGCAGGGCAGCCTGACGCTGTTCTGGCACGGCGACGTACCTGAGCGCGTCACCGACGTCCTGGAGCAAGCCCCGGCGGGCATCGCCGCAACGGTCCGACGGGCGCCCTACAGCCTGGGCCGGCTGCGCGAGGCGCGGGACCGGCTCGTCGCCGCCGCCGAACGCGGTGAGGACGGCACGGTGTGGAACGGGGCCGGGCCCGCTGTGGACGGCACCGGGCTGACCGTCACCTACACCCCCGACAGCTCCAGTGCGCGCCGCGCGCTCTCCAGCGAGCAGGTCTCCGCGCGCGCCGCCGAGCTGGCCGGTGTCCCGGTCCAGGCCTCGCCCGTGGCAGCTCCGGCGGCCGCGGCGACCCGGCACAGCGACGCCAGCCCGTGGAGCGCCGGCGCCGAGCTCACCGCCCCCGGCGGTGCCTTCTGCAGCTCGGGGTTCGGGGCCTGGCGCGACAAGACCGCGGTCCTTCTCACCGCCGCGCACTGCGGGACCTCCGGCACGTACAAGACCGGCGCCGGCACGACGATCGGCCAGGCTGCGGACGCGGACACCGGGCTCGACGTCACCGTGATCAACACCAACGGCGGCCCCAGCGGCCGCTTCTACGACGGCGCGTGGAACAACGCCTCCGGCTACTCCAAGCACGTCTTCGGCGCCGGCCACAACAGCGTCGGCGGGCTGGTGTGCGACAGCGGGGCCATGTCCGGGGTGCACTGCGGGCTGAAGGTCACCCAGACCGAGTACGCCGCCAACGTCGGGGGCACCTGGCACAAGGACATGGACGTCGCCGAGCGCACCGACGACCGGACCGTCGCGGTGGCCCAGGGCGACAGCGGCGGGCCGGTCTTCGCCAGCATCAACGGCGGCGAGGACATGCAGGCCCGCGGCATCATCGTCGCCGGAGGCGGCCAGAAGGCCGTCTGCAGCCCCACGGCGATCAGCACCATCTGCTACGACACCCTCCTCTACACCCCGATCTCGCCGATCATCGACAAGTTCGGCCTGTCCATCGCCTGACAGCACCAAAGGAAAGGGGCGCTCCCGTGGATGTCGCGCTCACCGGCCGGCTCGTGGCCACCCTCGCCATCCTCGCCGTCGCCTGCGGCGCGGCCGCCGCCCAGCCCGACGCGCCCCGCGGGCAGGAGCTGGCCGACCTCCAGCAGGCCATCTACAAGGCCGGCGTCGGCCCGGCCACCTGGCACGTCGACACCGTCGCCGCGCACCCGGGCGACCGGGTGCAGAGAGTCGAGGTGATCGGCGACCTCGACGACGCCCGCCGGGTACTCGGCCAGCGCTTCCCTGGCCGGACCGAGGTCGTCCGCGGCCACGTCACCTCAGACCTCGTCTACCGGCGCGGCCACGACTACCCACTCGAGGGCGCACTCCAGGCCCTCCAGCAGCCCGGGTTCCAGGTCTTCCAGACCGGCCTCGCCCCCGACGGCCGCACCACCGTCGGCGTCGTCGGCGACCTCGCCGCCGCCCGCACCTACCTCGACGCCCACTACCCGGGCCGCACCACCGTCCACAGCAACACCGCCCCCTGAGCGGGCAATCCGGCAACCTGACCGGCCGCCGGGCGGGCCGACGCCCTGGCGCGCCGCACTGCGGGCAACGGTGCCACGCATCCACCGCTCCCCCGTCCGGCGGGCGGCCGCTCGCCGCACGCGTACCCCCACCGCACACTGGGACTCGTGCCCGCCGACCAGCCGACCCGAGCCGAACACGACCTCCTGGCCGCGGTCGGGGCCCGGGCCACCCCCGGCACCCCGTCAGCCCCGGCCGCCGTCCTCGCCCAGGGCCGGCTGTTCACCCCCGCCCCCTGGCCCCGGGGCGCACCCCGCCGCGGCACCCCCGGCCGCTGCCACCCGAACGCGCTGCGCGTCGCCCACCTGACCGGCACCGCCTACGTGGAGGGCTACGCCTACGCCGACGGCACGGCACGGCCGCACGCCTGGTGCTCCGGCCCGGGCGGCGCCGTCCTCGACCCGACCTGGCCGGACGGTGCCGCCACCGCCTATCTCGGCATCCCGATGACCGTCCCGTTCGTGCTGGCCTTCCAGCAACGCACCAGCACCAGGACCGCGTTCGCCGGCGTCCTGGACGCCGAAGTCCAGACCGCACGGGACGCCACCCGGGTCTTCACCGACGGCGTCCCCGCCTGGGGCCTGCCCGACATCGGCCGCCCGCTGCCGCAACCGGCGACGATCGGCCGCCACCGGGACCCGGCCGCAAAGCTCTGACGGCATGAAGCGGGGCACGATGCCGCTCACCTCACGCCTGCGGCCGGCGCGGAGGGAAGCCCGCCACCGCGCCCGCCCGTACGCCCGACCCCGCTGCTCCGCTCGGTCCGCCTTCCCTCGGTACGCGGATCGGATGCGCGTTCACCGCCCATCGGCGGGCCCGGCCCCCGACCGGTGATCGCGGCCTACAGGAAATCGCACACGGCGGCCGACCCGGCGGCATCGCGGGAATGGGACCGGGGCCCAGGACCCCGACGCCGACCGTCAGAACGGCGGCGCGTCCACCCATCCCCCGGCGACAACGGTGGCTTCGGTCTTCTGCGCCCTGCCCACCCCCGGATCGCCGACCACTTCTCTCCCGACTCGCTGCTGCGCACCCTGGCCATGGCCTACAGCCGAACCGCCTTCTACGCCGAGACCATGGTGACCATCGCCCGGCGCTGGAGGCCGACCACCAGCTACTCCCCGACCTCAACACCGACCTGCTCACCCGCATCCACGCCGCCCTCGGCGCGACCGGCCGCCTGCTGCGCAGCTCCACCATGCCGCTGCCGGCCAGCGGTCGGATCGAGCGCATCGTCGCGGTCTGCGAGCACACCGGCGAGCAGACGCTGTGGGCCGGCTCCGGCACCCGCGGCTACCTGGACACCGCCGCGGTGGGCGCCACGGGGATCCGGGTCCTGTGGAACGAGTACTACCCGCGCCACCCCGTCTACCCGCAGACCTGGCCTCGCCAGCCCTTCACCCGGTGCTGTCCGTCGTCGATGCCACTTGCAACCTCGGCTGGGCCGACCTGCGGACCCTACTCACCGACGGATTTACCACCTACCAGAACGAGTTGGACGGAGTGCCAGCATGACCCGAACCCGGGTACTCACCTGCATCGACCTTCCGGTCGCCCCTTCCTGCGGCAGCATGATCCTCGTGGACGACGCCTACGCCGCGATGTCGGACCGCGTCCACAGCACCTTCCTCGGCATGCGGCCGATCGAGAACGGCTGGCACTCCTTCGACCGCCTGATCGCGCTGGACACGGCGAAGCGGCCCTACGGCCCGGACTACGGGCGCTACGTCGACGAGCTGACCGCCGAGGTCCGCGAGCTGATCCAGCAGCACTCGCCGCACGTGATCCACGCCCAGCACCTCGGATTCGGCCTCGCCCCGGCGCTGGTGCGCGCGGCCGGCCGGGTCCCGGTGATCTCCATCGCGCACGGCACCTACGTGATCGCCGCCGACGAGTTCGAGCAGGCCCGCCAGGCACTGACCGAGGTCGTCGCGGGCAGCGCCGCCGTGGTCGCGCCGAACGCGACCCTGGCCCGGTCGCGCGAAGGCGACCGGGACCGAAACTTGAACGGTGGCTTCGGTCGTGGCTTGTGGGCCGTTCAGCTACGGGGTATTCAGCGGCCGATGTCGTCCAGCTCGGTCAAGTCCCCATGCGAGAGGGAGAGTCCCGTGCCGGCGATGTTCTCGCGAAGGTGCGCCGTCGATGACGTGCCGGGGATGAGCAGGATGTTCGGTGATCGCTGCAGCAGCCAGGCCAGTGCGACGGACATCCGTGTCACCTTCAATCGAGCGGCGACCGCCGAGAGCGCCGAGGACTGAAGCGGGGTAAAGCCTCCGAGAGGGAAGAAGGGCACGTACGCGACGCCTTCGGTGGCGAGCCGGTCGATGAGCTTGTCGTCGTGGCGGTGGGCGAGGTTGTACATGTTCTGCACGCACACGATCGGCGCGATGCTCTGTGCCTCGGTGATCTGTTCTTCGGTGGCGTTGCTGACCCCGAGGTGGCGGATCAGGCCCTCCTGCTGGAGTCCCACGAGCGTCTCGAACGCCTCGGCGAGCGAGCCGGGCTCGGGGCCTTCGGCGTTGCCGAGTCGGAGGTTGACCAGGTCGAGTACGTCGAGCTGGAGGGACTTGAGGTTGTCGTGGACCTGACGGCGCAGATCCTCGGGTCGCCGGGCCGTGGGCCAGCCACCCCGTTCGTCGCGGGTCGCGCCCACCTTGGTCACGATGTGCAGCGACTCGGGATAGGGGTGTAGTGCCTCGCGGATCAACTCGTTGGTGATGCGCGGCCCGTAGGCGTCGCTGGTGTCGATGTGGGTGATGCCGAGGTCGACCGCTTCACGCAGAACGGCCAGGGCCCCCTCGCGATCGGTGGGCGGCCCCATGACCCACGTGCCGGCCAGTTGCATGGCGCCGTAGCCGAACCGGGTGACGGTCAAGTCACCCAGAGTCCGGGTGCCACCGGGAAGAGAGAGGGAGGGTGTGCTCATCCTGTTGCCTTTCGTCGTGCACTGGGGGTGGCGCCTGCTGCCTCCCTGCATCAGCATTGGAGAGAAACTTCCTATCGGGAAGTAGGCACTTCAGAGTGCGCAACCCACCTATCGGTGAGAGGTTCGATCAGTGACGACGGCGAAGGCGGCCCAGAAGAGGGCCCAGGCCAAGGTGGAGTACGACGCGTTCCTGGCGGGGTGCCCCAGCCGGCAGCTGCTCGACCGGATCTCGGACAAGTGGGTCGTCCTGATCCTGTGTGCGCTGGGCGGCGACACCAGCCCTGGCCAGTCCGGTGCAGCGCACGCAGACGCTCCGAAGGCGATGCGCTACTCCGAGATCTCTCGCCTTCTGGCCGGAGTCAGCCAGAAGATGCTGACCCAGACGCTACGGTCGCTGGAGCGCGACGGCCTGCTCACCCGTACCGTGACACCGACCGTCCCTGTCACCGTCTCCTACGAGCTGACCGACCTCGGTCTCTCGCTCCACCACATGACGCGCGGGCTCAGAAACTGGGCGCAAACACACATGGCCGAGGTCCTCGCGAACCGTGAGAACCACGAGGCTCGCACCTCCTGACGGCTCACATCCAACCGTCCGACAGCTCTGTGTCCTCGGCGCCACACCCTCAACTGCGCAGAGCCGGTAGCCGTCCAGAACGGCGGACCAGGCGGGGTGTTGGCCGGCGGTGAGGGCGGGGACCTCGTCGTGCGAGGCCCAGCTTCGTCCTCGTCGCACAGAGGACGGGGGTTGATACTGGTGAGCTCGCATATTCAACCGTCGCGAGTTCTCAGCCACGACACGCCCGATCGCGGCCGTGAGCAGTCTCCGGAGGCGGACCCCCTCCACCCGGGAGATCCGAGATGCGTCCGTTTCCGGAAGCGCCTTGACGCGGCATCAGAGGTGGTGAAGTGGTAAATTTGAACACGTTCAAGCGATGGCCGGCCGGGGCCTACCGCACGGTTTGACAGGGGGGTCTGTGCCACTGGAAACGAAATCCGGGCCAGCGGGTGAGCAATCATCCGCCACTGTCAGACCCAAGGCACTTCGAGGCCGAGCGGCCTGCGCCCTGAGCGCGCTAATGCTCTTGGCCCTTGCCTTCGGCGTGGCGGCGCTGGCCTGGTCCGCCTGGCCGTCCGCGTGCCCGGATCCACGCGAGGACTGTGACGCCTCGGATTCGCACTCCGGGGATCACACCTTTCCGCAGGTCCTGGCGCGTTTCTCGGTCAACGCGCCATGCGGGACCAAGGGCCTGCGATACGCCTACTCCGACAACTGGAACGACGCCGAGGAGAACTTCGGCCTTCACGCCACCGTGACCCGCGACTGCCTGCGCGCATTCGTGGCCCAAGTCGCCCCCGGTACCGACCTCGACGCAGCACCCCTGGTCCGTCCCGATGCCGCGGAGTTCCCGTTCAGGCTGAAGCTCGGCACATTCCCGAACGGCCCACTCGTGCCACCGGAGCCCGGTCACGCCTACCGCATTGTCACCGCCACCAGTGCCGGAAACGGTCGGCAGGTGTACCTGTCCATCGACAACGACATGCCGTCGCCCACCATCGAGGCCGTATTCGTGCGGAACGCCGCCGACGCCTGGCCCCACTGACCGCGATGATCGACCTTCCGCGGGAAGGCTCCGTGGGAGGGAACCGTCCAAGCGCCCGAGGGCTACTGGGTGGGCTCGCGTGTTCAACTGTCGCGGGTTCCCCGGGGAGCCCAGCCCGCCGGTGCCCGGGTGTGGTCGCCTGCGGCGTACCGGCTCCAGGCTCCGCCGTTCTCCCGGAGGAGTCGGTCGAGTACCGGTGACTCTGGGCTCACGACAGCGACCGGTCGTGGGCCACATCGCTCGCACGCGGGGCGACGGCGTCCCGTCCGCTTGCACCCGGCGTTCGCGCAAGGGCCTGGACGACGCATGCCTCGATGGACGGTGCGGATTACGCGCTGGGGCCCTTGGCCGGGGTGTGGGTGGATGGAGAACTCCCTCCCCAGGGAGCGGAAGCCAGCCTGCCGGTGGCGGAGGGTGACGAAATCCGGGAACGGAGGGTCACAGCGTCACGGAGGGTCGCCTCCTGCGGCGTCGTCACCCGCTTGCAGCCACACGTCGGGCTGCCATAGTGGAAATGAGTGAACGTGCTCGGCAACCAGCCCCAGAAGGTTGCGCCATGAACGACAAGCAAGTGAACGCCGGAATCAGCGACGACCAGTTCGACCTGGACATCCGGGTCAAGGTGGTCACCAAGGCCGTCGACGGGTTCGCCGCCCACGCGGGCGAGACCGCCAGTTGCGCCAGTACCTGCGGGGACGAGTGCACCAACAGCTGTGCCAGCACCTGCGGGGAGGAGTGCACCGTCGCCAGCCTGCCCGCCGGCGCCGCCGTCGGCGAAACCGAGACCTGCTCGACCTGCGGCTCGTGCACCTCGGAGTGCGACACGGCCCCGGTCCGGTTCTTCGAGGACCACTACGTCCTGGAGGTCAGTCAGGTCCGCGCCGACGGCATCACCCGAAGGGTCGCCGGGGAACAGGTCATCCGCCGCGTCGAGCGGGGGACCCGGTCGTCCCAGGAAGGCTGATGGCCGTAGCAGCGTCGCCCCGGGAAGGCCGGGGGCAGGCGGCGGCCTGGCGGCCGGCGATCGTTGACGCCCGGACCGCGTCCCTGGCCCGGGCCTCGGCCGTGGACGTGCTCTCCCGGCTGCGCGATCCCGGCACTGCGGAGGCGGCGGGCCGGGCCGGTGCGCGCCGGGAGCGGCCACGCTGGACGCCGTACGGCACCGCACAGGGCGCCAGCGGCCTCGCCCTGGCCTTCGGGCACCTCGACCGCTGCCTGCCCGGCCAGGGCTGGGACGTGGTGGCCCACCGTCACCTCGCCCACGCTGTGGAGGGCACCGCCCGGGACCCCGTCACGGGCCCGGGCCTGTTCTCCGGGCTCGCCGGAATGGCGTTCAGCACCGCCTACCTGGCCAACGGCCGGGAACGGTACCGCACGCTGCTCGGCGACCTCGACGACAGCCTGTACGCGCGGATCCCCCGGCGGCTCCCCGCCGTCGACGGGCGGGGACTCGCCGTCGGCGCCTTCGACCTCGTGTCCGGCTGGACCGGTGTGGCCGCCTACCTCCTCGCCCGGCCGCCCGGCCCAGACCGGGACCGCGCGCTCGGCACCCTGCTCGGCTGGCTGGCCGATCTGTGCCGGGGCTGCCCGGACACCGACGGGATCCCCGCCTGGCACACCCCGCACGCCCTGATCGCCGACGAGGGCATGCGCGCGAGGTACCCGGGCGCGGTCGCCAACTGCGGCCTGGCGCACGGCATCACCGGCCCCCTCGCCCTGCTCGCCCTCTGCCACGCCGACGCCCACGGCCCGGCGGTGCCGGGACACACCGAGGCGATCGGCCGGGCCGCGTCCTGGCTCGCCGCCCGGCACGTCGCGAACGCCCGGGGCGGCGGGTACCCGTCGGTTGTCGGTTACCCGCCGGCGGTCGAGGAGCCCGCGGCCTCCGCCCCGGATGAACAGGCCTACACGCCCGGTGAACAGGCCCCCGCTCCGACACCGGCCCGCGACGCCTGGTGCTACGGCAGCCCGGGTGTCGCCCGCGCGCTGTGGCTGGCGGGCACCGCCCTGGGCGACCCCGGCCTCACCGCCGCGGCCACCGCCGCCCTGCGGGCCGTCCTGGCACGCCCGGTCGCGTGGCGCCGCGTCGACTCGCCCGGCTTCTGCCACGGCATCGCGGGCCTGCTGCAGGTCGCCCTCCGGTTCGCCGCCGACACCGGGGACGAGCAGATCGGCGCCGGGGCGCACCGCCTGGTCGAGCAGCTGCTCGACGAGTACAGGCCCCGATCACCCTTCGGCTACCGCAGCGTCGAGGCCGACGGCACCCGTGCGGACCGGGTCGGCCTGCTGGAGGGCACCCCCGGGATCGCCCTCGCCCTCTTGGCCGCCGCCACCCCCGAACCCCCGGCCTGGGACCGGTTCTTCCTGCTGTCGTGACCGGCCGCCCACCACCGTGACCGCCCACCCGATGCCATGACCGCCGACAACTCCCGCGCTCCCGACGCCCACGCTCCCGGCGCCCACACTCCTGGCGCCCGGCGACGACCGTCCCCGGGGGCGCCGAGCCGCTACCGCGCCCTCGACTTCGTGATGATCCGCACCCCGGTCCTGCCCGTCACCCGCTACCCCGCGGCCGACGCTGCCGGCCCCGAGCCCGCCACCGCCCAGGTACGGGACGACGGGCTGGCGCGGTGCGCCGTCGCCGTGTCCTCGCTGCCCCTGGCGGCCGCGCTGCGGCGGCCGGCGGACACCGAGCGCGATCGGCGGCGGCTCGAGGCGAGCCTGCTGCGCTACCTCGTCCGGCTCAGCACCCGTCCCACCCCGTTCGGGCTCAGCGCCGGCGCCGCCGTGGGGCGGTGGGGGCCGGCCACCGACGTCCGGATCGCCGACGACCGGCCGCCCGAGATCCACGCCCGGCTCGACATGCACGCCCTGCTGCACTTCGTCACCGCCCTCGAATCGACCCCGCGGATCCGCCGGGCGACCCAGGTCATCGCCAACCCGGCCGTGCTGCACCGGGCCGGCCGGGTCACCCTCAGCGGCGTCGAAGCGCCGCGGACGGCGACCGGCGGCGAGAACGTCACGCTGCGCGCCACCGGCGCGGTCCTGCGCGCCCTCGCCCTCGCCCGCACCCCGATCAGCCACGCCGACCTCGCCGCCGACCTGCTGCGCACCGTCCCCGGAGCGACCCCCGACAAGGTCGACGACCTGCTCCAGCGCCTGTGGCGGCACGCCTTCCTCCTGACGGACCTCCGCCCGCCGCTGACCCACCTCGACCCCTGCGGGCACGTCCTCGACCACCTCGGCCGGATCCCGGCGGCCGCCGCCGCCCACGCCGACCTCTCCGCGCTGCTCGCCGCGATCCAGGACTGGCGCAAGCAGCCCCCGGCCGTCGGCGCCGACACCTTCCCCGCGCTGGCCGACCACGCCCGCCGCGTCACCGGCCTCGACACCGGCACCCCCCTCCAGGTCGACACGGCACTCTCCCTCGCGGCCGGGACGGTGTCCCACCGGGTCGCCGACGCCGCCGTCGAGGCCGCCGACCTGCTGCTCCGTCTCACCCCCTTCCCGGACGGGCTGCCGCACATCGCCGCGTACCGGCGCGCGTTCGAGGCCCGGTACGGAACCGACCGCGACGTGCCCGTCCTCGAACTGCTCGACCCCGTCACCGGCCTCGGCGCCCCCTCCCCGACCGCGACGGTCGCATCCCTCGACAGCGACCGGGCCGACGCCCTGCTGCGCCTCGCCACCGAGGCGCTCCACGACCACCTGCCCGGCGTCGACCTCGACCGGGACACCCTCGACCGGCTCACCCTCCAGAGCGTCGCCCCCGACCGGCTGCCCCTCTCGCTCGACCTCTACGCCATGGTCGCCGCCCCGTCGGCCGCCGCCGTCGACGCGGGCGACTTCCGGCTGGTGGTGGGCGCCAACATCGGCGCCGGAGCCGCCGGACGCAACCTCGGCCGCTTCGCCGGCATGCTCCCTGGCGCCGTCCCCGCCCTCACCGAGGTCGCCGCCGCGGAACGCGCCCTGGACCCCGGACGCGTCCTCGCCGAACTGGTCTACCTCCCCGAGAAGACCCGCTCCGCCAACGTCGTCGTACGCCCCACCGTCCGCGACCACGAGATCGGCATCCGGACCAGCGCCGAGGACGGCCCGGCCCGCTACATCCCCCTCGACGAACTCGCGGTCCGGATCACCGCCGGCAGGCTCGCCCTGATCTGGGACCACGGCATCTGGGACGACGGCATCTGGGACGACGGCGCGAAAGGCCGCCCGGAAACGGACCGCGCCGGAGAGCACACCCCACGGGCCGTCCGGGAGGTCACCGTCTGCTCCGGGCACATGCTCAACCACAGCCGGGCCCCCGCCGTCTGCCGCTTCCTCGCCGACCTGAGCCACGACGGCACCGCGCAACTCTCCGGATTCGACTGGGGCCCCGCCCGTACCTTCCCCTACCTCCCCCGGGTCACCTGCGGCCGGATCGTCCTGCGCCCGGCACAGTGGCGCATCGACCACCTCCACGCCCGGCGGCTCACCGGGAGCCCGGACCGCTTCCCGGCCGCCTTCGACGCCTGGCGCCGCCACTGGCGCGTGCCCCGCCACACCTACCTGACCAGCAGCGACGAAGCGGCGGACCACCGCCTCCTCCTCGACACCACCGGGCGCTCCCACGCCGAGGAGATCCGCCGAGCCCTGACCCGTCTGCCGCCCGGCGGAGCCGTGATCCTCCAAGAGGCCCTCCCCGGCCTCGACGACGCCTGGGCCACCGGGCCGGACGGACCCCACATCGTGGAACTCGTCGTCTCCATGACCCGTCGAACCGCCGCCCCTCCCGCGCCACCACCCCGCCCGCACCACGCCCCCGTCGCCCGGGCCGAGCGCCTACGGCCCCCGGGTGGCGACTGGACCTACCTCAAGCTCTACGGCGACCGGCAGGAGGAGGACGCCCTCCTCGCCGGCGCGGTCCGTGACGTCGTCGCCGACCTGGCGCACCACACCGACCGCCGCCTCTTCCTGCGCTACGCCGACCCCGAACCCCACCTGCGGCTGCGCCTGCGCGGTGACCCCGCCCTGCTCGTCCCGGCCCTCGGCGACTGGGCCGCGGCCCTCCTCGCCGACGGGTGCCTGACCCGGTTCGGCTTCGACGTCTACGACCGCGAGGTCGAACGCTACGGCGGCCTCGCCGCCATGGACGCCACCGAGGAGCTCTACACCGCCGACAGCCACGCCGTCCTCGACCTGCTGGCCCTGCGGCGGGCCGGCCGGCTCCCGCTCGACGACACGGCGCTCGCACTGCTCAGCATCGACGACCTGCTGGCGGGCATCGGCCTGGACGAACCGGCCCGAGCGCACCTCTACCGCCGCCGCTCCCGCCACGAACGCCTCGCCGGCGCCGAATTCCGCGCGCGCAAGGCCGAGTTCTGCGAACTGCTGAGCGCCCCGCCCCCGCCCCCCGTTGCCGAGGTCCTCGCCGACCGCCGCCGCCTGCTGGCCCCCGTCGCCGCCCGGCTCACCGACCTGCACCGGCGCGGACTGCTCGGCCGCCCCCTCCTAGACCTCTGCGACAGCTACGTCCACCTGCACTGCAACCGCCTGCTGGGCCCGAGCCACCCGGCCGAACGCGCCGCGGTCGAACTGCTCCACCGCACCCGGCAGAGCCTGACCCTGCGCGCCGGGTGACCCCGGAGGCCCGCCGCCACCGCGCTGCCCCGCACCGCGCAGCTCACCCTCGAACAGGCCGACGCCCTCCAGTACGCGGCCGACGACCTCCTGCTTCTTCGGGTGAGCGATCCTGCCGAGGCGGGCCATTCACGCCGCTTCGGTGAGCGTCCTTCCTCCCCAGCGGAGGCCCTTCTCGCTGCGAATACGGGCGCGCTCTCTGCGCTGGGCGGCCAGGACGTCGGGGAGGCGGGCCTTGGCGTTGCGCCAGCGCAGGTAGGCGTGCAGCACGCAAATCTGAACCGTGTGGTTCGGATGGTTCGAGTTGGCGAGCGTGAACTGCCGCAGCGGTCCGAAGTGCGCCTCGATCGGGTTGCCCGCCAGGCGGCCGACTGCCGGGCGAACCAGGCGTTCACCGAGGCGGCGGTGCGGCCCTCGACCTGCCCCAGCAGCCCGGCGCCGCCGGTCAGATCCACGAATCCGACGTGCCGGCGATCGGTGACGACCTCCCAGGTCTCACCGGGTCCGCGGGTACCCGGGTCCCGTACGCCAGGAGGGCCGTCGCCTCGCCTGCGGTTCACCCCCGGAGGGAGGCGAGCCAGGAGGTCAGGAGGCGGTTCACCTCCTCGGGGCGCTCCTGCTGGATCCAGTGTCCGCAGCCGTCCAGGATGTGGGTGGCGGCCAGGCCGGGGAGAGTGGCCGGGTAGGCGTCGATCGCGTCGGCCATCCAGGTCGTGGAGGCGTCCAAGGCACCGCCGATGAACAGGGACGGCTGCTTGATCGGGGCTCCGCCGTACTGGGCGAGGTCCTCCCAGTCGCGGTCCATGTTGCGGTAGCGATTGAGGGCCCCGGTCATGCCGGTGCGCTCGAACTCGCCGGCGTACACGTCGAGGTCGTCCTCGGTCAGCCAGGCGGGCAGCTTGCCACCGGGGAAGCGGTCGCGCAGTCGTTCGCCGGTGCGGGCCACGAAGTGCGGGTCGGGCTCGCCCCGGGTGGGCATGGTGTCGGCGGACATGGCCGCGTAGAAGCCCGCGAGCCAGCCACGCAGGTCGGGCTCCATCTCCGCTTCGGCCCGGCCGGGCTCCTGGAAGTACGAGACGTAGAACTCCTCGTCGCCGCCCATCTGCGCGAAGACGTCGGTGGGGCGGGGGCCGCCGGGCGGCGCGTAGGGGACGCTCAGCAGTCCGACAGCGCGGAAGACCTCGGGGTGAAGCAGGGCGGAGGCCGCGGCGATGTTGGAGCCCCAGTCGTGTCCGACGATCACCGCCCTCTCCTCGCCCAGGGCGCGCACCAGGGCGACGTTGTCCGCCACCAGGTCGAGCAGCCGGTAGGCGTCCGTCGCGGTCGGCTTGGAGGAGCGGCCGTAGCCGCGCACGTCGAGCGCCACGGCCCGGTACCCCGCCGTCGCGAGAGCCGGGAGCTGGCGGCGCCAGGAGTACCAGGACTCGGGGAAGCCGTGGACGAGCAGGACCAGCGGTCCGATGCCCTGCTCGACCAGGTGCAGGCGCCCGGCGGGTGCCTCAACGGTGCGGTGGCGCAGGTCGGCGGACGGCGCGGGCTGTTGCATGGCTTCTCCTCGGTTCGCGGGCGGCCGCGGTTGCCCACTGATCTTGCTGCGGGGCAACCGCCCGACGCGAGCACCCTTGCCGTTCTGGCAAACTGCCGGGACAGCATGGTGGGGACGGCAGGGCCGGAGAGACGGGGCGACGGTGACGGACGACAGCACAGCCGACACGCTGGCGGCCGTGGGCCCTCGGCTGCGGACCGCGCGCGAGCAGCGCGGCGCCACGCTCACTGACGTCAGTCGTACGACCGGCATCTCGCTGAGCACGCTGTCGCGGATCGAGACGGGCCGGCGCAAGGCGACGCTGGAGGTGCTGCTGCGGCTCGCGAAGGCGTACGGCATCTCCCTGGACGAGCTGACCGGCACCGTACCGGTCGCCGCGACTGGTCCGCGCATCCGGATGCCGGTGCGTCCCGGCGGCGACAAGGTGGTGCTGCCCTTGACCCGGTACGTGGGGGGCCTGCACGCCCACAAGCACGTCCTGCCCGCCGTCGATGCGCCGCCGGCGCGGCCGCGGCAGGTCTCCCACGACGGGTACGAATGGCTCTGCGTCCTGTACGGGCGGCTGTGGCTGGCGCTCGGCGAGCAGGACCTCGTCCTGAGCGCCGGGGAAGTGGCCGAGTTCGACACTCGTACCGCTCATGGAGTCGCGAACGCCGGACCCGGCGGACCGGTCGAGTACCTGATCATGTTCGGGCCGCAGGGAGAGCGCCTGCGACCGCGCACCGGAGCATCCTGATCACGTCGTGGACCCGGGCCGCACCGGTGTGGATACGGCGGTGATTCGCAGCACGCCCTCCCGGTGTCCCTCGATCTGCTCCCAGGACCTGGGCGCCGGCTTCCACTGCCGGCTCACCGGCCCCCGCTCACCGTGGTGGCGGGCAGGGCTTCGAGCCCGGCGGGTGGAAGTGCGCGGTGACGGTCTTGCCGTCCTTCTGCAGACGGGTGCGCCAGTGGTCGGCGAGCGCGTCGACCAGCGCCAGGCCGCGCCCTCCGGTGGCTTCCGGGCCCGCGGCCCGGGGCTGGGGGAGCCGACTGCCGTGGTCGTGGACACTCAGGTGCAGGCAGCGTCCGTCCCAGGTCAGCACCAGCTCCGCGTCGCTGCCGGCATGGACGTGGGCATTGGTGGTCAGTTCGGACACGGCCAGCACGACCGCGTCCGCGACGGCCGGCGCGTCCCGGTCCCAGCCGAGGGTCTCCAGATGTCTCCTCGCCCACGCCCGGCCGGCCCGTACTCCGGCGCCAAGCGGAAGCCGCCGGGCCCATCCCACTCCGCCGATCCTGGACACACGGGCCTCCCTTCAAATGGAGTGCAGCCCTCATGTGCCCGCATCCGGCGACGACATGCGACCGGGGGCACGACGTTGCGCGCTCTGCCGTCCGGCCAGGACCGCTGTCGCGTCCGCGCGCCGAACGGGCCGGCCGCGCGTTCGTCCCGGCGCCGTCGGACCCGCTCGCGGGAGCGCGCCGCGGGCATGGAAGCGGAGAGCGCGGGCAGGCGGTCGCCACGGAGCGCGCCGCACGGGCGGCGCCGTGACGCGAGGAGAGACATGAGCGCCAGCAGGATCTGGGAGTTCCGTTCCGAATCCGGCCACGTCTCGGGCACCGACCTGGTCGGCTACCACGTCGAAGCCACCGACGGCCCCATCGGCACGGTCGACAAGCACTCCGAGGAGGTCGGCGCCTCCCACCTCGTGGTCGACACCGGCCCCTGGATCTTCGGCACCCGGGTCCTGCTGCCGGCGGGCACCGTGGCCACGGTCGATGAGCACGAGAAGAAGGTGTACGTCGACCGCACCAAGGACGAGATCAAGAACGGCCCCGCGTTCGACCCCGCCCACGGCACCGGCGCCGACTACCAGGCGGGCTACAACGCCTACTACGGCCCCTTCTACATCGGTCCCTTCCTCTGACCGGCCCGCCGGTGCGCCGCGCGGGGACCGCGGACCGACGGGCACGCGCCGGGCGCCGTCACCCTTCGCCGGGCGGTTCCTCCGGGGGCCGTCCGGCGTCGGCGCTGCCGGAGCGATCCGTATCCCGCGAACCGGTGCCGTGTCCCGCGCACGGAACCCGACCGGGTCCAACCGGGGCGGGGTGGTGATCGCGGCACTGATCCTCTGGTTCAGGGCCGACGGATAATCATCTGTTCAGTCCGAGTTGGACCACACCAGCACGCCGGGACCGTCCGGTGTGATCACCGGCACCCATGCCTCATCGGCCTCACGGATCCGGCTCTCGTCCAGGCGCAGCGCGCGCGGCTCCTCGGTGGTCCCATCGGATGCCCGGCGGACGGTGAAGACGAAGCGTCGAGAGCTCATGACGCCAGTCTTCCGGGCTGCCCGCCACGAGCTCAACGACAACCGGGAGTTCCCCGGTGGACGGTCGGTTCACCCCGCCTCACAGCCCGGCGGCTGTCTTCGGGTGACATCGGAGTAACCGGCGTCCCGTCGTGGGCGGATGCGGTCCGGGCTACCGCTGTCGCTCAATCGGCATGCGTGCCTTCCGCCTTCGTTCCGTGCGGCTCCGGCGGACCGCCGGGCCGGGCAGTCGGGGTGCAGGGGCCAAGGCCCAGCTCTCGCTCGAGCTCCTCGATCCGGGCGGCCACCGCGTGCGAAGGCGCTGCCGTGCTCCGCGGAGCGGGCCGGTCGAGCACCAGCCCGGTCACCACCCGCCGGAGCACCAGGGCCGGGACGGCGACGACCCAACACAGTCCCGACACCAGCGCCATCGCTTCGGCCTGAGCCCGTTCCTGCTCCTCGAACCGCTCCTCGAGCCACTCGGTGCCCGCGCCTCTTCGGCCGGTGACGAACCCCGCACGTAATCGGCCGAAGACCGTTCGAGCCGTCAGCCCCGCGACGACTGCGTACGCTGTGAACGTGATGAGGAACAGCCACGGCACCACCGATCGCCTCCTCCACTCTCGCCCGTCTCGTTGACGCGTCAGCCCGCCTGCCCCGAATCGGCCGGTTGCTAACAACGGGCGCCACCGGTGTGAGTGGGATTCCGGATCCCGGCCGGTGCTACGGTCAACCGGCGCGACACCCGGCGCCGGGCCGCGCAGGTCCGCGACGACCTGCGCACGCGCCTGCCGGTCGACCCGGCCGGCCGCGGCTACTGCACGGCGACCGACCGCGGCTGACAACCGGAAGCGGAGGCCGACCCCCGGGCGCCGGCCGCGGCTCGCCGCGGATGCCAGGACGAGCCCGACCGGCGCCGGCCCACGACAGGGCCCGAGGTCAGGACTTGCCCCGGCCGGTCACGAGGTCGCGGGCGCGGTCGACCAGGCCCGTACCGGCGGCGAGCAGCTTGTTGTCGGGCGCGTTCGGGTGGGGACGGGTGGGCGCGAGCTTCTTCGCCCGCCGGACCTGGTCGCCCAGCTCGTTCAGCCGCTCGGCCGAGCAGGCCTTCGCCAGGGCCGGGAAGAGGTTCTGTTCCTCGTCACGGACGTGCGCCGAAACCTCCGAGACGATCCGGTCGACCAGGACGCCGAAGCGGGCGTCACCGCAGTCCACGCCTTCGAGTTCCTTGAGGAGCTTCTCGACGGTCTCGTGGTCCGCGATCTCCTTGTCCGCGAGTTCCCCGCCGCCGGGCACGTGTTCCCGCACCGCGGGGTACAGGTACTGCTCCTCGGCCACCGAGTGGCGAACCAGCTCGATGGTGAACTGGTCCGCGACCTCGCGGCGCCGCTCGTCGCCCGCGGGCAGCGCCTGGACCCGGGCGAACAGCTCCTCCACCTCCCGGTGGTCCGTCATCAGTTCGTCGATCACATTGCCGCCGTGTCCCATGTGCCGTTCTCCTGTCCGTCTAAGGGTCTCGCCGCGCTGCCGACCCAGGCGGGCAGCCGGCGTTGATTCCTCTCATATCCCGCATTTCGGACTGTATGCGGGCCCGTCGGCGCGGCCACCCCGATGCGTTGCCGAGCGGACGGCCTTCCCCGGCAGCCGGAGGGCTGGCATCGGGCTCGCACAGTGAATCACCGGCGGGACGGCTCTGCGAGCCGACGGCGAACGGCAAGCGGCGGGGCCGCCCGATCAGGTCGGCCCCGCCGCTTGCCGTTCGCCGGCAGAGCCGGCGCGGTCCCGAGCGGTTACCAGCGGTACCAACGGCTCCGCCCGCCTGCCGCCGTCGTGCCGCGTGCGATGAAGCCGAGCAGCCACACGACGAACACGATGACGGCTGCCCACCAGAGCACCTTCAGCGCGAAACCGGCGCCGAACAGGATCAGGGCGAGCAGAAGGACCAGCAGAAGCGGGACCATGGGCCGACCTCCTCGAGTTGGTGGTGTGCCTGTCCTTCTGCCCCGGGATCGCAAAGGCATGTACCGGTTTGGGAGTGTGTGTCCGCTCGTCGGGACGGCCCGCCGAAGTGACGTCCCGGCGACGAACCTTCCTGCCCACCTGAGGCCCCGCCGTTCTGACGCCCTGTCGTCAGAACGCCCCGCGCAGCGTCGGCAGCAGGGCCTCCTCGGCCCAGTCCAGGAAGCCGGGCTGGCTGTCCCCGCCCACCTGGACGAGGGCGACCTCACCGAACCCGGCGTCGACGAAGGGCCGGACGGCCTCGACGAAGTCCTCGACCCGGTCGCCGCAGGGGATCGCCTTGGCGACGTCCTCGGGCCGGACGTACTGACCGGCCGCCGCGAACCCGGCGGTGCCCGGCAGTTCGGCGTTGACCTTCCAGCCGCCGCCGAACCAGCGGAACTGCTCGTGGGCGCGGCGCACGGCCTCGTCCCGGTCGCGGTCCCAGCACACCGGCACCTGGCCCACCGCGGGCTTTCCGGCGCCGCCGTGCTCCGCGAAGCCCGAGACCAGTCCGGCGTCGGGCTCGACGGCGATCGCGAGGTCGGCGAGCCGCCCGGCCAGGGCACACGAGGCCGGGCCCGACACCGCCATCCCGATCGGCGGCGGCGGGTTCGGGAGGTCCCACAGCCGGGCGCCGATCACCTCGAAGTGCTTCCCGTGCCGCGTCACGTACCCGCCCTCGAACAGCGCGCGGATGATCTCCACCGCCTCGGCGAACATCTCCAGCCGCACCGACGCCGCCGGCCAGCCCCGGCCCACCACGTGCTCGTTGAGGTTCTCCCCGCTGCCGAGACCCAGCCGGAAACGGCCCTCGGACAGGAGCTGGAGCGTGGCCGCCTTCTGCGCCACGACCGCGGGGTGGTAGCGGAAGGTCGGGCAGGTCACGTACGTCATCAGCGGGATCCGGGAGGTGGCCTGCGCGGCGGCTCCCAGCACCGCCCACGCGTAAGGGGCGTGGCCCTGCTCGCTCAGCCAGGGGAAGTAGTGGTCGGAGACCACCGAGAAGTCGAAGCCCGCCTCTTCGGCGCGCACCACGTCGCAGACCAGGCCCCGGGGGGCCCGCTGCTCGGTCATCATCGTGTATCCGATCTGCACCATGACCCGCGTCTGCCCTGCGGACGGCGACGCCCACCCCCGGATCCGGTCTTCGTTCGATCGCACCAACGCCCGGCGCCGGGCCTCGCCGGAGCGGACCTCAGCGGCCGGGACGGCCGGGTCCGGGGCCGGACCCGGCGGGCGGCTCCTCGTCCAGTTGGGGGTGCTCGCCGTCGGGGGTGCGCCAGGAATCGGCGCGCTCGGCGGCGGCGCCCTCGGCGGGGCGCGGCGGCCGGCGGCGGAGGAGGCGGTGGCTGCCCCAGGCGAAGGCGCCGATGAGCACCACGGCGATGACCAGTGCGGGCACCACGACGCCCGCCACCGAGGGGCTGGCGGCTTCCGCGGCGGTGAGCGAGTGCGTGATCACGTTCCGACGTCCTTTCCCGGGTTCGTCCGGCTGCCGTTGCGCAGCGCGGCGCGGCGGCCCCTGGGGAGGCGGGGCAATCCGGGCGGGACCGCCGCTCGCGCCCGTCTACCCCGCCCGCCGGGGCGCATGCACACGCCGGGCCGCAGCCGGGCACCGGCGGGCCGGGTGGTTTCCGTGCCCCCAGCGGGGGAAGCCGCTGACCGGCCGGTCGTCGGTGCCCGTCCTGGACGCCTCGGGGGGCTTTCCCTTCGCGTGCGGGCACGGTGGCTTCCACCGAGACCGGAGCACCGGGCGGCGAACGCCATCACCGTACGGAGGCCGGACGACGGCTCCCCGACCTTGGAAGGAATTCAGCAATGGGCATGGTCATCAGCAGCCCCCTGCCGGACAACGAACGCAAGACGACCGGGGAAGCTCTTCAGGGCGCCCTGGTCGACCTGCTGGACCTCTCCCTGGTGGCCAAGCAGGCGCACTGGAACCTCTACGGGCCCCGGTTCCGCTCCGTCCACCTGCAACTGGACGAAGTGGTCACCACCGCACGCGACTTCGCCGACGAGGTCGCCGAGCGCGCCGCGGCGATCGGGGTCAGCCCCGACGGGCGGGCCGCGACGATCGCCGCCTCCAGCGGCCTGCCCGGGTTCCCCGAGGGCTGGATCGCCGACGAGGCGGTGATCGAGCACCTGGTGAAGGCGTTCGGGGCCGTCATCGAGCGGATGCGGACGCGGATCGACGAGACGGAGAAGGCGGACCCCGTCACCCAGGACCTGCTGATCGGACTCACCGCCGCGCTGGAGAAGCACAGTTGGATGTTCCAGGCGGAGAGCCGGGGTTGACGCGTGCAGGCCCTGCGCGGCTGAGCGACGGGCCGAGGACTGCGACTGCTCCCGGCGCAACCCCTGACTGCCGGATCCCTGACGCCCGCCCGGTCTTGCCGCCGGGCGGGCGTCGGCCGGCGCTCGCCGCGGCTCGTGGCAGTCGGGTCGTGCCGGGCGCCCGGCCTCGATGCCCGTACCTCGCGGAACGAGAGCACGGGCGACGCCGGTCCCGGCGCGTGGACGTGGCGCGGCCCCAGGAGGACACCGGTGTGATCGCCCAGTCGACCGGTCCAGCACCGCGCCGACGAACCGGGCCGGCGCCCGGTCCAGGACCGGGCGCCCTCCGCCTCGCGGTGCCAGGCCGTCTCGCCAGGCGCCCGGCCGGATCCGGCCCGGCCACCGGCACGACCTACATCGACTGGTCCAGCAGCCCGGTGAACGCGTCGAAACCGGTCATCCCTCATCCCTCCGTCCGGACGGCGCTCAGCGGCGCGGCCAGCGACTCCAGGCTGCGCCGCTCCGCCTTCACGCCGATCGCGGCCTCGACCAGGCCGGCGGCGGTCATGAGGCCGGCGCCGATGCAGAAGGCCAGGGTGGTGTCGGAGACCTCGCCGCTGCTGACGAGGCCGTTGAAGAGCAGCGGACCGCTGATGCCGCCGACCGCCGTGCCGACGGCGTAGAAGAAGGCGATGCACAGCGCCCTGGTCTCCAGCGGGAAGATCTCGCTGACCGTCAGGTACGCGGAACTCGCGCCCGCCGAGGCGAGGAACAGCACGGCCGTCCAACAGCCGGTCAGGGTGGTCGCGGAGAGCGAGCCGCGCTGGAACAGGACGGCCGCGGCGAAGAGCAGGACGCCGGAGCCGATGTAGGTGCCGGCGATCATCGGCTTGCGGCCGATCGAGTCGAAGAGGTGGCCCAGCAGCAGCGGGCCGAGGAAGTTGCCGACCGCGATCACCGCGAAGTAGTAGCCGGTGTCTCCCTCGGGAACGGCGAAGTAGGTGGTCAGGATGGTCGCGTAGCCGAAGGTCACCGCGTTGTAGAGGAACGCCTGTCCGACGAACAGCGCGAAGCCCAGCGCGGTGCGGCGCGGATAGCGTGAGACCACGGTGCGGGCGATGGTGACGAAGCCCAGCGCTCCGCGTCGGCGGATCCTGATGGGCGCTTCCTCGACGGGCGGCAGGCAGGCGCCGGTCTGCCGCTCCACCGTCCGCTCGGCCTCGGCCACGATCCGCTCGGCCTCCCCGGCCCGTCCGTGGGTGAACAGCCAGCGCGGACTCTCCGGGACGTGCCGCCGGACCAGCAGGATGACCAGGCCCAGCACCACGCCGATGCCGAAGGCGAGCCGCCAGCCGGTGCCGGTGGCGAAGAGCGAGGTGTCGAGCAGGGCGATCGACGCGAAGGCGCCGAAGGCGGCTCCGGCCCAGAAGCTGCCGTTGATGACCAGGTCGATCCGCCCGCGCACCCGGGCGGGGATCAGCTCGTCGATGGCGGAGTTGATCGCCGCGTACTCGCCGCCGATGCCGAAGCCGGTGAAGAAGCGGCAGAGGAAGAAGAACCAGGCCGTCCAGGAGAAGGCGGTGACGGCGGTCGCGGCGAGGTAGACGGCGAGGGTGAGCATGAACAGCTTCTTGCGGCCGAGCCGGTCGGTCAGCCAGCCGAAGAACAGCGCACCGCTGCAGGCGCCCGCCACGTAGACGGCGGCGGCGACCGTGGTCACCTGGGCGGTGCTGATGGCGATGCCGCTGCCGTGCTGGGCCAGGCGTCCGGCCATGTTGCCGACGATCGTCACCTCCAGGCCGTCGAGGATCCAGACGGTGCCCAGACCGATCACGATCCGCCAGTGCCAGCGTGACCAGGGCAGTCGGTCGAGACGGGCGGGGACATCGGTGGTGATCTCGCCGGGTTCCGCTTCCCGGGTGCGTGCGGACGGCTTCACCGGGTCGGCCATGGGGGACCTCCTCGTCCTCGGGTCGGTGATCGTTCCGCGTCTGCCCGGTTCTGCGCGGCCGTCCTGCGCCCGTCGGAGTTCCTCGACGCGGCAGGCTGGCACGCCGCCCGGCACGGAGCCGCGGGCCGTCTCTACGATCCCCTCTCCGACCGGATGCTTCCTGCCCGCGAGGTGACCGCGGGCCTCCTCGCACATCTCTCCGAGCAACTGGAGGAGAGCGGCGTCCGCTACCTCGTCACCCGCCTGCTGGATCGGCTCCACGCCGCCGGCAACGGAGCCGTCCGGCAACGCCGCGAACTCCGGCGCCATGCGCGCCGCGGTTTGATCGGGGCGATCGCCGACCAGACGACGGCGACCTGACGACGGCGACCTGACGACGCGGGGCGCTACCGGTGAGACCGTGTCCGCGTCAGCGGCGTCGGGAGGAGGAACGCGGGGTATCCGGGGACGCCGCGCACAGTGAGGAACTCCAGCGCGAAGAACAAGGCCCGCCAAGCACCGGCACGCTCACGGCCCGCAGGAGCCGGACACATCCGGTTGAGAAGGTCCGGCCCCGGCGGGCCCGGGCCGCAAGCCCCACGTTCACCCGTACTGCGCGCTGTCGCCGGCCCTCGCACTCGGTAGTCACGTGTTCTCACCGCACAGTAGAAGCCGTTCAGGAAGACGGTGCACAGCGGCTACGGCCCGGTCATTCGTTCGGAGCCATCGCAGTGTGGTCACGTACGGTTCGGTCTCAGGCCTGGTTCCCGGACGCCGACGCTGTCCGGGCGGACCCGATCGCGGCCGCACCGGCGCTACCGGGTGGTGTCGTCCTCCTCGTCCGGGATGACGTGCACCGCGGCCTCTTCGGCCCCCGCGGCGCCGCCGTCGATGCCGGCGTCGGAGGCGACGAGGTCCTTCTCCGTGTCGGGCCGCGCGCCCTCGTCGGGGGCCACCAGCCGTCCGGCGCGGCGCGTGCCCGCGGCCGACGGGTCGAGAGGCTCGCCCTCTCCGTCGGGCAGGTCACCGATCCCGTCGCCCTCGGCGGGCAGGACGTCGGGCTCCTCCTAGGCGAGGCGCTGGTCCAGCGTCTCGCCGTCCCGCTGCTCGGCGGCCGTCACCCCGACCTTGCCGACGCCCAGCGGCCTCTCCGGCGGCGAGTAGCCCTCGTCGAGCAGGTCGTCGTAGTCGCGCTCGTCGACCGCGTCGTCCAGGTCCAGGGGCGCCGCGTCCGCCTGCTCCTCCATGTCCCCGGTCGGCTGGTAGACGTCGTCACCCATGCCTTCGCCGCCCACGGTTTCGTCGCTCATGTCCCCACGCCTCTCCGGTCTTCGCCATCCCCTGCCGCTCCGCGCGCGTTGGACGTCCTCAGCTTTCGGTCGGCCGTTCGTCCTCCTCCTCGGGGCTCTGCCCGGCGGTCTCCTGTGGGTCGAGGCGCCGGCTCCTGCCCGGCTCGGCAGTGGTGGCGTCGCCCTCCTCGCCGGTGTCCGGCTCCCCGTCGCCACCGGGCGGGTGGATCGGGTGCTTCTGGTCGGTGTCGTCGAGCGGAACACCACCGGCTCCGCCCTGCGGGACGTCCTCCACGGCTCCTCCTCGTCCTCCAGGGGCCCGAGCGGCCCCGGACCGCGCCCCAGCGCGTCCCCGCCCGCACCCGGCGAACCCCCGGGACCGGCTACGGCTTGCCGCAGGGCCCGTCGTCGCCCTGCGGAGCCGGACAGGTACTTCCCGTCGAGCCGGACGTGCCCGGGGCGGCCGGCAGCCGCAGGCGGGCAGCCCGATTCCATGGGGAGAGGTGATCTCCCTGGACACCGGGAGGGTGAACGTGCCCTGCCCCGTGCCCATGCTGCGCCCAGGGCAGGCCCCGGGAGGGTGGAGGGGGGCGTGATCGGACCGTCAGGTCCAGGCGCCCCGGCAGGGGCGGCGCCGGCGGCAGCGGCGCGGTCGGTGCGGTGATGACGGTCATGGTTTCGGCTCCTCGTTTCTCGGTCCCGCCCATGAAGGCGGCTACCCGCTCCCGGAGCCCTCACGCCCGGTCCGCCTGCGGGCCGACGGGCCCGATGGATCGCCGTGGCACGCTGAAGGCCCGGCCCGTGCCCGGAGATCAAGGACCTGTCATCTTCGGGCTGGAGTTGCCTGGCCCCGGACGTTCCGGTGGCGCGCCGGCACCCCCAGCATGGCCGCCTCACGCGGGAGGACACCGAGCCCGTTCGCCATCATGTGCACGTGGTGGAACAGCAGGTGTCAGGCGTACGCGGGATCCCGGCCGCCGCCTGACCGGCGATGAAGGCTTGCTGGTGTCGTGGGTTGAGTTCACGGACTCGCTGCTGCTGGTGTCCGCTCGCAGTTTGTTGTTGCTGGCCTTGGTCCAGGCAGGTTCCCAGCAGCCGGCGTCGAAGTTGCCGGTGGTGGTGAAGAGGGAGTGGTCGGATCCGATGATCTTCAGGCCGACGATGGTGCCGCGGGCGACGGCCGTGATGTCCTCGACATCGGTGGCATTGCCGGGGATCTCGTCCCGACAGGTCCAGCTCCCGTCGGGCAGGGGAGCGAGGGAACGGAACGGAACGCGGAAAGAGCGGCGACGTACCTGGTCAGCGCGCGAGCTGCCGGTGGCCTGGTAGGGCCATGCCGCCCTGGCGGCGCGAGGCGGCTGGCTTGCGCCGGACGGCGGGTCAGGGAGCGGCGGTCAGTGCTCCTCGTCCGGGTAGCCCCAGGTGATGAAGGCCTCGGCGTCCGGGACGACCTCGGCCACGGCGGCGGCGAAGGAGGTCTCGAAGTGTGGCTGCCAGCGCCCGAATCCGCTGATGATGATCGGGTACCTGGCCTCGCCGGTGACGTAGTGCACGCCGTTGTCGACGACCGGGCCGTAGCTGATCTGGTCCTCGAAACCCTCGTCGCGCAGCAGGTCGCCGACGGACGCGGAGACCGCTTCGGCCTGCGCGGCGTCGGCGAGCCTGGAGACGGTGAAGTGAAGATCGATGTTGACGGACATGCCCGCAGGCTACCGGCTCTCGCCGACAGCCCCGAGGGAGGGCCGGGGCGGAGCTCCCGGTCAGAGCTCCGGGGCCAGCCGCTGCCACCGGGATCCTGATGCCTTCCTGCCTCGCCGGGCCGGGCGGTCATCGCTGGAGTTCCCGGGCGAGTGCCAGGACGACTCCGACCGGCAGCGCGAACATGCCGACCAGGACACGGTTGCGCAGGACGGAACCCGGCCGGGGGCGAGCACCCAGGGATCGCGCGGCCTCGGACGGCACCCCATCCGCAGCGGGACCACCGCGCTGTCAGTCAGCAACAGCGACTCCGCCCGTTGCCGGGCGAGTACAGGGCGGACGTGACGGGACCGCGGCCCCCGTCGGCAGGTCCTGCCGACGGCAGCCCGGTTGTCCCCGGCGGCCAGTGCGGCGGGGGAACGTTGGCGGCCACGGCCATCGCCCGACCCGTCCGGGGCGCACCAGACTTGGCCCACTCGGGACAGCCCCGGGGACCGGCGACGAGGGGAACGATTCATGGCTGCACAGCGGTTGAGAGTACGTTCGGCGGGTTCCGCGATGGTGCTGCTCGCGCTGGCCTGTCCGACGGCGGCGCGCGCCGCGGACGGCCCGGGCACCGGGCTGCGGGACGTCGTGGTGGTCGGCAACAGCCAGTCCGGCACGGTGTCGTTCCTGGACGCCGCCACCTTCGCCGGCCTCGGCACCTTCGACGCCATACCCGACCTGCAGCAGCGCCTGGCCGAGATGGACCCGGTCCAGGCCGTCGGCTACGCGATCGTCAAGCAGGTCGAGGGCGGCGACCGGTTCATCGACGACGTCGCGCTCTCCCCGGACGGCCGCACGCTGTACGTCTCGCGCGGCAACCTCGACGACACCGTCGCCTATGACCTGGCCAGCCACCGGCAGCTGTGGCGCACCCGGCTGGACGGCTTCCACGCCGACCACGCCGCACTGTCGCCGGACGGGACCCGCTGGGTGGTCTCGGCCACCACGGCGGGCGAGGCCGAGGTGCTCGACACCGCGACCGGTGCCGTGGTCGGCACCTTCCCGACCGGCACGTACCCGCATCAGAACGACTTCACCCCGGACGGCAAGTACATCTACAACTCCAGCATCGGCGTGGTCTCCATGCCGCAGGCCCTCGAATTCCTCAAGGGCGGCTTCCAGTTGACCAAGGTGGACGCCGCCAGCCTGAAGGTGGTCAAGACCTGGACCTTCCCGCACGGCATCCGCCCCAACGCGCTGGCCGCCGACGGCACCACGTTCTACGCCCAGGAGTCCTACCTCAACGGCTTCGTCCGCTACGACCTGAACAGCTCGCAGACCACCGCGACCGTCACCATGCCGTACAGCGCGTCAGGCCAGGCCCTCGCCTCCGACGACTACCCGAAGAACTCCGCCCACCACGGCCTCGCGCTCTCCGGCGACCAGAGCAGGCTGTGCGACGTCGGCACGATCGACGACTACACCGCGATCGTCACCACCTCCGGCCTCGGCACCGTCGGCCGGGTCGACTACCCGGTCGGCAGCCTGCCGTACTGGGCCACCACCGGCGGTCCCGGCAACCGGTACTGCTTCGTCTCGCTCAGCCAGGCCGGCCAGGTCTCGGTGGTGGACTACACCACCGCCACCGAAGTCGCCCGAGTGCCGGTCGGACTCTTCCCGCAGCGCGAAAGGGCTGCGAAGGTGGCCGCATCTGTGCTGAACTCCCTGTCCCCGCAGGGATAGTGAGCACGGAAGGCGGCGGCGATGGCGGAGACCGGAGGCCGGGCGGCGCTGCGCCGCGTGCTGGAGCGGATGCGGGCCGACCCGGCCGTCCTGCAGCAGGTGGTGGACGCCGCCAGGGCCGGGTCGCCGCCGGTCGCGGCACTGCCGGAGCAGGAGGTCCGGCGGCACATCGCGACGCTGGTAGCGGTGGTCTCGGGTGCGTTCACCGACGCCGGCAGGCTGACCGATGAGCAGACTCGGCGGGCGGCCCGGCTCGCGGCGGACCGCGCGGCCCAGGGCGTCCCGCTGGACGCGCTGCTGCACGGCTTCCGGGCCGCCCGCACCGAGGCCTTCCGAGGCATCGCGGCCCAGCTCCAGGACACCGCGGTGCCGCTGCCGGAGTTCCTTGAGCTGCTGGTAGAACTCGACGCGCACACCGCCGAGTTGCAGGACCGGCTGATCTCCGCCTACCACGAGAGCCAGGCGAACCTCGCGGTCGGCGCCCGGGCCACCCGGGTGCTGGCACTGCGCGAACTGCTGCTGCAGGGCGCGGTGGACCAACTGCCTGCGACCGGGCTGGAGCCGGGCGGGCGATATCACTGCCTGGTGGCGGACATCGGCGATCCACGCCGGGCCGAGCTGCTTCCCCCGCCACCGGACGGCATCGCAGGGCTGGTCGAGGGGCACCTGTGCCTGGTGACCGTCCGCCCGCCCGCGCCTCCCGCCACGCCGTTCGAACTCGCTGTCACCGCACCGGCGGTACCGGCCGTCCGACTTCCGGGTGTCTACCGGCTGTGCCGGGCGGCGCTGGCCGCCGCCCGGGCCCGCGGCCTGAGCGGTGCTCGGCGGCTGACCGAATTGGCCGTACCCGTCGCCATCGACGGCGTACCCGAGCTGGGTTCCCTGCTGGCCACCGACCTGCTGGCCCGGCTGGACCCGGCCGACCCGGCACACCGGCCACTCGCGGCGACGGCCCTGGCCTTCCTCGACCGCGGTCGCCGGGTCAACGTGACCGCCCAGGCCCTGCACGTCCACCCGAACACCGTCAAGCACCGCCTGCGCCGCCTCGCAGCCCTCACCACCTTCGGCGCCCCCTGTGCCGCCGACGACCAGCTCGCCGACATGGTCCGCTGGCGCTGGGCCCTGGAGAGCTGGCTGCTCGGCAGCCGGTGAGCGCCGAGTCTCGATGCCCTTCGCCCGACCCGTATTCGGGTCGAGGTCGCGCATCCGGCACGACTGCGCGGCCTTCGCCCGGCGGACCGGTCCCACGAACCCTGGTGCACCGGCGCGACACCGACCGCGCGACTTCGGATTGCGCTTCGGCCATGGCCGATGAGGCCCGGCCGTCACTGGCCGTCGACGGCGGCTTCCCGTTCTCGGCGCTGCTGGGGCTCGGTGCGGATGCCGAACATGACGGTGCAGGCTTCGGGGCGGAGAACGAAGAAGGGGTCGACGTCGGTGAAGGCGACGCCCACAGGCACCGCTGTGCCGCCGCTGGTGGCGGTGAAGCCGGCCTCCGCGCGGTAGCGGTCGAAGGGGTAGTCGGTGGCGGTGCCGCCGTACGTCTCCACGTGGAGCACCTGCGGTGCCGCGGCCTCCCCTTCGGCAGCCGTGATGGTCCTACGGCGGTGACCATGGGACACAAGCGGAGACACTCCGGCTCGCCCGTCGCCAGAGGGGGCCTGTTCCCTCGACCACCGGATGGCCTACCCGCGCGGACACCCGGAGGTACGACTGGCGACCCCGCCCCGGATCGGGACGGCAGGCGCCACCACGGGTTCACCGGCATCCTCGTATTCAGCCCGAATGTGATCACAGACCGCTGGAGCAGCCATGACGATGCGTCGCCGACGCTTCCTGACGACCATGGGGTTGGGCCTGCCCGGTCTCGCCCTGCTCTCCTCCCTGGCCGCCTGTGACAGCGGCGGAGACGGCGGAGCGGAGAACAGCCCGCCGAACTCGTCCGGGCGCCGGAAGGTGATCGTCGTGGGGGCGGGGATCAGCGGTCTTGGGGCAGCCCGGTACCTGGCCGACAAGGGGCAGGACGTCTCGGTGCTCGAAGCGCATGACCGGATCGGCGGGCGGATCTGGACCAGTCGGCAGTGGTCCGGGGTGCCGCTGGACCTGGGCGCATCGTGGATCCACGGTATCGACGGCAATCCGGTCACCGACCTGGCGAAGCAGGCCGGCGCGAGGACGGTGGTGACCGACCCCGAGAGCGCCACCGACTACGCCTCTGACGGCCAGGAGCTTTCCGATGCCCAGGCCCAGGCGCTGCGGCGCTGGCAGCAGGACACCGCGAAGGCGCTGTCGACGTTCCAGGGCGACGACAACCAGGACGCGGCGGTGCGCGAGGTCGTCCAGAACGCGCTGGGACGGTCGAACCTCTCCGATTCCGACAAGGCCCTGGTGTCCTTCGCGCTGAACGACTACGAGCACGAGTACTCGGGCAGCGTCGACCAGATGTCCGGCCTGTACTTCGACGACGACGCCAAGATCAAGGGAAAGGACGTGCTCTTCCCCGACGGCTACGGCGCCGTCACCGACCACCTGGCCAAGGGCCTGCCGGTGCGGACCGGACAGGTGGTCAAGCAGATCGACTGGAACTCCGACGGCGTGACGGTCACCACCGACAAGGGAACCTTCCAGGCCGACCACGTCGTGGTCACGCTGCCGCTGGGCGTCCTGCAAAGTGGGGCGGTCGCGTTCGGCCCCGGCCTGCCGGCAGACAAGCAGGCGGCGATCGGCAAGCTCGGCATGGGTGTGCTCGACAAGTGCTACCTGCGCTTCCCCAAAGTGTTCTGGGCGGACACCGACTGGCTGATGTACGTGCCCGACCTGGGTCACTACGGGCAGTGGGCGCAGTGGATCAACGTCGCCCGTCCCATCGGCCAGCCGGTGCTGCTGGGCTTCAACGCCGCGGACTTCGCCCGCACCATCGAGAGCTGGAGCGACAACCAGATCGTCGACAGCGCCATGGCCACGTTGAAGACGATCTTCGGCAACGACATCCCCGCCCCCACCGAGTACCAGATCACCCGCTGGGCCTCGGACCCCTACGCCCTGGGCTCCTACTCGTTCAACAAACTCGGCTCGACCCCCGACATGCGCGACCAGCTGGCGGCCGCTATCGACGGCCGGGTGCACTTCGCGGGCGAGGCGACCAGTCGCCAGTCCTTCGCCACCGTCCACGGCGCATACCTGTCGGGTGTCCGCGCGGCCAAGGAGATCGCGGGCTGACACCTTCACTGACGGCGACGGCATCTTTCGCAGGGCGTGCCATCTGCGACTCTCCGTGATCGCCGAGGCAGCACAGTTGCCAATGCCAACCGGAGGTGCCCCACCGTGGTTCCGTGGAGATAATCACCCCGCTCGTGGCCCGTCGTCTGCCAGATCAAGGTGAGAAATGCCGCCGAACGTCATTGCTGTGCCCGCAGCAGCCACCTCTGCGGTGCAGTCGTTCTCCCCGCCCAGGAAGGTGCGGATGGCGCCCTTGGTGGCGCTCATCTTCTTCAGCGTCTCCGGCGGGGCCTATGGCATAGAGGGGTTGTTCTCCACCTCCGGGCCCGGTATCGGCCTGCTGCTGCTTCTGGTGACACCGCTCGTCTACAGCGTTCCGCACGCGATGGTCTGCGCCGAACTCGGCACCGCGATTCCGGTCGACGGCGGCTATTACCACTGGGTCCGACGCGGGCTGGGACGCTTCTGGGGTTTCCAGCAGGGCATGCTCAGCTGGCTGGGCGGCTTCGTGGACCTGGCCGTCTACCCGGTCCTGTTCACCGGCTACCTGCAGTCCATGGTCGACGGGGCCGCACCAGGCGAGCACGTGCTGTTCACCGCGGGCCCGCTGCAGTTCGATCTGCACTGGTTCGTCTGCCTCGCGGTCATCACCGCCGCCGTGCTGGTCAACCTGATGGGCACGGCCAGGGTCGGCACCTCCTCGGTCGTGCTCGCGGTCATCTGCCTCACGCCGCTGCTGCTGCTGAGCATCGCCGGCTTCGCGCACCTGCTCGGCGACGCTGCCAGCCCCGTCTCACAGCTCACCAGCCGCCCCGACCAGTCGCTGGGGAACGCCTTCGGCGCCGGGCTCTTCCTCGCCATGTGGAACTACAGCGGTTGGGACGACGTCTCGGCCTTCACCGGCGAGATCGACAGCCCGCGCAAGCACCTGCCGCGGGCACTCGCCGTGTCGGTCGCGGTCATCACCGCCGGCTACCTGCTCCCGGCACTCGCCTCGCTCACGCTCGGGCCGGACGGCCCGGCCGGATGGAGGAACTGGCACAGCGGCTCCTTCTCGGCCGTGGCCGGAGCACTGGCCGGACCATGGCTGCAGACCGCCGTGACGGTCGGCGGCATGCTCGCCTCGGCCGCGATGTTCTCCGCGCTCCTCACCTCCAGCGCCCGCGTGCCGTTCGTCCTGGCCCAGGACGGCTACTTCCCGAACTGGATGGCGAGAAGAACCGCCCGTCGCCAGGTCCCGGCCGTCTCCCTCAGCGGCTCGTCCGCGATCTACGCCCTGTTCTGCCTGAGCAGCTTCGCCAACCTGATCATCGTGGACGTCTTCCTCACCAACATCACACTGCTGCTCGAAGTCGCCGCGCTCATCGCCCTGCGCGTGCGCGAGCCGCACCTGGAACGCCCCTACCGCGTCCCCGGCGGGACCATCGGCCTGTCTCTCGTCGCCCTGAGCCTGACCAGCATCTGCACCTGGGCCGCGTGGCAGCAGTACACGGAGAACGGCACCAAGGCGGTGACCTACTGCCTCATCGCCGTCGGCGCCTGCGCACTGCTCTATGTCCCGATGGCCAGGCGTCGCCGCCGCATCGTGGGCGCCGAGGAATAGCTCCAGGCCACCCCGCCCGACCTCGGGTCCGCGCCGCGCCGCGGGCGCGCTCCGCGTAGCCGCAAAGCCGATTCCGCGAACTGGCATCGCGTCAACCCTTTGGTACGCCCTACTGCACACTGCCCCTGCCTGGCAGGTGATGGCACGCCCCACACTGGGCCGACTCCGTGAACGGCGGAGCCGATCAGTGTGCCGGTAGCCCCCGGGGAACAGCACGGCCTTGTCATTGATCTTGATGCCACTGTCGAAGGACAGCGCCGACATGTCGCTCACACTGCCCGAGTACTCGTGCTCGTAGTCGTTCAGCGCGAAGGAAACCAGGGACTTGTCGTCGTTCGACAGCGACGACCAGTTCAGCGCGCGCTCGACCACACTGCGCACCGGGGCGTCGCTCCGGTCCGGGTTCGAGGTCAACGCTTGTGCCGTAGCGCTGCGCCGGCGCTGGACCGCCGCCTGGGCGGCGGCGTCCGCCGACTGGCCACTGGAGACGTGTTGCGAGTGAAGCACGGCAGGCGGCCGGGGCGGGATGCTCCTATGGCTGTCAAGCCGCAGGGGCGAGGTCGGTTTGAGTGATTTGTGTGGTGGGTGTGCTGGTCAGGGCGCGGTAGACCTCGCGG
>NZ_JBVJQR010000046.1:23946-37100 GCF_055608425.1 Kitasatospora sp. NPDC036934 | reverse complement strand
AGACGGGTGAGCTGTCCAGCAACGCGAGTCCCATGCCGGGCCATTGGGTGCCGTGGCCGGGGAACACGAACACCGTCTTCCCCGGAACGCCGGTGGTCCGGCCGGTCACCGCCAGGGGTGCCGCGTCCTCTCCGGCCACCGCCGCGAGTCCGTCGAGGAGTTCCGCGCGGTCGGAGCCGAGGACGACGGCGCGGTGCTCGAACGACGAGCGCGTGGTCAGCAGCGACCAGCCGACCTCGACGGGGTCGAGCCGCCGCTCCTCGACGGCGGTCCGCAGGGCGGCGGCCTGCGCGCGCAGCGCGTTCCGGTCCCGCGCCGACAGCACCCACGGCACGACCCGACCGCCGGTGGCCGCTGTCCCGGCTGCGGGCTCCGCCTCCGGTGCCGGGTCCCCGGCCGGCTCCCCGGCCGCCCGGGGCGGTTCGGCGACCACCACATGGCAGTTGGTACCGCCCATGCCGAACGAGTTGACCCCCGCGACCAGCGGCGCGTCCGGCCGAGGCCATGGCCCCGGCGCCGTGCGCACCTCGATGTTGAGCGCGACCGGGTCGATCATCGGGTTGGGCGTCTCGTAGTTCAGGCTGGCCGGGAGCCGGCGGTGCCGCACGCTGAGCGCGGTCTTGATCAGGCCGACGATCCCCGCCGCGCCCTCCAGGTGGCCGACGTTGGTCTTGGCGGAGCCGACCTGCAGCGGCCCGTCCGTGCGGGCGGTGGCGAGCGCGGCGCTCACCGAGGCGGCCTCGACGGGGTCGCCCACCTTGGTTCCGGTGCCGTGGAGTTCCACGTACTGGACGGAGCCGGGGGCGAGGCCGGCCCGGTCGTGGGCCAGGCGCATGACGTCCCGCTGGGCGTCGGCGCTGGGCACGGTCAGGCCGTCCGTCGCCCCGTCGTTGTTCATCGCGGAGCCGCGGATCACGCAGTAGATCCGGTCGCCGTCGGCCACCGCCCGGGCGAGCGGCTTGAGGACGACGAAGCCGCCGCCCTCGCCCCGGACGTAGCCGTTGGCGCGCGCGTCGAAGGTGTAGCAGCGGCCGTCCGGCGAGAGTCCGCCGAACCGTTCGGTCTCCACCGCGGTCGCCGTCGCGAGGTTGAGGTTGACGCCGCCGGCCATCGCCACGTCCGACTCGCCGGACAGCAGGCTCTCGCAGGCCAGGTGCACCGCGACCAGTGCCGAGGCCTGCGCGGCGTCCACGGTGAGGCTCGGGCCGCGCAGCCCGAGCGCGTAGGAGATCCGGTTGGCGATGATGCCGCGGCTGGTGCCGGTCAGCGAGTGCTGGTCGACGGCCTCGGGGCCGTGGTCGTGCAGCAGGGCGGCGTAGTCGTCGCCGATGGCCCCGACGAAGACGCCGACCGCCCGGCCGGCCAGGTCGGCGGGGACGGTCATCGCGTCTTCGAGGGATTCCCAGGCGAGTTCGAGCATGAGCCGCTGCTGCGGGTCCATGCTCGCGGCCTCGCGCGGCGAGATGCCGAAGAAGGCCGCGTCGAACCGGTCGACGCCGTCGAGGAAGGCGCCGTGCCGGAGCCCGGCGGTCCGGCCGGCCCCGCCGGGCCAGCGGTCGGGCGGGGTCGCCGAGACTGCGCTCCGCCCGTCCGTGAGCAGCTGCCAGAACGCGGCCGGGTCCGGTGCCTGCGGCAGGCGGCAGGACAGCCCGACGATGGCGATCGCGGCGCCCTGTTCGGGGAGGGCTCCCCCGGGGACGGTGAAGTCGTCGGGCATGGGTCCTGGCCGCCTTCCTCGCACAGCTGAAGATCGTCGGGTGACATGGGGAAACCGAGCGGCCAGGTCATTTCCTCGCCGCTCGGGGAAACGCGGGAACCGCGCGGCTCAGTCCTCCATGGAAATGGTCGCCTCGCAGATCGTGGTGTGTTCGTCGGGCCGTTCGACGAACTTGAAGGTCCGCGTTCCCGTCTTTCCGGCGTAGCGTCCGCTGACGCCGATCGCGGGGAAACTGTTGACGCGGAACTCGGTCCCGTTCGGGTCCTCCTGGGCGACCGGGCCGGTCCAGCTGATGACCCCGTCGGCGAGCGTCTCGGTGGCGGTCATCAGCTGCATCAGGCTGCCGTCCGCGGGGTTCCCGTAGACCACCGCCATGCCCTCCGACGTGGACACGAGCTTGCCGTCCGCGTCGTAGAGCTCCTCGGTGAACGTCAGGTGGTGCCCGACGCCGGGCCGGGTCTCACGGTGCACCGTGGTGTGGCAGACCTCGTGGAGATTCTCCAGATACATGGAATTCCGTTCTCCGTTCCGGACGGTGGCGGTGGACCGGCACTTCCGGGCCCGTCAGGAAATCATGGTCAACAGGCCTTAAACGGTCCTAAGAGAGCGGAGTGCCCGCGGGGCGCGGGACGGGAATTCGGGGCGGTGCGAACCCGCCCGCGACGGTGAAAGGCCGCGGCGGACAGCACGGGCGCTTCGCGCGCCCGGTGTCCGCCGCGGCCGGGTGTTCCGCCGTCAGATCACGTGGACTTCGGGCACGTACAGGATCCAGCGGCCCCCGGCCTGCTGGAACTCCTGCTCCTTGGCCATGATTTCCTCGGCGTGGTTCCAGGCGAACAGCAGCGCGTAGTCCGGGTAGGGGTCGCTGAAGGCCGCCGCCGGCCGGACCGGGATGTGCATGCCCGGCGTCAGGCGGTTCTGCTTGTCCGGCGTGGTGTCGCAGACGAACCGGACGAGATCGGGGCCGATCCCGCAGAAGTTCGTCACCGTGGCGCTCTTCGCGGTCGCGCCGTATCCGACCACGGTGCGGCCCTCCGCCCGCAGCCGGGTCAGCAGCGCCTTCAGGTCGTCCCGGATCGCGGTGACGTTCGCCGCGAACGCCCGCAGGGTGGCGAGTTCGCCGAGCTGCTGCGCGGCCTCCTCGGCGAGCAACCGGCCGACCGCCTCGGACGGGGTGCGGGCGCCCTGGCGGGCGAGCCAGTACCGCACCTCGCCGCCGTGCACGGGCAGCCGGTCGACGTCGACCAGTTCGAAGCCGAACCGCCGGGCGGCGGCCTGCACGGAGCCGGCCGAGAACACGAAGAAGTGCTCGTCGTAGATCTGGTCGAAGGACGTCTTGGCGACCACGTCGCCTAGGTACGGGTCCTCGAACACGAACACGCCGTCGGGCGAGAGCAGTGCGTCGACGCCGCGGAACACCGACTCCAGGTACGGGATGTGGCACATGGTGTTGGCGGCGTAGATGACGTCCGCCGGGCCCTCGGCGGCGTGCACGGCCGAGGCGGTGGCCTCCTCGAAGAAGTCGGTGCGCACCCGCACCCCCTTCGCCTGCGCCACCTTGGCGACGCCGGTGGAGGGTTCGAACCCGAGGTGGCGCACGCCGGCGTCCTGGACGGCCTTCAGCATGATGCCGTCGTTGCAGCCGATCTCCACCACGAACGGGTCGGGCCCGGTCAGTTCGGTGTCGAGCAGGCGCTGCGCGAGGCCGGCGAAGTGCTCGCGCATGACGGAGGAGCCCGACGAGTGGTACGGGTACTCCTCGTGGAACATCAGGTCCCGGGGGACCTCCTCGGTCAGCTGGACCATGCGGCAGCCGCCGCACTGGCCGACGGCGAGCCGGTAGAAGAACTCGCCGTCCGTGCGGTCCGGTTCGAGGAACCGGTCGGACAGGGGTTGGCGGCCCAGGTCGAGGAACTCCGTCACCTCGCCGCCGCAGACGCGGCAGGCGACCGGTGCGGTCACATCGGCTGGATCGGTCATGATCGAACTCCTTCGTGGTGGGTCAGAGCTCCGTCAGTACCTCGCGCAGCGCGCTGATGACCTTGTCCTGGAGATCCGGGGGCAGTGACGGGTACATGGGCAGGGAGAAGACCTCGTCGGCGAGGCGTTCGGTGACCGGCAACGAGCCCGGGGCGTAGCCGAGCTTGGCGAACCCGCTCATGGTGTGGACGGGCCACGGGTAGCTGATGTTCAGCTCGATGTCGTGCCGCTTGAGCCGGTCGATGATCTCGTCGCGGCGCGGGTGACGCGCGACGTAGACGTAGTAGACGTGTTCGTTGCCGGGGGTGACGGCGGGCAGGAGCAGGCCGCCCGGTCCGGTGAGGTCGCCCAGGCCCTCCTGGTAGCGGCGGGCGATCTCCCGGCGGCGCGAGAGGTAGGTGTCGAGCCGGGGCAGCTTGGTGCGCAGGATCTCGGCCTGGAGTTCGTCGAGCCGGCAGTTGTGCCCGGGGGTCCGGACGACGTAGTAGACCTTGTCCATGCCGTAGTAGCGCAGCTGACGGAGGTCCTTGGCGATGTCCGGGTCGTCGGTGAGGACGGCTCCGCCGTCGCCGTAGGCGCCGAGCACCTTCGTCGGGTAGAAGGAGAACGCGGCGACGTCGCCCATCGTCCCGGCGAGCCGGCCGTGGTGGCGGGCGCCGTGGGCCTGCGCGCAGTCCTCCAGGATCGCCAGCCCGTGCTCGGACGCCAGCCGTCGCAGCGGCTCCATGTCGACGCACTGGCCGTACAGGTGGACCGGCAGCAGGACCTTGGTGCGCGGGGTGATCGCGGCGGCGACCTGCGTGGTGTCCATGAGGAAGTCCTCCTCGCGGACGTCGACGAAGACCGGTGTCGCGCCGGTGTCGTCGATGGCGAGCACGGTGGGCGCCGCGGTGTTCGAGACGGTGATCACCTCGTCGCCGGGGCCGACGCCGAGCGCCTGGAGCCCCAGCTTGACGGCGTTGGTCCCGTTGTCGACGCCGACGCAGTGCGCCAGTCCGTGGTACTGCGCGAACTCGGCCTCGAAGCCGTGCACGCTTCTGCCGAGGATCAGCTGTCCGGACTCCAGTACCGTCTCGACGGCCGCGAGCAGGTCCGCCTTCTCCTCCTGGTACTCCGGAAGGTAATCCCATACACGAGTCGTCATGTTCCTCACCGTGACCTCGGGTCAGGATGCGGTGCATCCACGGATGTTCCGTCCTTGGTGGCGCGGGTCGCCCAGGTGCTCATGTAGTCGTTGTCCCGCTCGATGCCGAGCGTCTGGGTGCTCAGGAAGTCCACGGCGTCGGCGTAGGCGTACGGCTGCATGAACCCGCCGGCCCGCACGTCCCGGTAGAGCCGGGACAGCGGGTGGGCCGCGGTGAACGACGCGCCGCCGACCAGGGTGAGGCAGTCGTTCACGATTCCGGGGGCCAGTTGGTTGACGATCAGCTTGGCGCACTGGAACGGCTGCATCATCTGCCGGCCGCGCTCGGCGGGGTCCCCGGTCAGGTCCGCGCTACGGGCGTCGGCCGTGGTGAGCGCGGTGGCGACGGTGGCGCGCAGCGCGTACAGGCGGGCGCTCAGCTCGGCGACCAGGGTGCGCGCGGCGGCGGGCGCCGGCTCGGTGCGGCGGGCGAGCGCGGCCACCGCCAGGTCGTAGGCGGACTGCGCGACGCCGACGTAGGCGCCCAGCATCCCGATCGAGCTGACCGTCTGCCCGGCGAGCACCGCGTCGTTGCGGGCGCCGACCAGGTCGCGGACGAAGACGTCCTCGGCCGGGATCGGACAGTCGTCGAAGACGATGTCGACGGTGCCGGAGGCCCGCATCCCCAGGCCGTCCCAGTTGTCCAGGACGCTGAACCCGGGGGTGTCGCGGGTGACGACCGGGGACACCAGCCGGGGCGCCTCGCCGGGCAGTTCGGTCTTCGCGTTGATGACGAAGTGGGTGCCGATCGGCCCCATGCTCACCAGGGTCTTGCGGCCGGACAGCCGCCAGCCGCCCGCACCGTCGGGAGTCAGCCGGGTGACCGCCGTGTGGTGGTCCTTGATGCCCGAGCACACGACGGCCTCGCCGGCGACCATCATCCGCAGCAGCCGTTCGGCGAGGGCGCGGGCCGCCGGGCCGCCGTGCCGCCACTCGTAGCCGAGGGTGATGCCCCGGCTGAACTGCATGTGCAGCGCGAGCGCGGTGGAGGCGTCGGCGTGGGCGACGTGCACGAGCGCGGTGGCGACGTCGTACAACCGGTCCACCCCCAGACCGCCGAGTTCGGCCGGCACCGTCGCGCCCATCAGGCCGTCCTTGCGGAAGGCGTCGAAGGTCGCGGTGGGGAAGGCGCCGGTGCGGTCGTGTTCCGCCGCGGTGGCTCGGATCTGCGGCAGGTAGCCGGCGAGCCGCTCGACCAGGGCGCGGCCTTCGGGGGTCACCGGCTCGTGGAGCCCCGTTGGCGGGGTCTGGCGTGCCGTCGGTGTGGACATGGTGTGCTCCGTACTCTTTCCGTCGGCGGTCATCGGCGTTCGGTGCTCCCGGTCGTCGCTGCGTCGGGTCGTTCGGTGCTCCCGGTGGTCGGGTGTGCCCGGTGCGCGGTGCTTCCGGCCGGCCCCGGGCGTCGGCCGGCCGCTACTTCTTCAGCGGCTCCCACCAGGACCGGTTGTCGCGGTACCAGCGGACCGTGTCGGACAGCCCCGACTCCAGGCCGATGCGCGGCCGGTACCCCAGTTCGGTGCGGATCTTCGTCCAGTCGACCGAGTAGCGCCGGTCGTGTCCCGGACGGTCGGCGACCTGCCGGACCGCGGACCAGTCCGCGCCCAGCTCCGCCAGCAGCCGGACGGTCAGGTCGCGGTTGGAGAGCTCGGTGCCGCCGCCGACGTTGTAGACCTCGCCGGGCCGGCCGCCCTCCACCACGAGCTGGACCGCGCGGCAGTGGTCGTCGACGTGCAGCCAGTCCCGGATGTTCCCGCCGTCGCCGTACAGCGGGACGGGCAGGCCGTCCAGCAGGTTGGTGACGAACAGCGGGACGACCTTCTCCGGGAACTGGTAAGGGCCGTAGTTGTTCGAGCACCGGGTCACGGAGACCGACAGCCCGTGGGTGCGGTGGTAGGCGCGGGCGAGCAGGTCGGCACTCGCCTTGGAGGCCGAGTACGGCGAGTTGGGCTCCAGCGGGTGGTCCTCCGTCCAGGAGCCGGCCTCGATCGAGCCGTACACCTCGTCGGTGGACACCTGCACGACCCGTCCCACGCCCGCGTCCAGGCAGGCCTGGAGCAGGGTGTGGGTGCCCTGCACGTTGGTGTGCACGAAGTCGTCGGGGCGGCTGATCGAGCGGTCCACGTGGGACTCCGCCGCGAAGTGCACGACGACGTCCGCGCCCGGCAGCAGTTCGGCGAGCAGCTCCGGGTCGCAGATGTCGCCGACCACCAGCTCGAACCGGCGGTCGTCCGAGACGGGCGCCAGGTTCTCGGTGTTCCCGGCGTAGGTCAGCTTGTCCAGGACGGTGACCCGGGCGTCGGCGAACGCCGGGTAGGCGCCGGTGAGCAGTTGCCGCACGTAGTGCGACCCGATGAACCCGGCACCCCCGGTGACCACCACGCGTTGGTTCGACGACATGTCCCAGTACTCGTCTCAGTCGGTCTTGCCCGATATCGCCATGACGTACCGGCCGTAGCCGGACTTCTGGTGCTTGCTGCCCAGTGCGTAGCAGGTGTCCGCGTCGATGTACCCGAGGTTGAGCGCGATCTCCTCCAGGCAGCCGAGGCGTACGCCGCGCTGCTCCTCGGCCCGGACGAAGGCGGCCGCGTCGAGCAGTCCGTCGTACGTGCCCGCGTCCAGCCACCTGGTGCCGCTGCCCAGCGAGTGGATGCGGGCGCGGCCCTGGGCGAGGTAGGCGCGGTTGACGTCGGTGATCTCCAGTTCGCCGCGGGCCGACGGGGCGATGTCGCGCACCACGTCGACGACGTCGCCGGAGTACACGTACAGGCCCGTCACGATCTCGGAGCTGCGCGGCCGGGCCGGCTTCTCCTCCAGGCCGATCAGGCGTCCCGCGGCGTCCTTCTCGGCGACGCCGTAGGGGCGCGGGTCGGGCACGGTGTGGCCGAACAGGGTGCAGCCGTCGACCTCGGCCAGGCTACGGGTGAGCAGGTCCGGCAGGTTCGGGCTGGAGAAGATGTTGTCGCCCAGGATGAGCGACACCGGTCCGGTGCCGACGAAATCGGCGCCGATCCGGAGGGCGTCGGCTATTCCGGCGGGCTGCCACTGCTGGGCGTAGCTGATGTCCAGGCCGAGTTCCGCGCCGTCGCCGAGGACTTTCCGGAACATCGGGGCGTCGCTGGGGGTGGTGATGATGAGGAAGTCCCGTATCCCGCCCAGCATCAGTGTGGACAGCGGATAGTAGATCATGGGCTTGTCGTAGACCGGGAGCAATTGTTTGGAGAAGGCGACGGTCAGCGGATGGAGCCGAGAGCCTGTTCCCCCGGCCAGAATTATTCCCTTCACGGGCGGCACCTCTGCTACCTGGGATCGAGCGTCTGATTACTGGGGACCGAGCATATTCCGGTCGTTCACCGGGCACTCACGGGGCTGGGTTCCGCAGTCGGCCGCGGCCGCCGGGCGGTGCCCAGGTACCGCGAACTCGGCCGCTCCACGAGCACGTACAGCAGCCGCGCCGCGACCAGGGCGATCACGAAGGTCAGCACGATCCAGCCGATCCCCTCCAGTGGGGAGAGGACCTTCCGGAAGCCGAGTTCCTGGCGGGCGCGGACGAGTACCAGCACGTGCAGCAGGTACAGGGCGAAGGACGTCTCCCCGAGCCAGAGCATCGGCCGGCTGGACAGGAACGTGCGCCCCCCGTTCGCCTCGTGGCACGCCACCGCGGTGATGAACAGCGCCATCGGGACGAGCAGCACCGCGTTCAGCGAGTAGTGGTACGGCGTGTAGTAGGCGGCGATGTAGCCGACGACGAGCAGCGCCAGCGCGGGGAGCCGTCCGAGGCGGATCCAGCGGCCCTCCAGCACGATCCGCGCCATCAGGATGCCGAGCAGGAAGTCCAGCAGCCGGACCGGCGGGAAGGTGAAGACGAACCAGTACTGGACGATCGGGTCGTGGAGCCCCGTGTTGCCCAGGGCCAGCTGGAACCTCGGTTCGGTGGGCAGCAGTTCCGCGACCAGGGGCACGCACAGCACCAGGACCACGATCCCGCCCGCCGCCCACCAGAGCCGCTCGGCGGGGATCCGCCGGATCGCCTTCAGCAGGAACGGGAACAGCAGGTAGAACAGCACCTCGCAGGAGAGCGACCAGGTCACGTAGTTGAAGCTGAGGAAGGTGTCCATCCTCGGCACCCACGCGTGCAGCAGCGTCACGTTGAACACCGCCGGCACCACCGCCGCGCTGACGGAGGCGTAGAGCAGCACCGACAGCACGAACGTCACGAGGTGGTTGGGGAAGATCTTGAACATCCGCCGCCGCCAGAACTGCCGCACGGTGTCGTACTTGCGCGCCGACCAGGTCAGGATGAAGCCGCTCAGTACGAAGAAGAACGTGACACCCAGCGACCCGAGGTGCTCGGTGATCCGGGCGAACGGGTCGGACCCGGGCGTGGAGGTGCGGAACACGCTCATGGATGCCGCGTGGAAGAGGAACACGCCCAGGGCGAAGAGGAACCGCAGCCCGGTCATGGAGTCAAGTCTTCGCACCCTGGTCTCGTCAACTGCCATGTGTACGCTCCTGTCTCGGGGTTCACGGTCGTGATTCACGGTCGTGCACATGGCCGGTTGCGGCCGCTCGGGTGTTGTCCTGTTCACGGTCGCCGGGTCCGCTAAAGCCGGTCTTGTCCCCGGCTAGGGCGTGTCACGGGACCGGCCCGGGGTGTCCCCGGCCGGCCCGGACCGTGCCCCGCGGGTCAGCGGCGGGCCTCGACCGACTTGATGACCTCGCGGGCGACCAGGTCGACCTCCTCGTCGAGCAGGTCCTGGTGCGCGGGCAGCAGCAGGGCGGTGTCCGACACCGTGTCGGTGACGGGCAACACGGTCTGCGCGGCGCCGTACCGCTGGACCCGGTGCAGCGGGTAGTAGCGCCAGGAGGTGTAGATGTCGTGGGCGAGCAGGTCCTCGCTGACCCCGTCGCGGATCTCCTGGGACTCGAACCGCAGCCAGTAGAAGTAGTGGGTCGACTCGTGGCCCTCCGGCACGGCGCACGGGGTGCGGACCCCCGGCACGCCCGCCAGCGCCCGGTCGTACCGCTGGGCGATGGCGCGCCGCCGCTCGACGAAGCCGCCGAGCCTGCGCAGCTGCACCATGCCCATCGCGGCGGTCATGTCGTTGCCGACCAGACGCCGCCCGATGTCCTCCACCTCGAAACTCCACCACAGGTGCTTGGACTTGGTGGCGGTGGTGAAGGAGCTGCGGTCCTCCAGGCCGTGGTAGGCCAGCCGGCGCGCCCGGCGGGCCCCCTCCGGGTCCCGGACGTACAGCATGCCGCCGTCGCCGGTGGTGATGACCTTGCGGGCGTCGAAACTCCAGATGCCGTAGTCCCCGAAGGTGCCGCACCGGCGGCCGTGCGCGCTGGAGGCGACCGACACGGCCGCGTCCTCGATGAGGGCGACGCCGCGCTCCGCGCAGAGCGCGGCGATCTTCTCCACCTCACCGGGGTAGCCGCCGTAGTGCAGGACGATCACGGCCTTGGTCCGCGGGGTGAGCACGGCGAGGACGTCCTCGACCCGAGGGTTGAGGGTTTCCTCGTCGATGTCGCAGAACACCGGACGGGCGCCGGCGTCGACCACGCAGTTGGCGTTCGCGATGAAGCCGTTCGACGGCAGCACGACCTCGTCGCCCGGTCCGACGCCGAGCAGGTCCATGGTGAGGAACAGCCCGGAGGTAGCCGAGTTGAGGAACAGCACGTTGTCGGCCGACACCCCGAGGTGCTGGGCGAACAGCTCCTCGAACTCCTCGGTCCGCGGCCCGTACCCGAGCCACTTGCTGTCGAACACGGCGCTGACCGCGGCGAGTTCCTCCGCCCCGATACTTGGCTGGGTCACATTAATCATTACGCGTCTCCAGATCGAGGGGTACGGTGGTCGGCGGTGGCTCGGATGATGTGCCGACGACCACCGGGCGGTGCACATGGATAGGGCGAGTTTCGGACGTCCGGCTAAAGGTGTCCTAAACCTCGGCCGAGCCCTCCGGTTTTAGGGGTGCTTCAGTCGGCCGGGATATCCGTTGGGAGATCACGAAGTTCCCGGCCGGGCGAGCGCCCGGTCGTCCAGCGCACCCCGGAGGTAGCATGGCCGAGAGCGTCGGCGCGGTCGACAATGCGGTTTTCGACGAGCGCCTTGCCAATTTCCAGAACTGGCAGGAAACCCCGTGGGGGCAGCTGCGCTATTCGGTGGTGGCCGCCAACCTGGCCCGCCACCTGGGCGACGGACCGCTGCGCGTGCTGGACGTCGCGGGCGGCAACGGCAAGGAGGGCGTCCGGCTCGCGCTGGCCGGCCACCGGGTGACGATCTTCGACGTGGCGCCGGTCTCCCTCGACGGGGCGCGAAAGCTGGCCGAGGAGCGCGGGGTGTCCGACCGCGTCGACGTCCGCGAGGGCGACGCGCACGATGTCCCGAAGCTCTTCGCGGGCCAGGAGTTCGACCTCGTGCTCTGCCACAACCTGCTGCAGTACGTGTCGGACCGGGCCGAGGTCTTCCGGGGCATCACCACCCTGCTCAAGCCGGGCGGCCTGCTCTCCGTGGTCTGCCCCAACACCTACGCGGTGCCGCTGGAGGCAGCGGTGCGCGAGCTCGACCTCGAAGCGGCCCTGCGTGCCGTCGACGCCCGGACCAAGCCGAACGTCGTGTACGGCAAGGACATCGACGTCCTGACCGCCGACGAGATCGCCGGCCTGTACCGCGAGTCCGGCCTCGACGTCGTCGGCACGCACGGCGTGATGAACGTCTGCAACCTCATCGCGGACAACGACATCAAGCACGACCCGCGGTTCTTCGCCCGGCTGGAGGAGCTGGAGATCGCCCTGGCGGGCAGGCAGCCCTACCCGTCCACCGCGCGCATGTTCCACCTCATCGGGCGTCGTCCGAGTTGATGGCCTCCGGCACCTGCGAAGGGATCCCGTCATGCGGGTTCTGATCACCGCGGCCACCTTCCGGTCGCACCTCTATCCGTTGGTCCCGCTGGCGTGGGCGCTGCGCGCGGCGGGACACGACGTGCGGATCGCCGTCCAGCCGTCACTGGTGGGCGACGTCACCGCCGCCGGCCTGCCGGCCGTCGAGGTCGGCAGCGGCCCGGACTTCATGAGCGAGCTCAAGAAGTCCATCGACTCGGGCGGCGGCACCCCGCCGGGCACCGCGCCGAGCATCGAGAAGATCGTCGTGCCGCACATCCGGATCGCCGAGGCGGTGGTGGCCGACCTGCTCCCGTTCGCCCGGAACTGGAAGCCGGACCTGGTGGTGGCGGACCCGGCCGCGTTCGCCGCGCCCGCGATCGCCAAGGCCGCCGGGGTCCCGCTGGTCCTGCACACCTGGGGGCCGATGCCCCACCAGCTGTGGGCCGACCTCACCTCCGAGCGCGCGGTGCGCGAGAACTGGCCCAAGGACCTGGTGGCGTTCCTCGACACCTGGAACGTCGAACTCGGCCCGGACTACGCGGACCTCGTGGTGGACCCCTGCCCGGAGGAGCTGCTCGCGATCCGGATGGCCAAGCGCCAGGAGGCGCGGTACGTGCCGTACAACGGCGCCGCCGTCACCCCGGCCTGGCTGGACGAGCCGAAGCGGCGGCCGCGGGTCTGCATCACCTGGGGTACCACCAGCGAGTTCATGGGCCCGGAGGTGCTGCGCCCGCCGCTGCTGGCGATCGAGGCGCTGGCCGGCCTCGACGTCGAGATCGTGGCGGCGCTCGGCAAGGCCGGCCGGGAGCTGCTCGGGGACGGGAGCGAGCAGGTCCGGGTGGTCGACTGGATGCCGCTGTCGATGCTGATGCCGACCTGCGACGCCCTGATCAGCCAGGGCGGCCCCGGGACGGTCCTGGCCGCCCTCGTCAACGGTGTGCCCCAGCTGGTCGTTCCGCAGATCAGTGCCCAGCCGCTCGGAGCCGAGCTGCTCACCAAGAGCGGGGCGGGCCTGACGCTCAGGCCCGACGAGCTCACCGCGGAGTCCGTCGTCGAGACCGTCACCGAACTGCTCGACGGGGGCTCGGTGGGGCCCGCCGCCCGGGTGCTCGCCGAGCGGAACGCCGCCCGGCCCGACCCGACGCAGCTGGTCGCCACGCTCGGCGCCCTGGCGGCCGGCCGGTAGCGGTCGGTCGGTAGCGGTCAGCCGGGCAGGGGCTGGGCCGGGCGGCGGTCAGCCGTCCGTGCCCGGCCTGTTCGGTCGGTGCCCGGCCCTGTTCCACGCCTGCGGGCCGCGGACGACCCCCCTCCCGGGGTCGTCCTCCGCCCGCCAGCGTCACTCGGCCACCGGTTGTCCACCGCGGCGTCCACCCCCGCCTGAGGGAACGA
>NZ_JBVJQR010000046.1:0-23936 GCF_055608425.1 Kitasatospora sp. NPDC036934 | reverse complement strand
GATGGGCGGTCTGCCGGGCCGGTTTTGGTTGTTTGGGCTTTTCCCCTGTCCCGGGTCGGCGGGCTGGTGACCCCCCCTTTTCCGGATATCTCCCCGGCCCGCAGGCGTCCTTCGGCCGCCGGTCGGCCGACGCGGCGTCAGCCCTCGCCGGAGAAGACGAAGTCCCGTGCGTTCGCCTGCACCGCGTCGACCAGGGACGCCTGGTGGAGCGAGTTCTCGGTCCACTCCGGCGGACGCTCGCCCCCCAGCACCGCCTGGGCGAAGGCCCGGACGATGTTGGCGAACTGGTCGTCCGGGGGCAGCACGATCTGCTCCAGGTGGTCCTGCCGCTCGATGCTGACCACGGGCTGGTGCGTCGCCGGAGGCGTGAAGACGCGGTTCAGCCAGAGCCGCCCGAGGCTGCCCCGGAACTCGTAGCTGTTGGTGTACGAGTGCTCCATGCCGAAGACCAGCTGCGCGGTGACGCCCTGGTCGGTGGTCAGCAGGGCGTTGCCCCCGACGACCACGTCCCGGGAGCGCTCGCGGCGGAACACCGCGCCCGCGACGTCCAGCCCCGGGCCGAGGAACAGCCCGGCCGCGCGGATCGGGTAGACGCCGATGTCCAGCAGTGCCCCGCCGCCCACCGCCGCCTGGTAGCGGATGTCGCCCTGGGGCTTGGGCGGGATCGTGAAGCTCGCGGAGAACGACCGGACCTCCCCGATGACGCCGTCGGCCAGCAGGTCGGCGACCCGCCGGTGCTGGTGGTGGTGGAGGAACATGAAGTTCTCCATCAGCAGCAGGCCCTGCTCGTCGGCGATCCGGAAGAGCCGCTCGGCCTGCTTCCGGTCGGTGGTCAGCGGCTTCTCCGCGAGCACGTGCTTGCCGGCCCGCAGCGCCTGCTCGATCCAGTCGGCGTGCAGGACGGCCGGCAGCGGGATGTACACCGCGTCGACGTCGTCGCGCTCCAGCAGGTTGACGTAGCCCTCGACCGGGTCGCCCCCGAAGCGGTCGGTGAACTGCCGGGCCTTCTCCTCCTGCCGGCTGGCGATGGCCGTGACCGCGATGAGGGGTTCGGCGGCCAGGGCCGGCAGCGTGCGCCGCCAGGCGATGTCGGCACACCCGATCACCCCGACTCGGACCGGTCTGGCATTCCCCGCTTGCTCCATCGGAACTCCTTGAACGAGGTTTCGGTCGGTGGACGGCCGCTGGGGCCGGTTACGGGGCACCTCAGCGAGCGAGTGGGGCGGTGAACGCCAGAGCCTGCTCGTAGGTCGGGAGCAGCCCCAGGGCGGCGGCCTCGGCGAGGGTCGGTGCCGCCGCGTCCTTCTCGGACATGATCGGAGGGCCTTCCAGGTCCCGGTCCCAGGGGATGCCTATGGCCGGGTCGAACGCCTGGATGTCGAGCATGGTGCCCGGTACGTACTCGGCGCCGCAGAGATAGTTCATGCAGGTGTCGTCGGTCAGTGCGAGGAAGGCGTGCCCGATGCCGTCCGAGAGGTAGACACCGATTCCGGAGTCGGCCTCCTGGAGCGTCATGTCGAACGTCCCGAAGGTCGGGGAGCCGACCCGCAGATCGACCGCGACGTCGAGCGCCGCCCCCCGGACGCAGGTGACCAGTTTGGTCTGGCCGGGCGGAATGGTGGTGCCGTGGATTCCGCGCACCGTGTTCTTCTTCGATACCGAGTAATTCACCTGGCGGATCTCGAAATGGTGGCCGGTCTGCTGGAGCAGTTCGGTGACCCGCCACGCCTCGTAGAATTTACCCCGGCGGTCCGGAATGTGTCTCGTGCCGATCCGGTACGCACCGGGAATCGACATCTCGGTGATATCCATACTGTCCACAACGGCCTCCTCCGGCTGAACGGGTGGGGGCCCCGCCACGGGCTGGGCGGGGTCAGGCGGTGTGCGCCTGCGCCAACCGGTCGTGGCGGGCACGGATGACGCTGAGGTTGTCGAGCCTGTCGTGCAGGATGTACTCGTGGGTCTCCTGGAGGAATCGGCACGGCTCCAGCCCCAGCTCCGTGCGGATCTGGTTCCGGGCGGCCTGGTACACCTCCAGGGCGTCCGCCCGCCGGCCGGACAGACTGAGCGCCTCCATGAGGAACGCGTGGAACTTCTCCCGCAGCGGGTACTCGGAGATCAGCGAGTAGAGGATGCGCACGGCCTCGCTGGTCTCGTTCGCCGAGAGCAGCGAACGGGCCAGCATCTCGAGGCACTCGACCCGCAGTTCCTCCGCCCAGTTGGCGAACTCCCGGATGATCGGGCCCTCGTAGGACGTCGCCTGGACCGGCTCGCGCCACAGCCGGAGCGCCTCGGTGAGGGTCTGGGCGGCCGCGGTGTACCGGTGCATGCCCATCTGCACCCGGCCCTTCTCCGACAGGGCCAGGAACAGTTCCAGGTCGAGCTCGTCGTGTCCGAGGTTCAGGACGTAGCCGGGGGTGCGGGTGGTGATGACGCCTTCGTTCCGCGAGAACCGGTTGAGGATCTTGCGTAACTGCGAAACGTACACATGAATCGATGCCCGGGCCCGGACGGGCGGCGACTCTCCCCATAACTCCCTGGTCAGCTGGTCCAGCGAGAGGATCTGGCCGTTGCGGATCAGCAGCGTCCGCAGGAGCATCTCCATCTTGTGCGTGCCCACCGGCGGCGAATCGTTGTCGATGGCAATGCGCACCGGGCCAAGGATTTCGTATCTCAAGCTCAGGCCTCCCCCAATAACTCCCGGCGAGAATGGTGCCGATGATCGAAAGGATGAAGTAGGCGAGAACGGCTGTCCGTGGATAGCGGTCGCCGGTATCGTCACCCCTCGCCAGGAATCTGATCTGAGTTGAACGTGCCAAAAGGAACTCTAGCAAGGTCGACCGGCGACGGCCTACAGAGATCGTTCTGTGATCTAGATCACACTGGTCGAGTGAGTGGTCGCAGCTGGGGTTTTATCAGAATTTTAGTGGTGTAACCGATATTCAGTCGCGCTGCTTCTGTCCATTTCGGACAGGCGTGCTTGACGTTGACGTTCAAAGGTGCTGGGCGCCACTCTCGGGGGTTTCGGGGGCTTTCGGCGAAGGGTTCGTGGAGGATGGCGCGGGGGAGTTTGGGCCGGGCCCACGGGCCGTGGACGAGCGGAAACACGGCGGGCCCGCAGGGCGTGCCCGACCGGGAAGACCAAGGGGCCGGTGGCCGTCGCCCCCTCCCGCCACGCGGGCCACAGAGGTTCCGCCGTGTCGTGCAACCCCCCACTCCCGGGCGACCGGTCCCGTTTATCCGGATAAGCCGGAGGCGGTGTTGACAGTGGGCGGATAATCCGCCGTTGCCCCACCGTCGGATGTTCCGAACGAAGGTGCGGGGGCTGGCGGGGCGGCGCAGGCTGGAAGGAGCGTGACGGCCCGGCCGAGTCCGACCGGGCCGCCGGTACGGGGGGTTTCGGGAGGTGGGACATCCGATGGGCAGGCTGCAGGAGCAGATCGAGATCAACGCCCCGGCCGAGGACGTCTGGGCGCAGCTGCACCGCTTCGACCAGTACCCGGAGTTCGTGGACGGCGTGCGCAGCGCGTTCGCGGAGCACGACAACCGGGCGCACTTCGACGTCGGCGTCGGCGGTGAGCGGCGCGGCTTCGAGACCGAGCTCACCGATCGTGGCGCCGAGCAGGTGCTGGCCTGGCAGACGGTCGGCGGCAGCCCGGAGCTGAAAGGCGCTTTCACCGTGAGGGAGTTGGACGGCGGGCACTGCGCGTTGCAGGCGCGGCTGGAGTACGACGGGGCGGAACTGCAGGAGGCGTTCGGCGGCCCGAAGGGGTTCGCGCAGGTGCGGGCCGTCGAGGAGGCGGTGCGGACGGATCTGGAGCAGTTCAAGGAGTTGGTGGAGAACAGGTAGGCCGGCCGGGGCGAACGGTCGGCCGGGGATTCCGCTCCGGCCCGTCCCGAGTGTGGTCGGCGGCTATCCGGCCTCGGGTGTGGGCAGATTCGTTCGGACATGCCGAGCGAAGGGGGCCCACGATGGCCGCAGTGCACGAATCCGTTCTGGACGCGATCGGCGGGACGCCGCTGATCCGCCTCGCCCGTCTCGGCGCCGGGATCGCCGCGCCGATCTATGCCAAGGCGGAGTTCCTCAACATCGGTGGCAGCGTGAAGGACCGGGCCGCCCTGTCGATGGTCCTGGCCGCCGAGCGGGACGGACTGCTGAGGCCGGGCGGGACGATCATCTAGTCGACCTCCGGGAACACCGGCATCGGGCTGGCCCTGGTCGGGCGGCAGCGGGGGTACCGGGTGATCGCCGGAGTGTCCGACAAGGCGGCGCCGGAGAAGGCGGACATCCTGCGGGCGTACGGCGCCGAAGTGGTGCTCGCGATGACCTCGGTGGCGCGGGAGGATCCGCGGCACCTGTTCAACGTGGTCACGCGGTTGTCCGAGGAGATCCCCGGCGCCTGGCTGGCCAATCAGTACGACAACCCGGCCAACCCCGATGCCCATGTCCGGACCACCGGCCCGGAGGTCTGGGAGCAGACCGGCGGCCGGGTGACCCACTTCGTCGCGGGCGTCGGCACCGGCGGCACCGTCACCGGCACCGGCGGGTACCTGAAGCAGGTGTCCGGCGGGGCCGTGACCGTGATCGGCGCGGACCCGGAGTCCTCCTCGTACGGCGGCGGGGACGGCAGCCCGTGGTTCGTCGAGAGCATCGGCCACTTCCTCCACCCCGAGACGGTCGAGGACCGCTGGCCGCAGGCCTACCGCTCGGAGGTGGTCGACTCCTTCGAGCGGATCCCGGACCGCGAGTCACTCCTGATGGCACGTCAACTCGCGAGGGAGGAGGGCCTGCTGGCCGGTCCGTCCTCCGGTACGGCGGTGGCGGCGGCGCTGCGGGTGGCGCGCGGGCTGGGGCCGGAGGACGTGGTCGTGGTGCTGCTGCCGGACTCGGGGCGGTCCTACCTGTCCAAGGTGCACAGTGACGTGTGGATGCGGGAGTGGGGTTTCCTGGAGGAGGAGGGGGACGGCTTGCGGGTGCTGCTGGACGCCGCCGGAGCGCTGGTGACGGTCGGGGCGGATGCGAGCGTCGCCGAGGCGCTGGCGGCGTTGCGGGCCGCACCGGGCGGGGTGGTGCCGGTGGTGCTGCCGCGGGCGGCGCGGCCGTACGGGGTGGCCGCGGGGGAGGTGATCGGCTCGGTGTCCCGGGAGGTGCTGGCGGCGGCGCTGGCCGACGGCGGGGCCAAGCCGGACGGCCCGGTGCGCCCGCTGCTCGGGCCGGCCCTGCCGACGGTGGGGGTCGGGCAGTCGGCGGCGCGGGCCCGGGCGGCGCTGGCGGGCGGCCACCCGGCCGTGGTGGTCCTGGTGGACGGCCGGCTGGCGGGGGTGCTGTCGCGGGACCTGCTGAGCTAGCGGAACCCGCCGAGCCGGCACGGCCTGGCGCCACCCGCTGAGCCGGCGTGACCTGTTGAGCCGGCCGGCCTCAAGGGGCCTGACTGTCCTGCGGGGTCGCCAGGACGGCGAGGATGACCCGGTTCAGGGTGCGGTCGAAGGCCTGGTCCGGGTCGGCCGGCGGGCCGGCGGTGGCGAAGGCGTGGGCGAGGTTGGGGTAGGCGCCGCTCATCGCCGCCTGGGTGAGGTAACCGACCATCTCCGCCTGCCACTTGGCGCCCGCGGCGGCCGTCTGCTCGTACTGGGCGAACTGGCAGATGAAGCCGTTGAACATCGCCATCGCCTCCATCCGCACCCCGCCCGGCAGGCCGGTGGGGGCGGTGACGGCGAGGAAGTGGTCGGTGTAGCGCAGGGCGTTGGGGCCGATGCCGGGGCGGGCGATGACCAGGCCGGGCAGCCACGGGTGGCGGCGGAAGATGGTGAGCTGCTCGTGGGCGAGGCTCGCGAGGTCGGCCCGGACGTCGCCGCTGGGCGACGGGGGCAGCCGGTACTCGCCGCAGGCGGCGTCGAGCATCAGGTCGAGCAGGTGCTCCTTCTTCGGCACGTAGTTGTAGAGCGACATGGTGCCCGCGCCGAGCGCGGCCGCGACCCGGCGCATCGAGACCGCGTCCAGGCCCTCGGCATCGGCGATCACGATCGCTGCCGCGGCGATCGAGTCGCGGCTGTGGGCGGGCCGGGGGCCGCGGCCGGCGCGCTCGGGGCGCAGCCAGATCAGCTCGGGGGCCTCGGGGGGCACCGGCTTCTGGGGTTCCTCGGGTCGCGCTGCACTGTTCGGGGGCTTGCTGGACGGCACTGGGAGATCACCTCGCTCCCATCTTAGATACGTACGACGTACGTAGTAGCATCATCCTCAGCTTCTACGTACGCTGTACCTAGAGAAGGGCAGAGTCATGTCCGATACCACCCGACCCGCAATCGAGATGGCGGGCGTCGAGAAGCGCTTCGGGGCCACCGAAGCCCTGCGCGGTCTCGACCTGACCGTCCCGGCCGGCACGGTCTGCGGCCTCCTCGGCCCCAACGGCGCCGGCAAGACCACCGCGGTGCGCGTCCTCGCCACCCTGGTCGCCCCCGACCGGGGCACCGTCCGGGTCGCCGGGTGCGACGCCGTCCGCGACGCCGAGGAGGTCCGGCGGGCGATCGGCCTGGCCGGGCAGCACGCCGCGCTGGACGAGGGCATCACCGGCCGCGACAACCTCCATCTGTTCGGCCGGCTGCACCGCCTCGGCGCCCGCCGGGCCCGGGCGCGCGCCGACGAACTGCTGACCCGCTTCGACCTCGCCGAGGCCGGCGACCGGCTGGTCCGCACCTACTCCGGCGGCATGCGCCGACGCCTCGACCTGATCGCCAGTCTGGTCACCAGCCCGCCGGTGCTCTTCCTGGACGAGCCCACCACCGGGCTCGACCCGCGCAGCCGTCAGGGAATCTGGGACACCGTCAAGGAGCTGGCCGACGGCGGCACCACCGTGCTGCTCACCACCCAGTACCTGGAGGAGGCCGACCGGCTGGCCGACGACGTCGTGGTGGTCGACCACGGCGCCGCGATCGCCACCGGCCCACCGGCCAGGCTCAAGGCGGCGATCGGCAGCCAGGTCTCCGTCACCCTGGCCGATCCGGGCCAACTCGGCGCCGCCGCCGTGGTGTTGTCCGCACTGTCCGGCGGTGACGCCCAGGTGGACCTGGCCGAGCGGGCGGTCACGGTGCTCACCGGTCCCGGGGTGAGCGTCCTGCTGCCCGCGCTGGTCCGGGGGTTGGACGCCGCCGGGGTCATCGCCGAGGACGTCGCCGTCCGGGCGCCCTCGCTGGACGACGTGTTCCTCGCGCTCACCGGGAAGTCCCGGGAGACCGCCGACCTGGGAAGGGCCGCCTGATGTCCTCCATCGTCCCCACTGCCGTCCCCACCGCCGCGCGCCCTTCGCTCGGCACCCGGCTGGTCGCCGACACCGGCACCTCGATGCTCCGCATCCTGCTCAACTACCGCCACTCGCCCGGCCTGTTGGCAGCCTCGCTGGGCGTGCCGGTGGTCATGGTGGTGGTCTTCGGCTACGTCTTCGGCAGCGCCATGCAGGTGCCCGGCGGCGGGGACTACCGGGAGTTCCTGATGCCCGGACTGTTCGCCATGGTCGCCACCAACGGCATCATGCCCACCATGGTCGGCGCCGCCCGCGACGTCGGTCGCGGGGTCACCGACCGGCTGCGCTCGATGCCGGTCTCCCGCACCGGGCTGCTGCTCGGACAGACCCTCGCCGACTTGCTGGTCACCGTGGTCGTCCTGACCCTGCTGGCACTGGTCGGGCTGGCCACGGGCTGGCGCGCCCGGCACGGCGCCGCCGACGCGCTGGAGGCGTTCGCTCTGCTGCTGCTCTTCCGGTTCGTGATGACCTGGGTTGGCACGCTGCTCGGCCTGGCCGTCGGCAAGGAGGCGGCGGCCGGCCAACTCTCCGTCGTCGTCTTCCCGTTGGCGATGGTCACCAACGCGTACGTGCCCACCGGAGGGATGCCCGGCTGGCTGCGGGTGATCGCCGACTGGAACCCGATCAGCTCGGTGGTGGAGGCCGCCCGCGAGCTGTTCGGCAACCCGGCGGCGCCCGGCACCGCCTGGCCGATGCAGCACGCCGTCCTGGCCACGCTGCTGTGGAGCGCCCTGCTGTTGGTGCTCTGCGGGCCGCTGGCCGTACGGAAGTTCGCCACCCACGGGCGGTGAACTCGGCCGTCGACGGGCGGTGACCCGCCCGTTCCGCCGAAATGTGCTGGACACCGTGGCCGGTGTGGCCTTAGGTGGGGCGCCATGGAGTACACCCACCTCGGCCGCACCGGCCTGACCGTCTCCCGCCTCTGCCTCGGCACCATGAACTTCGGCCCCCACACCGAGGAGGCCGACGCCCACCGCCTGATGGACACCGCCCACGAGCGCGGCATCAACTTCTTCGACACCGCCAACTCCTACGGCCGCGACCCCGAGGGCAACCTCAAGGGCCGCACCGAGGAGATCATCGGCCGCTGGTTCGCCCGGGGCGGCGGCCGCCGCGAGCGCACCGTGCTCGCCACCAAGGCCTACGCCGAGATGAGCGACTGGCCCAACGAGGGCCGGCTCTCCGCGCTCGCCGTCCGCAAGGCCGTCGAGGCCAGCCTGCGGCGGCTGCAGACCGACCACATCGACCTGTACCAGATGCACCACATCGACCGGGACACGCCCTGGGAGGAGATCTGGCAGGCGATGGAGGTGCTGGTCGCCCAGGGCAAGATCATCTACGTCGGCTCCAGCAACTTCGCCGGCTGGCACCTCGCCCAGGCCCAGGAGGCCGCCCGCTCCCGGAACTTCCTCGGTCTGGTCAGCGAGCAGTCCCTCTACAACCTGCTCGACCGGGCGATCGAACTGGAGGTCATCCCGGCCCTCCAGCACTACGGCCTCGGCCTGCTCCCGTGGTCCCCGCTGCGCAGCGGCCTGCTCGGTGGCATCCTGCGCAAGGAACGCGAGGGCACCCGGGTGCGCGGCGCCCTCGGCTACGCGAACGAGCAGCTGGAGAAGTACCGCGAGCAGCTCCAGGCCTACGAGGACTTCGCCGCCGAACTCGGCACCGACCCGGCCGAGCTCGCGCTCGCCTGGCTGCTCTCCCGCCCCGCCGTCACCGCCCCCATCATCGGCCCCCGCACCCCGGCCCACCTCGACGCCGCCCTCGCGGCCCTCGACCTGAAGCTGGACCAGAAGACCCTGGACCGCCTCGACGAACTCTTCCCCGGCCACAAGCCCGCCCCGGAGGACTACGCCTGGTAGGCCATGGCGGCCTCGGCCCCCGGTCGGGAGGTCGAGGCCGGCCCGGCGACCCGCCCTGCTGTGGTAGCAAGGCAGGCATGACGGAGCGGAGTGCGTACCACCACGGGGCGCTGCCGGAGGCGTTGGTGGCGGCGGCGTTCGAGGTGGTGGACGAGCAGGGGCAGGAGAAGGTCAGCGTACGGGAGGTGGCGCGCCGGGCGGGGGTGTCGGCGGGGGCGCCGTTCCGGCACTTCGCGGACCGGCGGGCGCTGTTGACCGCGGTGGCGGACCGGGTGCTGGCGGACTTCGCGCGCTGGCAGGAGGCGGAGGTGGTGGCCGCCGAGGCGGTCGGGGGGTCGGCGATGCGGGCGCTCGGGCTGGGGTTCGTGCGGTACGCGCTGCGCCATCCGCGACGGTTCGAGCTGGTGCGCTCGCGGGTGTTCACGGCCGCCGGGGACCCGGAGCTGCGGGAGCGGGTGGACGGCCTGGAGCGGGCGTTCGCCGGGCTGATCGCGGCGGACCAGGCGGCGGGCCGGGTGGGGCCCGGCGACCCGGAGCTGGTGCTGCTGTCCGGGCAGGCGCTGGTGTACGGGCTGGCGCAGATGATCGTGGACGGCTACCTGCCGGCCGAGCGGGCGGAGGAGCTGGCCGTCCGGGTGCTGGACACCTTCCGTGCGGGGATCGCCGGGACCGTCAACCAGCTTGAGCGGTAAAGGAATTGTGGTTGCAGCGAGTCTTGACCGGTCCGGTGCGCGCTGATGTAATCGCCGATCACATGAGGGCGAGTCGGGGGAGGCGCAGATGCCGTTGTTCGCCAAGCCACTGCCGGGCTACACCACCGCCGGTGCCACCGGCGACACCGTGGTGCTGCTGATCGGCATGCGGATCAACCGGTTCTGGGCGTTGCACCACTGGGGCCCGGTGATGTTCGCGATGTTCCGGATGCTGTACGAGCTGCGCCGCAGCCCCGAACGGGGCCTGCGCGGGCGCATACTGCTCACCGCCTCGCCGCGGACGTACTACGTCGTCCAGTACTGGGAGTCGAAGGAGCACCTGTACCGCTACGCGAGCGCACCGGACGGCTTCCACCACACGGTGTGGGGCATCGCCAACCGGATGGTGCGGGAGGGGAAGACGCACCGGCACGTCGGGCTCTGGCACGAGACGTACGTCGTGCCGGAGGGCGGCTACGAGTCGATCTACTTCGACATGCCGGCCTTCGGCCTGGCCGGCGCCACCGGCCAGCTGCCGCTGGAGGCGCGCGGCCGGCACGCCGCCCAGCGCCTGGCCTTCCGGTCGGACGGCGGGAAGGGCACCCAGACGGAGGCGGACACGGACGCCCGGCCGGACGGCGGCAAGGACGACACCCAGGTGGAGGCCGAGGGGGACGCCCGGGCGGAGGCTCCAGGAGTGTCGTGAGTCCGTCCGGCCGCCCCGGTGTGGGAGCGTCGGGGGATGGTCGATCAGGGCGGCGCCGCGCGACCGGCGCGGGTGGTGCACGAGGTGCCGTACCGGGCGCAGTGGGAGTCCGCGGAGCTGGTGCGGGACATCGTGGACGGGCGGCTGGACGCGGCGCGCGACCCGCGCTGGGGCCAGTCGGGGGCGGCCACCCCGGAGGAGTACGCGTGGTGGTCCTGGCGGCTGTGCGGGGTGGCCTGTCTGCGGATGGCGTTGGAGCACTGGTGGGGTGTGACCCCGGCGGCGATGGTGCTGGCGGCCGAGTGTCTGGCCGCCGGTGCGTACGTCCGGGACGGTGAGAGCCTGCGCGGACTGGTCCACACGCCGTTCGCCGACTACGCCCGGCGGCGCTGGGGACTGGCGGCCCGGGCCGCCGAGCTGACGCCAGCCCAGGTGGGGGCCGAGGTGGCCGGCGGGCGACTGGTGATGCTGTCGGTGCACCCGTCGATCCGGGAGCCGGACGGCCCGGAGCCGGTCCGGCGCGGCGGCCACCTGGTGCTGGCGGTTGGCGCCACCGAGACGGCGCTGCTGATCCACAACCCCTCCGGGTTCCCGGGGGAGTCGCAGGCCTTCGCGCGGGTGCCGTGGCGCTCCTTCGGGCCGTTCTACGCCGGGCGGGGGATCGTGCTCGGCCCGCCCGGCGCCGTCGGGGGCCGGGTGTCGGCCGGTCGGGGATCGACCGGCCAGGGGTCGGCCGGTAGTCCGGGGTAGCGGGGCCGGTAGGCCGGGGTGGCCGTGCATCGACCGGCCGTGCATCGACCTGACCGGCATCGACCTGACCGGCATCGACCTGACCGGCATCGACCTGACCGGCATCGGCCGGCCAGGACCGGCCGGCCAGGACCGGCCGGTGGCCCGGGGTGGCGGTCAGCCGTTGTCCGGCAGCCCCACCGGATAGAACGGCAGGCCGCTCCGGCACAGTGCCGAGATCGGCTTCAACGCGCCGGCCAGCGTGTCGAGTTCGGCCCGCGGATAGTCCTCCCAGACCCGGGCGGCGGCCAGGTCGGTGGCCGCCTCCAGGGACTGGTGACGGATCCGGCCGAGTTCGGTGACCGCGCCGGCGGCGGTCAGCCAGCCGCGCTCGACCAGGCGACCGGCGGCGGCCTCCCACTCGGCGTCCGTCCAGCCGCGCACCGGCTGGAGCTGCTCGCGCCGCATGTCCATCGCGCAGCGGATCACCAGCGCCTCGCAGCCGTCCAGCCCGGCGGTGACCAGCGCGGCCACATGGCCGTCCCCGCGGTGCTCGCGCATCACGGTGGCGGCCCGCCAGAGCCGCTCGTAGAGCCCGGTCGGCGCCGGGAGCGCGGCGTTGGCGGCGGCCAGCACCCGGCCGACGCAGTCCAGTCGGGCCGCGGCCTGCTCCAGCGTCTCCACCGCCCGCTCGACCTGCGCGCGGTCCACGTGTTCCAGTAGCCGGGCCAGCGCGGCGCCCGCGCCCTTGCCGCGGGCTGCCAGCGCCTCCTCCGGGCTCGCCAGAGACCAGACCGCGGGCAGGGCGCGTTCGACCATCGCCGGGGCGAAGTTGAAGAACGCGGCGGTCGCCGGTGGGGCGTCCACCGCGCCGAGCGGTGCCGAGCGGCCGGCGAAGTAGCCGCGCCAGAAGCCGCGGAGCCCGGCCTCCTCGAAGGCGTCGCGACACTCGGGCTGGAAGTAGGTGACGGCGTGCACCGGCTCGAAGAGCCACCAGAGCGCGCGGGCGGGATGGACGAGATCGGCCATCGGGGACCTTCCTCGGGAGGAGCTCCGGGCGGGTGCGGGGGGCTCGACTGGTCGGCACGGCACAGCACGGCCACGCGGCCACCCGAGCGGCGGGGTTCGGGGCCGCTCGGGCGGGTGCGTGATCCGTTCACCTGCTGATGACCACCGGGTCGGCCCCGGTAATCCCCCGGCGGGGTGTGATGCCGGTCACTCGGATGCCGTGGAGGTGGCCGTGGGGGTGGCCGCGGGGGTGTGGGAAGGCGCGCGCGGGACTACGGCTGTACCGGCGGCATCGCCAGCGGGTTGACCGGCAGCTGGGCCCGGCAGAGCACCGCGATCGGCCGCAACAGGGCTGCCAGGCGGTCGAGCTCACCGTCCGGCAGGCCCTCCCAGATCCGGCCGGCGGCCAGGTCGGTGGCCGCCTCCAGGGACTGACGGCGGATCCGGCCGAGTTCGGTGACCGCGCCGGTGGCGGTCAGCCAGCCGCGCTCGGCCAGGCGGGCCGTGGCGGCCTCCCAGTCGGCGTCCGTCCAGCCGCGCATCGGCTGGAGCACCTCGCGGCGGGCGTCCACCGCGCAGTGCAGCACCGAGGCCTCGCAGCCGTCCAGCCCGGCCGCGACCAGTGCGGCCACATGGCCGTCCCCGCGGTGCTCGCGCAGCACGGTCGCGGCCTGCCACAGTCGCCCGTGGGCGTTCTCCGGCCGGGGGAGCGCGGCGTTGGCGGCGGCCAGCACCCGGCCGGCGCAGTCCAAGCGGGCCACCGCCCGCTCCAGTGCCGTCGCCGCCGATTCGATCCGCTCGGGCTCCACCGGCGCCAGTAGCCGGGTCAGCGCCGCCGCCGAGCCGGCCGTCCGGGCGGCGAGCGCCTGCTCGGGTCTCGCCGCGGTCCACACCTCGGGCAGGGCGCGTTCGACCATCGCCGGGGCGAAGCTGAAGAACGCGGCGGTCACCGGTGGGGCGTCCACCGCGCCCAACGGGGCCGAGCGGCCGGCGAAGTAGCCGCGCCAGCCGCCGTCCAGCCCGGCCGCCTCGAAGGCCGCCCGGCTCTCGGGCTGCAGGAAGGTGACGGCGTACACCGGCTCGTAGAGCCACCACAGGGCGCGGGCGGGGTGAACGGCGGGATCGGACATCGGGGGCCTTCCTGGACGGGGGCTCGACGGCTGCTGTGCTGTCCGTGAGGTCGGGGATGCGGCCGGCGGGTGCCGGGCCGCACAGGTGCTGATGGCCACCGCGACGGCCCCGGTAACCCCCGGGCCGGGTGTGATCACCGTCACGCGATGTACCAGGGGTGCGTCCGCCGGTGGCCGGGCGCGAGATGATGGGACGAAGCGCCTCCGGGCGTCCAGCCCTCGCAAGCCCCCGCACGAAGGTAGTCGGCCATGCCCCAGATCAGCCCCAGCATCCTGTCCGCGGACTTCGCCCGGCTCGCCGACGAGGCCGAGGCCGTCCGGGGCTCCGACTGGCTGCACGTGGACGTCATGGACAACCACTTCGTGCCGAACCTGACCCTGGGCGTCCCGGTGGTCGAGTCGCTCGCCCGGGCCACCGACATCCCGCTCGACTGTCACCTGATGATCGAGGACCCGGACCGCTGGGCCCCGCAATTCGTCGAGGCCGGCGCCGGCTCCATCACCTTCCACGTCGAGGCCGCCGCCGCGCCCGTCCGGCTGGCCCGTGAGATCCGCGCCAAGGGCGCCCGCGCCTCGATGGCGCTCAAGCCGGGCACCCCGATCGAGCCGTACGAGGACCTGCTGCCCGAGCTGGACATGCTGCTGATCATGACGGTCGAGCCCGGCTTCGGCGGCCAGGCCTTCCTGGACATCATGCTGCCCAAGATCCGCCGCACCCGGGAGCTGATCGCCAAGCACGACCTGGAGCTGTGGCTGCAGGTCGACGGCGGCGTCTCCGCGGCCACCATCGAGCGCTGCGCCGAGGCCGGCGCGGACGTCTTCGTCGCCGGCTCGGCCGTCTACGGGGCCGAGGACCCGGCCGCGGCCGTCCGCAACCTGCGCGAGCTGGCCGCCAAGGCCTCTGTCGACGCCTGGTGGGCCTGCGAGCACTGAGATCGGCTCTGCGGGACCGGTCCCGCAGGACCGCAGGGCGTCGGGCGTCGGGCCCGGGGCCGCCGGATGGCCGGGCGCGGGTGGAGGAACGTCGCACCGTGGCGGATGATCGGTGACGGTGCGACCCCTCTCCCGCCCGGCCCTCCTCGTACGGTGGTGGAACCGCGATGAGCAACCTCGACCTCAGGCCCGCCCCGACCGACTGCGGCCGCGAGGCCAGCGGCGGACCAGTGAAGGATCTGCTGACGGGTCGTCGAGTACCGCTCGGTGAGAGCACGGTGGTCCGCCGGCTGCTCCCCAACCTGGGCCGCAGGATGGTCGGCGCCTGGTGCTTCGTGGACCACTACGGCCCCGATGACATCGCCGGCGAGCCCGGCATGCAGGTGCCGCCACACCCCCACATGGGCCTGCAGACGGTCAGCTGGCTCCACCAGGGCGAGGTGCTGCACCGCGACAGCCTCGGCAGCCTGCAGACCGTCCGGCCGTACGAACTGGGCCTGATGACCTCCGGCCGGGCGATCTCCCACTCCGAGGAGTCCCCGCGCCCGCACGCCCGCTTCCTGCACGGCGCCCAGCTCTGGGTCGCCCTGCCGGACGCCCGCCGGCACACCGCCCCCTCGTTCGAGCACCACCCCGAACTGCCCGAGGTCACCGCCCCGGGCCTGCGCGCCACCGTCATCCTCGGCACCCTGGACACCGCCACCTCGCCCGGCACCACCCACACCCCGCTGGTCGGCGCCGACCTGGCCCTCACCGACGGGACGGACCTCCGGCTCCCACTGGTCCCCGGGTTCGAGTACGCCGTCCTCGCCATGACCGGCCGGATCGACGTCGACGGCGTCCCGGTCGAACCCGGCTCCATGCTCTACCTCGGCTGCGGCCGCCGCGAACTCCCGCTCCTCGCCCGCTCCGACGCCTCGGTGCTGCTCCTCGGCGGCGAGCCCTTCGACGAGCGGATCGTCATGTGGTGGAACTTCATCGGCCGATCCGGTGAGGAGATCGTACAGGCACGAAACGACTGGGAGAAGGGTGTTCGGTTCGGCGAGGTGCACGGCTACGACGGCGCCCGACTGCCGGCTCCGGAGCTTCCGTTGATTCCACTGAAGGCGCGCGGTCGGGTGCGCTGACCTGCGGGAACGGCCTTCGCCGTGGTCTGCGAAGCCGCGCTGGCGGTGGATGTGTCGGGAGTGGCCTGGGCTCGTCGCGAACTGAAGCCGGCTGTCCGGAGGGCGACCCCGACAGATCGGAATCAAGGGCTCGGTGAATCTCAAGTGTGACTGCCTGTGGCAGGGTTTGATCGGATCGATGCTGACTTTTTGCTGACATTTCTGATGGAGCGTCAGATTTTTCGGGGCGGCGAAGTTCGAGCGCGTGACATCGAGGTTCGAGTGATCAGGGGCGGTGTGCACTGGCTCGCGGCCACAACGTCCTGCGAGCTGGCTAGGTGTATTGACCCGCAGGGTTGTTGACGCGGCTGATCGGGGGTTGGCCTCCGAGTGCGGTGTGGCAGCGATGGTAGTTGTACTGGTGCAGGAAGTCGGTCAGGGCGGCGGTGCGTTCGTCGTGCTGGTGTAGGCGCGCTGGTAGGCCCATTCTTCGAGGAGGGTGCGGTTGAAGCGTTCGACCTTGCCGTTGGTCTGTGGCCGGTAGGGGCGTATGCGTTTGTGGGCGATGTCGGCATCGGTCAGGGTCCGGGTGAAGAGCCTGGACTTGTAGCAGGAGCCGTTGTCGGTCAGGACGCGTTCGACGGTGATGCCGTGGCCGGCGAAGAAGGCGTGTGCGCGCTGCCAGAACGCGGCCGCGGTGTCCTGGCGCTCGTCGGTGATGACCTCGCTGTAAGCGAGGCGGGTGTGGTCGTCCACGGCCGAGTGGACGAAGCTGTAGCCGATCACCGGCGTGCGGCTGCTGCGTTCGGTGGTGGTCGCCTGGCGGTTGCGGTCGCCAGCCTCGCGGCCGACCGTGCGCCAGCCGCCTCCGTCCGGGATGTTGCCGAGTTTCTTGATGTCGACGTGGACGAGTTCGCCCGGACGCTCGCGTTCGTAGCGGCGTATCGGTTCGCCGCTGGCCGGTCGAGCCAGGCGAGGCGGTTGAGGCCGTGGCGGGCCAGGATCCGGTGCACCGTCGAGGCCGGGATGCCGAGGATCGGGCCGATCCGGGCCGGGCCGAGCTTTCGTTCCCGCCTGAGCTCGCAGACCCGGGCCTCGGCGGCGGCGGGTGTGCGGTGCGGGGTGGAGAGGGGCCTGCTGGAGCGGTCCAGCAGGCCCGTCTCGCCCTCGGCCCGCCAGCGCCGCACCCACTTGTGGGCGGTGGCCCGGGAGACGCCCATCTCGGCCGCGACGTGCGCGACCGGTCGGCCGGAGCGGACACGATCCACCAGGAGCCGCCTGCCGTGCACGGTCAAGCGGGCATTACGGTGGGACACGAAGACCTCCGTATGTGGTGTGGAGCCTAGGCACCTCCACCACACCGGAGGTCCACCGGAAACGAACGGCCTTGGCGCCCTGAAACCCGGTACAGCACGGCGCCGGCGCTGACCGTCAGACTGCCCGGCGGATTCGTCACCTTGGGTTCTGGCCCGTCGCTCAGGCAGCGGGCCAGAACCCAAGATCGTCACGAATCCTCCCGGGCGGTCGGTGGTGGCCCGCCGGAGCCCTCTCATGACCGGGCTCCCCCTCGAACCGAGGAAGTGCACCTCCACCCATGCCCTTTGACCGCAGGCTAGTTACCGACCCCTACCCGGCACTGGCCAGGTTGCGGGCACAAGCTCCCGTTCATCGGATTCGGATGGCTGACGGCGTGTCGTGGATGTTCACCCATGACGCCGACGTACGACGAGCCTTCACCGACCCACGCCTGACAGTGGAGCGCCCCACCACCCACGCCGGGAGCGGCGGCTTCATGCTGCCCGCCCCGCTGGCGGACAACCTCCTGAGCCGTGACGGAGCGGGACATACCCGGCTGCGGCGTATCACCGCGCCGGCCTTCTCCGCCCGCCACAGCGAAACTCTGCGCCCCCGCGTCAGAGTCGTCACCGAGCGGCTCCTGTCCGGCCTCACCCGGCGCACCGCCTTCGACCTGATCGCCGACTTCGCCATCCCCCTGCCGACGACCATCGTCGCCGACCTGCTCGGCCTCCCCGCCCGTAAACGCCCCGAGCTCGCCCACTGGACCACGGCCATGGTCACCCATACCCGCCACGACCAACTCGACCAGGCCGTCACAGGCGTCCACCAACTCCTCACTCACCACCTCACCCGACACCACCACCCCACCGACGGACTGCTCGCGTCGTGGGCCCGCACCCACCACCGCATAACCCCCGACGAACTCCTCTCCCTCGCCTTCCAAATCTGGTGGGCTGGCATCGAGAACATCACCCACGCCATCGCCCACAGCGCCCACCTCCTCCTCACCCACCCCCACCACGCCCACGCCCTGCGCACCCACCCCCACCTTCTGCCGTCAGCGGTGGAAGAACTCCTCCGTCACAGCGCCCCCACCGCCCTGGCCGTCCCGCGTTTCGCCCGCCAGGACCTCACCATCGCCGGCACCCCGATACGCGCCGGAGAAACGGTCCTGCTCAGCCTCGCCTCCGCCAACCGCGACGGAGCCCGCCACACCGACCCCGACCGCTTCGACCCCACCCGGACCTGTACCTCTCACCTCGCCTTCGGCCGCGGCCCCCACCATTGCCCCGGCGCGGCCCTGGCCCGCATCCAACTCCACACCGCCCTCACCCACTTGCTGCACCTACCGGGCCTCAGCCTCGCCGACCCCACCAGCCCCATACGCCGAAGGACGTCCCTGCGACTGCACGGCATCACCGAACTGCCCCTCACCCACAGCCCGGCGCGCGCGTACCCTCCTGCGCCCATGGTCGGCGGACCGGGCTGACGCCCTCCGTACCTGCACGCCATAGGCAGGCGGTCATCAGGAATCTCCTCGCCAAGAGTGGGCCGCAGTCCAGCTGCCGGGCATGCGTGCCCGCCGTGATCACTGTCGACCTGGAGATCCGCCACGAATTTCCGCGCTCCAGCGAACTGCGTCGTGAGGACAACGATGAACCACGGAGCTCTCCGCCCGTCGGCCAACACCCAGCAAGATCGTCATTGGTCTTCTAGTAGTACTTCGTTAGGTTGTTTTGATCTTGGTGCTGTATGTCCGGCATGCTGGTCGGCGTGGACTTGGGGGAGATCGAGAAGCTTCGCGGCGAGTTAGCCGCGTTTGTGGCCGAGGTGTTCGCCTCGGTGTCGCGGAAGGACACGCGCGGATGGGGCGACTGCTACCTGCGTGGGTTGATGTTGGACGGTCGTAGGAAGTCGATCCAGCCGATGGCGGAGCGGCTGCCGGACGGGGACATGCAGGCCTTGCAGCAGTTTGTGAACCAGTCGCCGTGGGACCACGCTCAGGTGCTGCGGGCGGTGGCCGTCAAGACGGTCCCGGTGGTCGACCCGGTGGTGTGGGTGATCAACGCCTCCCGTACAGCGGGGGAAGCTCATTGCCCTGGATGTTGAAGAGCGAGAGGCCTTGCGAGCTGGCGGCAGCCGATGCGGGACCGGCGGCGACGAGGAGCGCGGCGCTGGCGAGTCCGGCGTCGGTCAGCATGCGGCGGATGGTGTTGGTCATGCCCTGGGCAACGAGCCGGCACCGCCGTCGGGTACTGGCACGCAGGCGGGTCCGCCCGGCTGGTCGACTTCGGCAGCGAGATGGCGCGCATAGGTGTCGAGGTCGGCGGCGATCGGTCGGAGTTCCCAGGCACGGTCGTTGCGGCGTTGGGAAAGGGTCTCCGTAATCGAGACGATGAGCGGACCGCGGGAGGGGTGTGCTGCGGCGCGCGCTTGCTGGACGAGCGGAGCTTGATGGTGGTGGCCCTGGGTGACGTCCATCCAGATTAGGACGGCGGCGGTGTCGCGGCGGACATGGTCGAAGCGTCGGCCGGTGCGTTCTGGCAGGTGCTCGCGCAAGCGGTGCCAGTCTGCTTCGGGCAGGGACCAGGTGGTGAGGGCGTGACGGCGCCGGTGGTAGTTGACCAGGTGCGGCGCCGAGTCCAGATGGTCGGCGAGTCGTTGGAGGCCGACGCTCAGTTCGGTGGCGGCTCCTGCGGCAGTCAGGCCGCGGCGGACGTCGAACAGCGACCACTGCGCTGTGGCCCACGGCAGGTCGAGCCGGGCGGCGCCGTGCCGCAGTGATCCGCCCGCGATCATCTGGACCAGGTGGATGGGCACGGCCCGCCTCAGTGCCCGGTGTGCGTCGACCGGGGCGTCGAAGTGCTGGTGGAGCCAGTGCTCGGGCAGGAGTTGCGGGACATGAGTAGCCGTTGCTCTATCGATCTTGGCGATCGTGAGTTCGAGTCTGCCGACTCGGTCGGGTGATCTTCTGGTCGGCCGGGCATGAAAGTGGGGCCTCCCGCACAGCTCGTGGGCGTCGAATCCAGCCGGGCAACAGGAGGCCCCTGGTGCCGCAGGCTTCCGCCTCCGTGGCGTTGCCTTCCAACTCCGCATCCCTGTCGTGTGATTGCCTCGCTCACCGGCGCGGGAACGCCGGGGACCGGCCGCACAGGCGTCCGAGGTACCCCTCGGACATGACCGACGCGGAGTGGGCAGTGGTCCGCATACGCCGCCAGGAGGAGGGGCCGGGAGGACGGGGGATCTACGCCCCTGGCGCCCCGTCGTCCTCGACGGCGATGACTGCCCTCTCGACCGCGTGATGTCGTGGAAACGGCGCCGGGAGACCCTGGCGCGCATCCCGCATCGCATGTACCAGCAGAGGTGACATTCCGTGAACTCTCAAACGACACGACGGTTCTGCTCGTCGCGCCGCACGGCGACGACCGTCGCCATCGCCGTGGCCGCCAACGCCCTCGCGGTCGGCGCGCTCGCCCCGTCCGCCGTCGCCGCCCCGGGGGCCGCCAAGCCGGACGCCGTCCAGCAGCGCCTGAACGCGCTGGTCGACCCCGACCGCGTGCCCGGCGCGCTGGCCGCCGTCCGTGACGGGGCCGGTCGCATCCGTACCTACACCGCGGGGGTCGGGGACCGGGACACCGGTGCGAAGGTGCCCAGGGACGGCCAGGTGCGGATCGGCAGCGTCACCAAGACGTTCACCGCGGTGGTTGTGCTGCAACTGGTCGGTGAGGGCAAGATAGGCCTCGACGACCCGGTCGAGAAGTACCTGCCCGGTCTCGTGCGCGGGAAGGGCATCGACGGGCGCGACATCACGGTGCGTCAACTCCTGCAGCACACCGCCGGACTCCCCGAGTACGAGCCGGACGTCACCGAGTCCATCCTCCGGGGCCGCTACCTCTCGCCCCGCGACGCCCTGGACATCGCACTCCGGCACGAAGCGGCCTTCCGTCCGGGCACGGCCTGGGGGTACAGCAGCACGAACTACTTGGTGGCCGGCCTGGTCGTGGAGAAGGTCACCGGCCGTCCCCTCGCCGAGACTGTCGACAGGCGCGTCATCCAGCCCATCGGGCTGCGCCACACCTACTTTCCCGCCCCTGGCGAGACCACCTTCCGGGAGCGCCACCCCCAGGGCTACCGCACGGACGGCCCGGGCGGATCGCTGCGTGACGTCACCGAGATCGACCCCTCCGCGGCCTGGGCGGGCGGCGCGATGGTGTCCACCGACTCCGACCTCGCCACGTTCTTCTCCGAGCTCATGCGCGGCCACCGCCTCCTCGATGACCCCCAGCTCCAGCAGATGCGTGCCACCGTCGATACGGGGCACCCCGGCTTCCGCATCGGACTGGGGATTGTGCCGGCGACGCTGTCCTGCGGCACGACCGTGTGGTTCCACAACGGCGGCATCCCGGGCTACGGCACCTGGAGTGCCGCCACCGAGGACGGACGCGCCGCCAGCGTCACGCTGACCGTCGAGCCGACCGGCGCCAGCGACCTGGCTCCCGCCCTCGGCGCCGTCGACGCGGCCCTGTGCCCCTGAGAAGCCGTTGCCGTAACGATTTTGATGGACGCGGGTTCGACTGGTGTGGCTCGGTCGGGTGATCTCGCTGCTTACCGGGCATGAGAAGCCGTTGCCGTACCGGTCATGGTGAGCATCGGTTCGGAAGGACGGGGCGGGCAGCCGGAGGGTTACTGCCACCGGCAGCTGCTGGACGCGGTCCGCTACCTGGTCGACAGCGCGATCAAGTGGCGGGCGATGCCGGCTGACTTCCCTGCCTGGGACCGCGTTTACGCCTTCGTGCGGCGGTGGCGGGCACGGAGCCTGCTGGCCGAGTTGCACGACCGGCTGCGGGGCCTGGTGCGCGAGGACGCCGGCCGGGACCCGGAGCCGACCGCGGCGGTGATCGACGCACAGTCGCTGCGGGCGGCGGCCACGGTCCCGGCGTCCTCACGCGGGTACGACGGGGCGAAGAAGGTGCCGGGGCGCAAGCGTCACATCGTGGTCGACTGCCTCGGACTGCTGCTGGCCGTGCTGGTCACCGCCGCGAACGTGACGGACCGGGACGCAGCGATGCCGCTGCTAGAGCATGTGCGGGCCCGTTGCCGGAAGATCGTCCTGCTCTGGGCCGACGGTGGCTACGCGGGCTGCTTGGTCACCTGGGCGAATCAGGCACTGCGACTGACCCTTGAGATCGCCAGGCGAAGCGACGACGCGTCCGCTTCGTGGTGCTGCCGAGGCGCTGGGTGGTCGAACGCACGCTGAGCTGGCTGATGCGCTCGCGGCGCCTGGTGCGTGACTACGAGACGCTGCCCGCCGTCCACGAGCAGATGGTGCTCTGGTCGATGACGATGCTCATGACGAGGCGCCTGGCCCGGCGGCGAGCGTGAACCTGCCCGGGGACGGCTCGACGGCCCAGCCTCGGTCCGCCAGCCGCTTCATCTTCGACCGCACGCCCTCCACGCTCGCCGGGACCGGGGCCAACCCCAGGACAGCGGCAACCTCCTGACAAGTCATCTCCCCGTCTCCATCCGCCCTGCGTTCGGCCAGAACAGAAAGGATGCGCTGGTAGTCCACAGCCAGCACGTCTGCCACCAACGCGGGCCGCCATACCGGGACGATCGAGCCCGCACGAGCCGCCCTCGGCGGGCGGACCTCGGCCGGCGTGTCCGGAACGGGTTCCGGCTCCGACGCGGAGGGCTCTTCAGGTTCCGGGCCGGCCACACCGGCATCCCGGGGATGCGGTGCGGACAGGACCTCGCCGACCCGCTGGCGGGCGATCAGCCACTCCTGCCAATCCGTCTCCGCCTCCGCGAGTTCAGCGAGCACCCGGTCCGCCGCCTCCCGCAGCCCCTCGACGCGCTCTCGCGCAGCCAGTTCCCGCTCCTCCAGCAGACCCACGACCGACGCCATCCCGGCACCTCCACCGACGAGAAAACCCGATGCCCCGAGCCTGCCCCGCCCATGTCGAAGTCATGCCTGAGCTGCGGAAACACGCCGATCTAGTTCGGTACGACAACGGCTTCTCAGGGGCGCCCCCGCGTTCGCCCGGCAGGCCGAGGGCGACGGTGCCCTCGCTTGCGTACTCCGGATCGGGACGGGTGATGTTGACCAACTCGGTGTGACGGTCCGCTGGGGTGTTGCCCCGAACAGGGGCCTACCCGGCTGCCTGGATCACGTCGTAAATCTTGTAATCGGGGATCTGGATGTCCAGGGACCTGGCGGTCGTGGGAGCGGTGGGCTTCCCGGGGGTGTAGGTCGCGACGGCGTTCCCGTTCGCGTCGACGACCGGGAGTTCTCCGGGGACCGCGTTGCCGCCGGTGACAACGAGAACGGCCGCGCCGTCGACGTAGCGCAGGCTCAGTGTGCCGGTCTCCGTGGTGGGCTGTGTCGCGGGGATGACGAGGTCCGATCCCTCGGCTGCGGCTGCGGCTGCGGCTGCGGCTGCGTCGGAATCGGGGCTGCTGCCGCCGGTGATGTCGGTGGGTGTGATGTCAGGCATGTTGGATCCCAATCTGCGGTTCTTGACGATGTAGGGCGCGTGGAGTCTTCCACTCCGGTCACAGGTCCATGCGCGGGTGATGCGCCGTCATGGGCCGACCCTGACCCGAATCGGCAGAATCATCCTGCGCCGCTCCCCAGATTGAGCTCGGGTTCGCCCAGGCTGGTACCAAATCTGACGGACAGGTGATGCCAAGTGATGGCACACAAGATGCATCGCCCCGGGGCCTTTAGAAGTCATCTCATTTGGGTGAGTAGACTCCGGGCGTGCTGATCGTGGAGCGTCTGGTGCCGGACGAGTTGTGGGAGCTGTTCCAGTTGGTGGTGCCGGAGGCGCCGACGCGTCCGCAGGGTGGTGGTCGGCGTCGCCATGGGGATCGGGAGGTTCTGGCGGCGATCGTGTTCGTCGCGACCTCTGGCTGCACCTGGGCCCAACTGCCGCCTTGCTTCGGCCCGTCCGGGCCGACTGCTCATCGCCGCTTCACCGAGTGGAGCAAGGCTCGGGTATGGGCGAAGCTCCACCGCGTCGTCCTGGACGAGCTGGGCTCGCGGGGCGAGCTGGACTGGTCGAGGTGCGTGGTCGAGTCGGTGAACATGCGAGCCCTGAAAAGGGGGAGCTGACGGGTCCGAATCCTGTGGATCGAGGCAAGTACGGGTCGAAGATCCACCTGCTCACCGAA
>NZ_JBVJQR010000045.1:1613-40201 GCF_055608425.1 Kitasatospora sp. NPDC036934 | reverse complement strand
CTTTCTGCCCTCTCCCCACCCCACCCCCCGACCACCCCTTGGGGGCGCCCTGGAAAGGCCCCACACCCGCACAAGACCCCCCCCCTTTCCCCTTCCTGCGCGCGCGTGGGCCTTCAGGCGCGGGGCACGCGGGCACGGCACACGGCGAGGGCGTACGTGATGCGGGGGTCGGGGGCGGGCGCGGCGGCGAGGAGTTCGCCCGCCTCGACCAGGGCGGACCAGTACCGGGCCGGGTCGCCGGTGGTGGGCAGGGGACGGGCGGCGGCGAGGGAGAGGTAGGCGGCGGTGAGGTTGCCGGTGGTGAACCAGCGGCCCAGGCCGTGCCGGTGGCCCGCGCGGATGCCGCCGAGGGCGTCGATCGCGGTGAGGAAGTGCTCGATGACGGCCAGGTCGGTGGCGGTCGGCGTCTTGGGGACGTCGAACACGCCGAGGGCTTCGAGGAGTTCGCCGGTGTCGGCCTCGGAGCCGGGGCGGGGGTCGGCCAGGAGCGCGTCGAAGCAGTCGTTGAGCCGGATGGTGGCCTCGGCGAGGGGGATGGACAGCGCGAGGCAGAGCGCCCGGGCGGCCGGCAGGGGGCGGCCCGAGCCGCGGGCGAGCAGGGCGTAGGCCTGGGCAGGGGTGTGGCCACGGTCGAGGGCGCGCCGGGCGAGGTCGGGCAGGGCGAGGTCGGGCAGGGCGGGCAGCATCGGAGGCGCGCTTTCAGACGGTGGAGAGGGTGAGGGCGGGAGCGATCAGCGCCCAGACGAACTTGCCGATCCCACCCGCGCGCGGACAGCAACCCCAGCGCTCAGCCAGTTCGTCGACGAGGAACAACCCGCGCCCGCACTCCTCGTCCGGCCGGGAACGGCGAACGGAGGGCCGCCCGGCCCCGGCATCGTGGACCTCGAGACGAAGGCGGTCGTCGATGACGGCGAACCGCACCTCGATCAGCCGGTCGTCGGGAGCGCCCGCGTGCTGGACGGCGTTCGCGAAGAGCTCCCCGAGGAGCAGTTCGGCGACATCGCGGTAGCGGTCGCCGGCGGGCAGGGCGGCGAGGTAGGCCCGGAGCAAGTGCCGGGCCAGGGGCGTGGATTCGGGCCGCGAGTCGAGACGGGCGGCGAACGTGCGGGGGTGGGGGCGGCGGGAAACGAGCATGGCGAAGTTCCTCGGGGGGCGGATGAGGGAGCGCGAGGGCAGTGCGCAATCACGCTGTGCGTGCGAATGATTGCGTTCTGGTGTCAATGATCGAGGCTGCGAAGGTACGGTGATGGCGAAACCTGGTGCCAGGGGCACGTGGTGCGTAAGGGGGCCGGCTGTGGCACATCGGCGGATCAAGCGGGAGTTGACGGCCAGTTCGGCGGAGTTGTTCGGCGGAGTTGTTCGGCGAGGAGCTGCGGTTCTACCGGGAGCTGGCCGGCTTCACGCAGGAGGGGCTGGGCAAGGAGCTGCACTGCAGCCGGACGAACATCACCCGGTACGAGACCGGTCAGCGCCGCATGCCACCGGAACTGGTGGAGAAGGCTGATGAACTGCTCAACACGGGCGGCGCACTGAAGCGAATCTGGGGAAGGGTTGACTGGAACGCCGGACTTGAACACCCGGATTGGTTCCGGACCCACGTCGACATGGAAGCCGAGGCAGTGGCTGCAAGGATCTTCCAACTGGCGGTGATCCATGGGCTATTGCAGTGCCGTACGTATGCGGAGGCCGTGTTCGCGGTCAGTGATGCGGCCGGAAAGCCAAAGGTGATCGAGGAGCGAACGATCGCTCGATTGGCGAGGCAGAAACGGTTCCTGGACCCTGATGGCCCGCTTCTGCAGGTGATTCTGGACGAAAGCGCCATTCGGACAGTCTTCGGTGGACCAGGAGTCATGCGACGCCAGATGCAACACCTGCCGGCTGTCGCGCGGCTCCCCAACGTGATCATTCAGGTCGCGCCGTTCACGTGTCGACAGGCCATCATCGACAAGTCCATGGTGATGTTGGAGATGCCTGACGGTCGGACCTGTGTCTACTCCGAGAGTCTCGATCGAGGGCACGGCAATGATGATCCGGCGATCGTGGCGGCCCATCGGCGAAGCTATGATCTGGCTCACGGGGCGGCACTACCAGTGGCCGACTCGCTCGCGCTGATCGCTGATGCGCTGAAAGGGTTCAAGGATGACGAGGATCGAGCTCGACGCGACTGTCTGGCGCAAGAGCAGCTACAGCGGCGGCAACGGCGGCGATTGCATCGAGGTGGCCCCCGGATTCCCCGGCCTCGTCCCCGTACGTGACTCCAAGGACCCCCAGGGACCGGCCCTCGTCTTCCCCGCCTCCGCTTGGGAAGCCTTCGTTGCAGCCGTTCGCAACGGCGACCTTCCGGCGCAAGGCTGCTGAGAAGATGTCGATGCTGACCTGACGATAGAGCTCCTACAGCGCGCAGCAGGGGCAATGCGTCGAGGTGGCAATCGGACCCCTCGGCCAAGTGCCGGTCCGTGACTCCAAGGACCCCCGAGGCCCCGCCCTGGCCTTCCCGGCCGAGGCCTGGTCGTCGTTCGTGGCCGCCGTCCGCTCCGGCCAAAGGAGGGTGCGTCAGATCTTCCCGGAGAAGGTGTCGCACTGGGCGAGGTCGCCGCTGCGGTAGCCGGTGGTGAACCAGGCCTTGCGCTGGTCGGCGGAGCCGTGCGTCCACGCCTCCGGGTTGATCTTCCCGGTGGCCTGCTTCTGGATCCGGTCGTCGCCGACGGCGGCGGCCGCGTCCAGGCCCTGGGCGATGTCCTGGTCGGTGAGCGCGGCGATCAGCGGACGGCCGGTGGAGGCCTGCGGGGTGGTGGTGGCGTGGTGGGCCCACACCCCGGCGTAGCAGTCGGCCTGCAGCTCCAGGCGCACCGAGGCGCTGGTGGCGCCCTGGCGGTCGCCGCCGACCTTCTGCATGGTGCCCAGCAGGGTCTGGAGGTGGTGGCCGTACTCGTGGGCGACGACGTAGGACTCCGCGAACGGGCCGCCCTTGGCGCCGAACCGGGTCGACAGTTCGCTGAAGAAGCCGAGGTCGAAGTAGGCCTTCTGGTCGCCGGGGCAGTAGAACGGGCCCACCGCCGAGGTCGCCGGGCCGCAGGCGGTGGAGACCCGGTCGGTGAACAGCACGGTCTGGGCCGGCTTGTACGCCACCTTGGTGCGGCGCGGCAGTTCGGCGCTCCAGAACTCCTGGAGGCTGTTGGTGACGGCGGTGATCCGGCAGTCCTGGCGCTTGTTGGCGTCCGCGCCCTTCTTGCAGGCCTGCTGCACCTCGCCGTCGGTGCGTGCCCCGGAGGAGGACGTGCCGCCACCGCCGCCGGACAGGCCCAGCAGCTGGGGGTCGACGCCCAGGATGACCGCGAACAGCACCGCGAGCAGGCCCACCGCCCCGCCCCCGATGGCGACCTTCCCGCCCGGGATGCCGCGCCGGTCGTCCACCTGTGAGGTGTCGAGGTCGCCCTGGTCGTCGAACTGCATGCCCGTGCCTGCCCGTTTCTTGTCGATCCGTCGATGTGCCGCTGTGCCGCTGTGTCGCTGTGCCGTTGTACAGGTGCGCAGCTTCGTCGCTTTGGTGGCGTTCTGTGCCGCCCGCGGCCCGCCCAGCGTACGGGCAGCGGGCCCTGACGCGCCGCAGCCGCCGCGTCACACCGAGGTCACGCCGAGGAGTCCAGGGCGCCGGCGCCGACCACGCGCAGCAGCGCCAGGCGGGAGGCGGCCTCGCTGCCGGGGGCGGCGCTGTGCACCAGCAGCAGCTGGTCCTGCCCGCCCGCGGCCAGCACCTCGCACTCCAACTCCAGCTCCCCCACCACCGGGTGCAGCACCCGCTTGCGGCCGCTGCGCCGCAGCGCCACCTCGTGCCGCTCCCAGTGCGTCGTGAACTCCACCCCGGTGGCGAGGAGTTCGGCCAGCAGCTCGGTGGCGCGCCGGTCGCCGGGGCGGGCCGCGTGGGCGGCGCGCAGGCCCGCCACGTGGGCGCGGGCCAGCGCCTCGTGGTCCTCGGGCGGGAACAGCGCGCGGCTCGCCGGGTCGGTGAACCAGCGCAGCAGCAGGTTGCGCCGCCCCGGCGCGGGGGCGGTGGCGTCCCCGAACACGGCGGTGGCCATCGCGTTCTGCGCCAGCACGTCCCCCAGGTCGGAGACCACCTGGGCGGGCGTGTCGTGCAGGCGGTCCAGGATCAGCAGCAGCCCGGGGCGCACGTGGGCGAGCGGGCCGTGGCGGCGCGGCGGCTCGTGCCCGGCGAGGTGGAACAGGTGGTCCCGCTCGTCCTCGCTGAGTCGCAGTGCCCGCCCCAGCGCGGTCAGCAGCTGCGGCGAGGGCTGGGGCCCGCGCCGCTGCTCCAGCCGGGCGTAGTAGTCCACCGACAGCCCCGCCAGCTGCGCCACCTCCTCCCGGCGCAGCCCGGGGGTGCGGCGCCGGGTCCCGGGCGCGAGTCCGACGTCGGCGGGCGTCAGGCGGGCGCGGGCGCGGCTGAGGAAGTCGGCGAGGGCCTCACGGTCGATCATGGTGCCCAGCATGGCGTGGAACGGGGGGCGGTAGCCAGGGATTACCGGTCCGGGGGTCGTGGTCCAGGGCCGTGGTCTAGGGCCGTGGTCCGGGATCGTGGTCTAGGGTCGTGGCCCGTGCCCGATACCTCGTCATACCTGACCGCCACCGCCGACGCGTACGACGCCCTGGCCGTGCGCTACGCCGACCTCGTCAAGGACGGCCTGGCCCAGCTGCCGCTGGACCGCTCGTTCGTCACCGCCTTCGCCGACCTGGTGGGCGCCACCGGCCCCGCCCGGGTGGCGGACCTGGGCTGCGGGCCGGGCTACCTGAGCGCGGCCCTGCACGCGGCGGGCCTGGACACCTGGGGCATCGACCTCTCCCCCGCGCTCGTCGCCATCGCCCGCCGCCGGTACCCGCAGCTGAGCTTCGAGGTCGGCTCGATGGGCGCCCTGGCGGCGGGGGACGCGACGCTGGGCGGCGTCGTCTCCTGGTACTCGCTGATCCACACCCCGCCGGAGCAATTGCCCGCCTACCTGGCCGAGTTCCGCCGGGTCCTGGCCCCGGGCGGGTACGCGCTGCTGGCCTTCTTCGAATCCGAGGGCGAGCCGGTCGCGCCCTTCGACCACAAGGTGACCACCGCCTACCGCTGGCCCATCGACACCCTGGCCGAGATCGCGGGCGCGGCCGGCTTCACCGAGACCGCCCGCCTGCTCCGCGCCCCCGGCGACGGCGAACGCTTCCGCCGCGGCCACCTGATCCTGCGCGCCGCCTAGGCCGTGTTTTAGGTTCCGGATCTGTGGGTTTCTGTCCCGGTCGGGCCACCTCGCCCAGCAGCGCGCCGGTGCCGGGCGAGCCCATCTCATCCGGCACTGACCGGACCCGCCCAAGGCACCATCCCTACGACGACCGGGGGCCGGTACGGGGCTGTCGGTCCGTCAGCTCTGGGTGGGGAACAGGGTGTACACCCACGCGTCGTGCTCGGGCGTCGGGTCGGGCTCGGTGAAGAAGGCGTGCAGCCCGACGAGCACGTCCTTGGCGGTGACGGTCGCCTTGTCGGCGCTGAGCCGGCGAAAGGCCCCCTCGGCGTCGTCGGCGCTCACGTTGCGGGCCGTCAGGTAGTCCTGGAACTGCGTCTTGCCGATGGCACCGGTGCCGGCGGTGTCCATGAACGTGAACGCCGCGTTCGCCATGGGGCCCAGGTCCGAGGACTCGGGCGTCGTCCCGATGAGCTTCTTCTCGACATAGGCGAGGTACTCGTCCCTGGAGACCTGGCGGTCCTTGTTGGTGTCGGCGGGGCCGACGATGCTCCAGTAGGCCCGGATGAAGTCCTCGTACGCCTTCGCCCGCGGCCCGGAGGCGTCCTGCCGATCGATGACGGCCTGGAAGTCGTCCCAGTTCAGCTTCCAGTCGCGGTCGCTGTCCATGCGGTCGTACAGATTCAGGTGCCGCTGCTTGTATGCGCCCATCGTGATCCTCCAGTGCGGTGGTGTGCGGTGTGGGTGATTCGCTTCGGAACCTAGCCAGCCGCCCACCGGTGCGTGGTGACGATCATGAGGCGTTCACTCGAACAGGTGAACAGTGAGGCGGAGGTGTTTACGGCGCTGCCCGATGGAGCGGCTGCTCGCGGCGTCGGCGCTGACGGCAGCGAGCACGATGCCGAGTTCCAGGAGCCCATAGCCATCCCGGCGCAGCCCGGGCCGGCCTTGTCTGCGGAGCCATCAGGCCAACCTGTCATCGGTGCCGCCCAAGCCGGACTTCCGGCAGAGAGAGGCTGCCTCCGATGGACGGTGCCGACCGCCTTCCCGATGACCTGACCGAGCTCGAGAGGCTGCTCATGCGGAGCGCGTCCACCATCCGGTGGGTGGAGGCGGCGGAGCGGCTCGTCCTGCAGGCGGACACCGGAAGGGTCGCCTCCCCGACGCCTGGTTCCGGCCCGGCCCGGCCCGGCCCGGAATCGAGGACGCCTGTGTCGTTCGGAAGATCGTGCCGTACCGGGCGAAGTCCGCCCTGGTGCGGCGTACGGTCCGCCCAGCGCCGCCGCAGCACCGGGAAGCAGCCCTGTGGCTGAACGACAGTCCAGGGGTGCGTCCGCTGCGGGCGCGTCACGCCGGGCGACACCGCGCCGGTGGCTGTCACACCAGGAGCGCCTGGAGTTGCGGAAGCCGGCCGAACAGGTCGGGGAGTCCGCGCAGGCCGTTGCGCGCGGACTCGTGCGAGAGCGCGAGGTCGGGGCCGGTGCTCGCCTCGGTGGCGGCGAGGCAGCGGAGGATGTTCCACCTCGTGTGCCCCAGCCAGCCGCCGATCATGAACACGAACCAGCTCGGGCCCGGCGGCGGCAGCGCTGCGCCGCCCGCGGCGTAGCCGTGGAGGACCGCGCGGAAGACGGCGGGCTCGATGGTGTCGAAGCCCGGCCCCTTGGCGATGCTCAGCGCGGTCGAGCCGAGCTCGCCGGACAGGTCGAGCATCCCGGAGAGCTCCCAGTCGAGCAGCACCGGCCGGCCTTCTCGGGTGAGCAGGTTCCACGGTTGGATGTCCTGGTGGGTCAGTACGAGGGGGCCCGGCCGTTCGCAGGTGTCGACGAGGTGGGCGATCGCGAGGAACGTCTCGACGTGGGAGGCGAGTTCGTCGGCCCACGGCTGTGCGGTGGCCGCCGCCCGCGCGGCGAGCTGGGGCCAGTCCCGTGGCGTCGGTTCCTCGCTCGGCCCGGGGGTCCACGCGATGTCGAGGGCGTGGATGCGCGCGAGGATCTCACCGATCTCGAACGCGTACGCCTCCGACACCGGTGCTTCCGGCACCTTTTCGCCCTCGACCCATCGGTGGACGAGTGTGTCGTGGCCGGCCGAGATCGGCTCCGGCATCGGGATGCCGGCGGCGAAGGCCGCCCGCTCGAACCTGAACACGTCCTCGACGCGGTAGGGCGAGCGGCGGTCGGCGAGGTTCAACTCCTTGACCGCGAACGATCCTTGGTCGGTGTCGAGCCGGTACATCCGGTTGGCGAAGCCGCCGTGGACGCGGGTCATCGGCCCGGTCGGCACTCCGAGGTGCGAAAGGTTCACCCCCGCAGGCTAGGCGCCGGCCCTCGTCGACGCACCGGCCTTTCCCCCCGGGCCGGCAGGCTTGCCGCGCCCCCGCCGACCGGGCGAGGCGGCGCGGCGGGCGGCATGGCGTCGGAGGCCGCGGGGTGCCGTGGCCGCAGACTGGTGCGCCCGGACGCAGGCAGGAGGGACCATGGACGAGCACAGCCGCCCGAGTACCCCGAGCCGGCCTCCCGGCGGGCAGGCCGGGGTGCTGGGCACCGCGCTCGCCGGTGTGCTGGCGGCCGCGCTCGCCTCGGGTTCGTGGCAGTGGTTCTCCACCTACCTCGGCCTGACGCTGCTCGCGGTGGTGTTCTCCTTCGCTGGCCCGCCGGCCCCCACGCCCGGCGCGGGCTCGGTCCACCTGCGGAGCCTGACGGCCTATGCGCTGGTCGTCGGGCTGTGCGCGGCTCTCGTCCTGGCCCCGGCGATGCAGCGCTGGTCCTGGCTGTTCCCGATGCCGGGCACCCGCGCCGAGTGCGCCCGCCTGGGCGACTACGCCGCGGTGAAGGCGCAGGCCGCCCTCGGCGCTCTCGCCGACCGGGGCGGCGCCGCGCTGGCGGCGGCGCAGGGCGACCAGAGCCGGCAGGCCGTGAACGACTGCCTGGCCGCCACCACGACGCAGTGGCTGCCGGCGTACGCGTTCGGGGCGGCGCTCCTGACGGCGCTCGCCGTCCGCTGGCGGGCCGCTCCCGCGCGGCCCGCACGGCGGCGCGGGCGGCCGGGGAGCGGTGACGGGGGCGTGCCGAGGCCCGGGCAGCGGTGACCGCCGGGTGTGGGCGGCCCTAACCTTAGCCGATGACACAGCGATTGGGCACCGTGGTGCTGATGTGCGGCCCCCCGGGCGCGGGCAAGACCACCTACGCGATGGGGCTGGTGCGGCGCGGCTACGTCCGGCTCTCGATCGACGAGGTGGTCTGGCAGCGGCTCGGGCGGCGTGACGCCGGCCTGGTGCTGGCGGCCGGGGCGTACGACCGGCTCAAGGAGGAGGTCCGCCGCGAGCAGCGGCGGGAGCTGGTCGAGCTGATGCGGGCCGGGCGCGATGTGGTGGTGGACTACAGCTTCTGGAGCCGCGCCGCCCGCGATGACTACAAGGCGCTGGTCGAGGGCCACGGCTGCCGCTGGGAGCTGGTCCATCTCAAGGCCGACCGGGCGACGTTGGAGCGCCGCCTGGATCGGCGCAACGGCGAGGACGGCGCCGACTGCGTCACCGTGGACCGGGCGCTGCTGGAGCGCTACCTGGCCCACTTCGAGGAGCCGGAGGGAGAGGGCGAGCAGGTCGTCGTGCAGCCCCCGGGGTGAGAGCGCCGCCCCAGCCGGGGATCGGGGATCCCTGGTTCGGCGGGTCTCTGCCGCCGCCGCTTCCACCGGGGCAGGGTGGTGGGTGTCGGAGAGAGCGGGAATCCCGGAAGGGGATGGGGACATGGCGAAGATCCTGGTGACGGGGGCGACCGGTTCGGTGGGGCGGCGGCTGGTGCCGCGGCTGGTGCGCTGGGCCGGGGCCGAGGGCGGCACGGTGCGGGTGCTGGTGCGGGACGCGGCGAAGGCGCGGCAGGTGGGCCTGGACGGGGTGGAGGTGGTGGTCGGCGACCTGTGCGAACCGGCCGACCGGGCGAGGGCGTTGGAGGGCGCCGAGGTGGTGGTGAACGTGGCGGCGGCGCTGCGCGGGGTGCCGGACGAGCAGGCGTGGGCGGTGAACCGGGACGCGGCCGTCGCGCTGGGGCGGGAGGCGGCGGAGGCCGGGGTGGCCAGGTTCGTGCACACCAGCACCAACCTGGTGTACGGCCGGGGACTGGGCCGCCCGGCCGTGGAGCGGGACGAGCTGGCGCCGCACCCGGCCTGGGGGGTGTACGCGCGGTCCAAGGCGCAGGCCGAGGCGGGGCTGCGCGAGCTGGGCGGTGAACTGCCGCTGGTGGTGGCCCGGTTGGCGTTCGTGTACGGGCAGGGCGATCCGCACCTGGCGCAGTCGCTGCACTGGGCGGCGTCCTGGCCGGCCCACCAGCGGCTGGCGGTGGTGCACCACGCGGACGTGGCGCAGGCGCTGTGGCGCACGGTGGTGACCCCGGGCATCGAGGGCCGCACCTACAACGTCTGCGACGACGCCCCGCTGACGGCCTGGGACCTGCACCTGCTCAACGGCTGCACCCACCCGGGCGGTTCGGGTCAGGGCGCGGAGGCGTTCGACCCGTGGGAGGGCCAGGTGTCGACCGCGGCCGCCCGCCGGGACCTGGGCTGGCGCCCGCTGTACCCCTCGGCGTGGGCGGCGGCGGAGGCCGGTGTGCTGTGACCGGACCCGCCGTCGTCGGCGGGGCCGGGCCTGTGGGTCCCGGGCGGTCGCGGGCGGTCGCGGCAGGTCGGGGAGTTCGAGGTTCAGGTGCGCCCCGGGTGTCCGTCACCGCGGCGCGCGGGGCGGTCGGCGGACCGGGGTCCGGCCCTCCCCCGTGGCGGGGAGGGCCGGACCGGGCGCGCCTCAGCCGGCCGTCACACCGGACGTCGAGGCCGTCACACCGGACGTCGAGGCCGTCGCCGGGGCCGGGGCGTAGCCGGCCGGGCGGGTGGTGAAGGTGCCGCGGCCCTGGGTGCGGCTGCGCAGGCGGGCCGCGTAGCCGAAGAGTTCGGCCAGTGGCACCAGTGCGCTGACCTCGGCCGTGCCGCCCGGGCCGGTCCGTGTGCCCTGGACGGTGGCGCGGCGGGCGGCGAGGTCGCCCAGGACGGTGCCGAGCGCGTCCTCGGGCACGGTGACGCTCGTCTGCGCGAGCGGTTCCAGCAGGTGGAGCCGGGCTGCGCGCAGTGCCTGGCGCAGGCCCAGGCGGGCGGCGGTGCGGAAGGCGAGGTCGGAGGAGTCCTTGGGGTGGGTCAGGCCGTCGGTGAGGGTGACGGCGAGGCCGGTGACGGGGTGGCCGCCGAGCGGGCCCTCGGTGAGGGCGTCGCGGCAGCCGGCCTCCACGGCCTGGACGTACTCGCGCGGCACCCGTGCGCCGGTGACGGTGGAGGTGAACGCGAAGCCGTCCGGGGCGGGTGCCAGGTCGAGGACGATGTGGGCGAACTGGCCCGCGCCGCCGTCCTGTTTGGCGTGCCGGTAGGTGAAGCCGGTGAGGCCCTGGACCAGGGCCTCGCGCAGCGCGACCTGGGGGCGGCCGACGACGGCCTGGATCCCGGCGTCGCGGCGGACCTTCTCCACCGCGACCTCCAGGTGGAGTTCGCCCAGGCCGGACAGGGTGCGCTGGCCGGTCTCGGGGTCGGTGGCCAGGCGCAGGGACGGGTCCTCCTCGGCGAGGCGGGCCAGGGCGGCGGTGAGCTTGTCGGTGTCCTCGGTGCGGCGGGCTTCGACGGCGACGGTGACGACGGGTTCGGCGCTCACGGGTGCCTCCAGGCGGATCGGGTGGTCGGGGTCGCACAGGGTGGCGCCGACACGGGCGTTCTTGGGGCCGATGACGGCGACGATGTCGCCGGCCAGGGCGTGGTCGGTCTCGGTGTGGCGGTCGGCCTGCACGCGCAGGATGCGGGCGACGCGTTCGGTGCGTCCGGTGCCGGCGTCGAGCAGGGTGTCGCCCTTGCGCAGGGTGCCGGCGTACAGGCGCAGGTAGGTGAGGCGGCCGGTGGGGGCCGCGGTCACCTTGAACGCGAGGGCGGTCAGGGGCTGTTGGGGGTCGGCGTGGCGCTGCTGGTGGTGGTCGGCGGCGGTCACGGGCGGGGTGTCCAGGGGTGAGGGCAGGTAGGCGACGGCGGCGTCCAGCAGGGGTTCGATGCCGCGGTTGCGGTAGGCGGAGCCGGCCAGCACCACCACCGCCTCGCCGGTGCGGGTGAGTTCGCGCAGGGCGGCGGTGAGGGTGGCGGGGTCGAGGGCGCCGTGGGTGCAGTACTCCTCCAGGGCTTCGGGGTTCAGTTCGGCCACCGCTTCGTCCAGGGCGTGGCGGCGGGCGGCGGCCTCGGCGGCGAGGTGCTCGGGGACCGGGCCTTGGGTGAGGGTGCCGTGGTGGTCCCAGGTCAGGGCGCGCCGGTGGACGAGGTCGACGACGCCGGTGAAGGCGTCCTCGGCGCCGATGGGCAGGTGGACGGCGAGCGGGTGGGGGTGCAGGCGTTCGCGGATGGAGGCGACGGCGGCGTCCAGGTCGGCGCCGGCGCGGTCGAGTTTGTTGACGAACGCGATGCGGGGCACGCCGTGGCGCTCGGCCTGGCGCCACACCGACTCGCTCTGCGGCTCGACGCCGGCGACCGCGTCGAACACGGCGACGGCGCCGTCCAGGACGCGCAGGCTGCGTTCGACCTCGTCGGCGAAGTCGACGTGGCCGGGGGTGTCGATGAGGTTGATCCGGTGTCCGTCCCAGGCGCAGCTGACCGCGGCGGCGAAGATGGTGATGCCGCGGTCGCGTTCCTGGGGGTCGAAGTCGGTGACGGTGGTGCCGTCGTGGACTTCGCCGCGCTTGTGGGTGGTGCCGGTGAGGTAGAGGATCCGTTCGGTGACGGTGGTCTTGCCGGCGTCGACGTGGGCGAGGATGCCGAGGTTGCGGACGGCGGCGATGGCGGCGGTGCTGGTGGCGGCGGCAGTGCTGGTGGTGGTGTCGGTGCGCATGGCCCGGGTGCCTTTCGAGGCGGTGCTACGGGTGGACGCGCGATTGGCACAGTGCCGTCGCCACGAGCTGACGCATCGTCAGGCACGTGGCGGGAAGGAGGCCGTACGGGATCCGTGCGGGCGTCTTCAGGAAGCGGCACTGCCCCGGTGCCGGCCGCGCAGCGGGCACCGGTAGGGCGGGGACACCAGGATCACCTCGTACCGCGAGGCGGGAGAGGGGGTGGCGGCACTGTGCTTCGGCATGGCCGCCGCACCCCCTCTCCCCTTGCCGTCGTCGTGGTCGGCCGCGCGCTCGGGGCGCGGCTGCGGGGCGAGTCTAGGGAGAGCGGGTGCGGGTCGGCGAGGGGTTTTACGGCGCCCGGAGGCGCAGCACCGCGTCGCGCCAGCCGTCCCGGGTGGGCGCGGTGGCGTCCAGGGCGGTGTCCAGGGCGGCGCCGATGGCGCGTTCCTCGTAGCCGAAGTGGGACTCCATGATGGCGGCCAGGCCGTCGAGTTCGCGGCCGATCGCCGCCAGGTCCATGCCGGGTCCGGCCGCGGCCCGTACGGCGTGTTCGGCGAGTTCGCGGACCCGGGCGAGGATGTGGGTGATGAGGCCGTGGTCCTCGACGAGTTCGGCGACGGTCGGTGCCAGGTCCGGGCGTTCCCGCACGAGGGCGGCGAACAGGCCTTGGTCCTCGCCCTGGTGATGGTTGGTCAGGGTGGTGCAGAAGGCGAGGCAGTGGGTGAGCAGGGCGTCGTCGGGCAGGGTCCGGCGGCCCAGGCCGGCGCGGACGTCGGCCAGGCGGCGGCGCAGTTCGTGGTGGGCCTGGGAGAGTTGGAGACTGAGGGCGGCGGTTCGGCCGCCGTCGACGGGGGAGGCCACGGCGGGCGGTCCCTTCGGTTGCGCACCTCCATGCCTGGCGCGGTCCGCCACCGGCACGCGATGCTGCGCGTCATCCGATCACGTGCCGTGCCGCTGCGGCAAGCCGGCGGGTTCGGGCGCGGCCGGCGCCGTGGCCCGGGTGCGGGTGCGGGTGCGGGGCCGGCCGAGCAGGATCCCGGCGGCCACCAGTGCCAGCCCCGCTCCCTGGCGCACGCCCAGTTCGTCGCCGTCCAGCGCGGTGCCCAGCAGCACCCCGGCCAGCGGGTTGAGCAGTCCCAGCAGGCCGACGGTGCCGGCCGGCAGGTGGCGCAGTCCGGCGAACCAGCAGGCGAAGGCGAGGGCGGTGGCCACCAGGGTGACGTAGCCGAAGGCGAGCAGGGTGGGGCCGTGCAGCGGCGGGGGCGGGCCCTCGGCGACGGCGGCCGGCGGCAGCAGGAGCAGGCCGCCGGCGGTCAGCTGCCAGGCGGTGGCGGCCAGCGGGTCGGCGCCCTCGCGCCAGCGGGCGGCGAGGACGTAGCCGACGGAGGAGACCAGCATGGCGCCGGCCGAGGCGGCCAGTCCGGCCCAGCCGGGTGTGCCGGCGCCGCCGAGCACGGTGAGGGCCACTCCGGCCAGGCCCACCACCGCGCCGGCCAGGTGGGCGCGGTGCGGGTGCTGGCCGGCCAGGGCCCAGGCGGTGAGCAGCATGGCCAGCGGGGAGGCGGCCATGACGGTGGCGGCGGTGCTGGTGGGCAGGAGTTGGGAGGCGAGGTAGAGCAGGACGAAGAAGACGGCGGTGTTGAGGAGTCCGAGCAGGGCGCTGCGCCACCACCAGGGGCCGTGGGGGCGGCGGCGGGCGAGGGCGAGGAGGAGCAGTCCGGCGGGCAGGGCGCGCAGGGTGGCGCCCCACAGGGGGCGGTCGGCGGGCAGGTAGGCGTGGGTGACCCAGTAGTTGGCGCCCCAGGCGAGTGGGGCGAGGGCGGTCAGCAGCACCCACCGGGCATTGGCTTCCATGGAAGACAATATAGCTTCCATGGAAGTGATCCGGGTAGGATGAGGCCATGGAGCACCAGGACGATGCGGACCACGTCGCGCTGATCCAGGCCCGGTGGCGCCGCGAGCGCCCCGACCTCGACGTCTCCCCGCTGGCCGTGATCGGGCGCCTGCACCGCCTCGCCGCGCGCCTGAGCGCCGAACTCACCCTCGTCTTCGAGCGCTACGGCCTGAGCGAGGGCGAGTTCGACGTGCTCGCCGCCCTGCGCCGGGCCGGCGCCCCCTACGAGCGGGCCCCCGGCGAGCTCGCCGCCCACACCATGGTCACCACCGGCGCGATGACCAAGCGCGTCGACCGCCTGGAGCGGGCCGGCCTGGTCACCCGCCGCCCCGCCGAGGACGACCGGCGCGGGCGCGTGGTCGCCCTCACCGAGGCCGGACTGCGCCTGATCGACGAGGCGTTCACCGCCCACATCCGCAACGAGCACCGCCTGCTCGCCCACCTGGACCCGAGCGAGGCCGCCGCCCTGCAGACCCTGCTCACCGCCTGGCAGCAGCGCCTGGACGGGGGCGGCGCGGGCGGGCGTACGGCCTGACGGGCGGGCGCACGGCCTGACGGCGGGCCCGGGCGCCCGCCCGTCCTGCCGGGCCTGCGCGCCCACGGGAGCGAGCCGCCGCGTGGCGCGCCGCCGACGCCGACTCCCCCGCCCTCGCCGACGGCCGGCGGCGCGCGCGGACAATGTGACCCATGAGCAGCAGCCCCCCTCCCCCGCCTCCCCCGCCCGGCCCCGCCGACCGGCCCCAGCCCGCGCCCCCGCCCCCGGGCTGGGAGAACCCGCAGGTGCGGGCCGACCGGCGCCTGGTGGAACTGCTGCAGGAACTGCGGGTGCTGCAGACCGGCGTGCAGATCGTCTTCGCGTTCCTGCTCGGCGTCGCCTTCACCCCGCGCTTCGCCGAACTCTCCGACCCCCAGCAGGACATCTACATCACCACCCTGCTGCTGACCGTCATCGCCGCCGCCGTCCTGGCCACCCCCGTCGCCCTGCACCACGGCCTCTACCGCCACCCCGACAAGGCCCGCATCGTCCACGTCTCCGCCCGCATCGCCCAGTACGGCCTGCTGCTCCTGGCCTGCGCCCTGAGCGGCGCCGTCCTGCTGGTCCTCGACGTCGTCCTCGGCGCCGCGGTGGCCGTCGCGATCACCGGCGTCGTCGCCCTGACCTTCGCCGCCCTGTGGTTCGTCCTCCCCTGGGCCCTGCGCCGCGCCACCGGCGACCGGCCCTGACCAGCCCCGACCCCGGCCCCGGCCGCTCCCGGCCGGCCCCCGCCCGCCCGTACCCCGGACCACGGGCGGGCAGGCGGGCGGGCGGGCGGGCGGGCGGGCGGCGGGACCAGACCGTGGACCGGCTTGCGGCGCCGGGGGCCTGGCCGGCCGGCGCCGCTCCCGGGCGCCTGCCCCACCCCACAGAGCCCACCGGCCCCCGCAACCGCTCACTCACCCGCCTCCCCTAGTGTGACCGTATGCACACCGACCACCGCTCCTGGGACGTCCTGCTGATCGGCGGCGCCTCCGGCGTCGGCAAGAGCCGCGCCGCCGCCCGCCTCGCCGGGCGGCACGGCGCGTTCGTGGTCGAGTTCGACGACGTCGTCGCCGCCCTCCAGGCCGCCACCACCGCGGCCACCCACCCCGGGCTGCACCACTTCGCCGGCCACCACGACCCGGAGCGGACCCTGGGCGCCGACCGCGTCCTGGACCTGCAGATCGCCACCGCCCACGCCCTGGACGAGGCCCTGCTCGGCGTCGTGCGCAACCGGCTGAGCGTGGAGGTGCCCGCCGTCGTCGAGGGCGACTACCTCAGCCCCCGGGCCGCCGCCCGCGCCGCCGCCGAGGCCGCCGCGCACGGCCGGCGCCTGCGCGCGGTGTTCCTGCACGAGGGCGACCCGGAGCACATCGGCGCCAACTACGCCCACCGCGAGCCGGACTGCGGCCCCCAGCCGGCCCGCGCCGCCGTCAGCGCCCGCTACTCCCACTGGCTCGCCGCCCAGGCCCACGCCCACCGCCTGCCCGTGGTCGACTGCCTGCCGTACGAGACCCTGCCGCAGCGCCTGGCCGCCGCCCTGGCCTGAACCCGGCCCGGGCGGCGGCAGCTCCCCCGTCCTACCCGGCGGGGGCGTCCTCGATGCCGGAGACCAGCCTGGTGCCCAGGTCGCTCCGCACCGCCAGCCGGGTGCGGCCGGCATCGGGCCCGGTGCCCCAGGTCAGCGTGACCGTGGTGAACAGGTGCCCGGCGCCCGAGTCGTGGTAACGCGCCTCCCAGGCGGTCGGCACGTCCTGGGCGCGCAGCACGCCGTCGGCGTGGTTGGCCTCCTCCCAGGCCGCCAGCCGCCGGCGGAAGTCCTCGGTGAGGTAGTGGGCGCGCAGCCGGTCCGACAGGTCGTCGGTGCCGTCGGAGACGGCGTCGATGTAGGCGCCGTAGAAGTCGGCCACCCGGTCGAGCGCCGAGTCCGGGCCGCCGGCGCGCACCGCGTCTGCGGGCTGGGTCATGATGGTCCCCTCCGTTCCGTACGGGCCCGTGCGGCAGCGCGCCGCCCGGGCCCACTGGTCCGTCCACCGGGCACAGCGAACCCGGGACACCGGAGGTTTCGGGCACGAAGTTGCCAACAGGCCTGGCCCACGGGCGCGTTGGACGGGAGACGAGCGGTGCTGATCGTGGTGAGCGGCGGACCGGGCAGCGGCAAGACCACCCTGGCGCACGCCCTGGCCCGGGCCATCGGCTGCCCGGCCGTCGTCCGGGACGAGCTGAAGCAGGGCCTGCTGCACGCCGGCACCCGCACGCCCGCCCCCGACCGGGCGGTGCACGACGCGTTCTTCGCCGTGCTCGGCGTGCTGGTGGACGCCGGGGTGAGCGCGGTGGCCGAGGCCGCCTACCAGGACCGGCTCTGGCGCCCCGGCCTGGCCCCGCTGGCCGCCCGCACCGAACTGCGCGTCGTGCACTGCCGGGTGGAGGCGGCGGTGGCCCGCCACCGGATCGCCGCCCGCCTGGCCACCGACCGCCACCGCGCCGCCCACGCCGACCGCGACCTGCTCGCCGCCCCACCCGGACCGGGCAACCTGCTGGACGACTTCACCCCGCCCTCCCTGCCCGCCCCACACCTGAGCGTCGACACCACCGACGGATACGACCCGCCCCTGGCGGACGTCCTCGCCTTCACCCGCCCCTGAGCGCCCCCACCCTGCCCGCGCACCGGAACCCGACCACGGCCTCGACACCGGCCCCGCACAGGAAGTCGGCCCCACCGACCTCCCGTCCACAGCGGGCGGTTCCCGGTCGCCGGGGCCTGAGGTGACCGGCGGTTCGTCGCGGTGGGCGAGGTCGCTGTCGCGGCCGCCGGGACAGCGGCCCGCCGGGGCCGGGGAAGGCGGGGTGGTGCCCGGCCCCGGAACTCGTCCTCGCCGTGGACCGGCTCGCAGACGGCGTCGTCGCTCCTGGCGCGCCGGTCGGGCAGGCGGCAGGGCGCGCCGTCGCGGTCGGTGCGGAGCAGGGAGGTGACGCCCCGCTCGCCGTCGGGATCGACCGCCCCGCACAGGGGTCGCCGAACGCCCCAACGCCCGGATGTCCGAGGGAAGTCGGACGCCGAATCCGGGTGCGGGGCGAGGTCCCAGGGCACTGGGGCCGGGGTGCCGGCGGGTCAGGGGAAGGTGGACCAGGCCTGGTCGGTCAGGTGTGCGGCCCGGTCGATGTCGTGCTGCAGCTGCTGGGCGCCGGCGAAGCGCAGCCGTACCGTCAGGTGGGCCGAAGTGCGTTCGCACAGTTGGACGTTGGTCTTGTCCGGGCTGGCCTGCTCGCCGGTCAGGATGGGCTGGTAGAAGACCAGGCAGGAGACCTGGCCGATGGTGACGACCTCGCTGTTGGGCTTGGCCTGGCCGAGCGGGGCCGGGTCGACGTAGGGGGTGTAGGGCTTGGGGCTGGCGGCGCGGACGGCCTCCAGGACGAGGAAGTCGCGCATCCCGTCGTCGGCGTACTGGCGCACGGCGGCCGCGGCGCCGCCGTAGGCCTGGGAGAGGGTGCGGGTGCCACCGGCCTCGTCGGCGGCGGCGTTCTTGGCGAGTTTCGCGTCGGCCCCGGCGGTGAGCGGGGTGAAGCCGCCGGGCAGGTGGTCGGGGGCGTGCAGGGTTTCTCCCAGGCCGCCGAAGGCCGCGGCGGTGGCGGGGTCGTCGCCGCCGCTGCCGCTGCCGGTGAGCAGCAGGGGTATGCCGGCGAGGAGGAGGCCGGCGACCAGTCCGGCGGCCGCGGCCGCGGTTCTGCCGCGCGGGGCGTGGGCGGGCTGGTCGGGCACGGGGGCTTCCTCTCGATCGGGTTCGGCGGGCGGGCTCAGCGGGCGGGTTCAGCGGGCGGGCTCAGCGGGCGGGTTCGGCGGGCGGGTTCAGCGGGCGGGTTCAGCGGGTGAGGCCTCGCGCAGGCGCTTCTTGTCGGGCTTGCCGACGGCGGTGAGCGGGATGGCGTCGAGGAGGTGGAGGGCTTCGGGGGCGTAGATGCGGCCCTTGTGGGCGGTGACGAAGGCGCGCACCTCGTCCAGGGTCGGCCGCTGCCCGGCGGCGGGGACGACGGCGGCGTGGACGTGCTCGGCCTGCTGGTCGTCGCGCACGCCGTAGACGGCGCACTGGGCGATGGCGGGGTGGGTGAGGAGGACTTCCTCGACCTCGGTGGGGTGGACGTGGCCGCCGACGACGATGATGAGGTCCTTGAGGCGGTCGGCCAGGTAGAGGTAGCCGTCGGTGTCGAAGTAGCCGATGTCGCCGGTGTCGAGCCAGCCGTCGCGCAGGACCCGGGCGGTGAGGTCGGGGCGCTTCCAGTAGCCGGCCATGATCGTCGCCGAGCGGACGTGGATCCCGCCCTGTCCGCCGGCGGGCAGCACGGTGCCGTCGGCGGCGCGGATCTGCACCTCGACGCCGGGCAGGGGGCGGCCCACCGAGATCTGGCCGCCGTGACCGGTGCGGTCGTGCTCGTGCGGGCCCAGGATCGCGATGTTCTGGGCCTCGGACATGCCGTAGCCGCTGACCAGGACGGGCCCGAAGACCTTGAGGGCCTCGCGGATGCGGCTCGGGGAGGAGGCGCAGCCGCCGTAGGAGACGCGGCGCAGGCTGGACAGGTCGGTGTCGGCGAGGGCGGGGTGGTCGAGCAGCCGGTAGAGCAGCGGGGGCAGCACCCACAGGTCGGTGATGCGTTCGCGTTCGATGGCGGCGAGGACGTCGCCGGGGTCGAAGGAGCGCTGGAGGACGACGGATCCGCCGTGGTGGAGGGTCAGGTCGCTGAGGAGGCCGGCGAGGTGGGCGAGGGAGGTGGCGGCGAGGAAGCGGGCCTGCTCGCCGTCGGGGCGGGCGTCGCCGAAGGGGATGTCGAAGACGCTGCGGTAGGGGCCGTGGAGGCTGAGGATGCCCTTGGGGATGCCGGTGGTGCCGCCGGTGTGGCGGATGCCGAGGTCGTCGCCGGGGCCGATGGGGACGGCGGGTTCCGCGGCGGGGCGGGTGGCGGAGGCAGCGATGACGTCCTCGCCGATGGTGCCGTCGGTGCCGGTTCCGTCGGGGCCGGTTCCGTCGGGGCCGGTTCCGTCGGGGCCGGTTCCGTCGGGGCCGGTTCCGTCGGGGCCGGGGCCCAGGGTGAGGACGGCGGGGACGTCGATCAGCGGCAGCAACGCGGGTGCGTCGGCGTGGCGTTCGGCGTCGACGAGGAGCACGGTGGTGTCGACGCTGGCGACGATCTCGGCCAGGACCGGGGCGCTCATCCCGTCGTAGAGGGTGACCACCCGGGCGCCGGCCAGGCCCGCGGCGTAGCGGGCGCTGAGGGCCTGGGCGGTGTTGCCGGTGAGCAGGGTGACGGTCGAGCCGCGGGTGATGCCGCGGGCGAGCAGCTCGTGGGCGAGGCGGTAGGTGGCGGCGGCGAAGTCGCCGGCGGTGATCTCGGCCCGGTCGGCGGTGGTGATGGCACGCCGGTGCGGCTCTCGGGTGAGGGAGCGCAGGATCAGGGCGGGGGCGCTGACGAACTCCCGGTCGGACATGGCCACTTCCTCACTGTCGGGGGCACCCGTGCCCCCACCCTAGCGCTGCCCCCACCGGCCCGAGTGGTGCTCGCCGGCCGGAAACCCGGTGCGGGCGAGGGGGCGGCTTCGGCACACTGTCCGGATGATCGCCGACCACTGGCCGCTGATGGGCCTGCGCGTCACCACGCCGCGCCTGGAGCTGCGCCTGCCCACCGAGGACGAGCTCTGCGCGGTCGCGGACCTCGCCGCGCGCGGTGTCCACCCGCCGGGCGAACGCCCCTTCCTCACCCCGTGGGGCGAACTGCCGCCCGCCGAACGGGCCCGGCACGTGCTGCAGATGCACTGGCGGCGGCTGGGGCGCTGGACGGCGCGGCACTGGGCGCTGGACCTGGTGGCCTTCCACCGGGGGAGCCCGGTGGGCGTGCAGGACATGCGGGCGCAGGAGTTCGCCGTACGGCGGGAGATCGCCTCCGGCTCGTGGATCGGCCTGGAGCACCAGGGCCGGGGTCTGGGCACCGAGATGCGCGCCGCGATGCTCCATCTCGCGTTCGCGGAGCTGGGCGCGGTCTCGGCGACCTCGGTGTCCTTCGCCGACAACCACTCCTCCCTCGCGGTCTCCCGCAAGCTCGGCTACCGCCCCGACGGCATCGACCGCGACACCCTGGACGGCCGGGTCGTGGAGTCCCGGCGCCTGCGCCTGTCCCGCGCCGACTGGCCGGGCCCGCCCGTCCCGGTGACGGTCACCGGCCTGACCCCCGCCTGCCGCGACCTCTTCGCCGCCCCGGCGGCGTAGCCGGCCGGGACCTCAGCCCAACGCCCGCGTGCAGGAAGTCGGCCCGGTCACTTCCTGCACCCCGAGGGGCGGGGCGCCAGAGCAGGCCACTGCCCGCGCGCCCGGGCCAACTGCCGGCCGCCGCATCAAAAGTCGACCGGGCCGACTTCCCGCGCCTCGGCAGGCGGGGCGCCAGAGCAGGCGACTCCCCGCGCTCGGGCCGACTCCCGCCGCACCGGAAGTCGAACCAGCCGACTTCCGGTGCGCAGGCGGCACACGCGAGCCCGCCACGGCACAACCCCGAACCCGCCGACGCCCCACAGCCCACGCCGACCGCGCCCCGCACCGAGAGTCGGCGGGAGCGACTTCCGGTGCGGGAGCGCAGGTCAGCGGGCCTGCGGCAGGGCGGTCAGGGCGGTCAGGGCGGTCAGGGCCTGGGGCAGGGTGGTGAGGTCGTGGAGGACGTGGATGCCGTCGGTGGGTGGGGTGCCGGTGGCGGCGCGGTCGAGCCAGAAGGCGTGCAGGCCTGCGTCGCGGGCGCCTTCGGCGTCGTGGGTGTACTTGTCGCCGACGTAGGCGACTTCGTGCGGGGGCAGGCCCAGGGCGGTGCAGCCGGCGTGGAAGATGCTGGGGGCCGGTTTGGCCTCGCCGTGCTGGCCGGAGCAGATGAGGACGTCGCCGATGTGGTCGAGCAGGCCGATGGTGCGCAGTTTGCGGCGCTGGTGGTCGGTGTCGGAGTTGGAGACGATGCCGAGCCGGTAGTGGGGGGCGAGGGCGAGGAGGGTCGGCTCGGCGTCGGGGAAGGCGCTCCAGGCGGCGTCGCGGTGGGCGGCGTAGCCGGCGAACCAGGCGGCGGCCTGGTCGTCGGTGAGGTCTTCGGCGCCGTCCTGGCCGAGTTCGGCGAGGAACTGGCGGGTGCGCGCGTACTGCTGGCCCTGCAGGGTGAGTTCCCGGGCGAGGTAGCGGGCGTACTGGTACTCCATGACGGAGCGCCACAGGGTGAGTGCGGCCTGCGGGGTGGGGAAGCGGTCGAGCAGGCCGACGTCCCGCAGGTGGGCGAGGATGCCCTCCTCCTCCGAGCGCGTGTAGTCGAACAAGGTGTCGTCGACGTCGAAGAGCACGCCCCTGATCGGCATGGACCGTCCTTCCCGGTGATCGCTGTGGTGTCCTGCGGTACGGACCCTACGCGTCGGCGGCGCGGGCGCCGGCGGCGAGGCGGTCGGCGAGGGCGGTGACGAGGGCGCGCAGTTCCTCGGGGCGTTCGATGGCGAACGGGCGGTCGAGTGCGGCCAGGACCGGGGGCAGCCAGTCGAGCCGCTGCGCCCGCAGGTCGACGCGCAGCCAGCCCCCGCCGCCCGAGCCGCCCGGATCACCCGGGCTGTCCGGATCACCCGGGCTGTCCGTCTCTTTGGGGCCGTCCGGGTCCGTGGCGGGTGGCAGTTCCCGCAACTCGGCGACGGATGCGGGCAGATGGGCGCGGACGTGTGCGGCGTCGGCCCGGATGCGCAGGGTGACGTGGTGGCGGTAGTCGGCGGTGGCGAAGCCCGTCAGGACGCGCTGGGCGGGGTCGGGGCCGGCGGGTTCGTCGAAGGTGCCGGGCAGGGTGCGGGCGTCGGTGACGCGGTCGAGCCGCAGGGTGCGGTCCTGGTCGAGGCGGGTGTCGCGGCCGGTGAGGTACCAGCGGCCGCGGTGGGCGACGATGCCGTGGGCGTGCAGGGTGCGTTCGCTGGGGCGGCCTTCGCGGTCGGTGTAGCGCAGGGCGAGCGGGCGGCGGTGGCGTACCGCGTCGGCGACCGTGAGCAGCAGGGCGGCGTCGGGGGTCTCGGGTTCGCCGGGCGCCTCGCCGGGCGCCTCGCCGGGCGCCTCGCCGGGCGGGTCGGTGAAGGCGAGGGCGTCCTGGAGGGCGTCGAGCCGGTGGGCGAGGTGGCGGGGCAGGACGCGCCGGATCTTCGCCGTCGCGGTCTCGTTGGCGGTGCGCTGGATGGTGGTGAGTGCGGTGCGGCGGCCGGCGAGCAGGCCCAGGAGTACGGCCAGTGCCTCGTCGTCGCCGAGCATGAGCGGGGGCAGGCGGTAGCCGGGGGCCAGGCGGTAGCCGCCGTAGCGGCCGCGCACCGATTCCACGGGCACGTCGAGTTCGGCGAGTTGCTGCGCGTAGCGCCGTACGGTGCGGCCCTGGACGCCGAGCCGGTCGGCGAGTTCGGCGACGGTGCGGGTGCCGCCGCACTGCAGGAGTTCCAGGAGGGTCAGCACGCGGGCGGTGGGTCGGGGCACGGGGAGAAACCTACTTCCGATAGGGGACCGGTTCTGTCCCCTATCGCTCCTAGTGTGCGGGGCACAGGGGCTTCGGCGCTTCGCGTCGGCCCCTGGCTTCGGCTCTTCAACTACGGCTTACTACGGTCTGGGAGATTCCATGGACTTCGTCTCGATCCGCGTCATCACCGGCGACGTCGCGCGCCTCGTCGGCTTCTACGAGCGGGCCACGGGGGCGCGGGCGGTGTGGGCCACCGAGGAGTTCGCCGAGCTCAGGACGGCGGGGGCGAGCCTGGCGATCGCCGGCGCCGCCACGGTCGCGCTGTTCGCCCCGGGGTCGGCCCGGGCGGCGGACAACCGCAGTGTGATCACCGAGTTCCTGGTCGCCGACGTGGACCGGCTGGCCGAGGACCTGGCGGGCGTGGCCGCCGAGGTCGTCGCCGGGCCCGCCACGATGCCGTGGGGCAACCGGTCGCTGCTGGTGCGCGACCCGGACGGCAACCTCGTCAACTTCTTCACGCCCGTCACCCCGGAGGCCGTCGCGAAGTACGCGCGCTGAGTCCTCGGGGCGTTCAGGGGGTCGGGACGGGTGCCGGGAGGGCGACGGCGAGGAGGGCGTCCAGCAGGCCGGGGAAGCGGGCGTCCAGGTCGGTGCGGCGCAGGCTGACGAAGCGGTTGCGGCCGGCGACGCGGGTGGTGGTGACGCCGGCCTCGCGCAGGACCCGCATGTGGTGGGAGACGGTCGACTTGTGGAGGTGGTCCAGGCCCAGGTCGCGGGGGGAGCAGGAGTGTTCGGCGCCGTCGGCGTAGCTGAGCAGCAGGCGCATGCGCACGGGGTCGCCGAGGGCGTGCAGGACGGTGACGAGGTCGATGTCGGCGGTGGGGGGCTGGGGAAGCCGTTCGTCGTCGGTCATGGGGTCGGCTCCGGTCCTCGGGTCCCGTGGGGGACGGCCAGCGGCGGGGATGGTTTGACAATCATCCACCAATCCCCGATTGTTTGGCGAGCATCAAACCGTTGCATGTTCGTCCAACAATTACTCCGGGGGGCTTCTCCGTGCCCGTACGCCTGCTCCTGCTCGCCCTCGGCACCTTCGCCATGGGCACCGACTCGATGGTGGTGGCCGGCATCCTCGGCCCGGTCTCCGACGACCTGGGCGTGTCGGTGGGCGCCGCCGGCCAGCTGGTCACCGTCTTCGCCCTCGGCTACGCCCTGCTCGCCCCGCCCCTGGCCGCCGCCACCGCCCGCTGGCCGCGCCGGCGCCTGCTGCTGACCGCGCTCACCGTCTTCAGCGCCGCCAACGCCCTCAGCGCCCTCGCCCCCAGCTACGAACTGCTGCTCGCCACCCGGGTGCTGGCCGCCGCCGGCGCCGCCCTCTACACCCCCACCGCCAACGCCGTCGCCACCGCCCTGGTCGCCCCCGAACGGCGCGGCCGGGCCCTGGCCACCGTGCTCGGCGGCATGACGCTCGCCACCGCGCTGGGCGTGCCGCTGGGCACCTGGGTCGGACGCACCGACTGGCGGCTGACGATGTGGCTGGTCACCGCGCTCGGCCTGGCCGCGCTCGCCGGACTCGCCACCCTGCTGCGCGACCTGCCCGCCCCCGCCGCCGCCCCCACCCTCGCCGCCCGCCTCGCCCCGCTGGGCCGGCGCCGGGTACTGGGCGCCGCCGCCACCACGCTCGCCTTCTTCCTGGCCTTCCAGAGCGTCTACATCTACCTCGCCACCGCCGTCCACGGCGCCACCGGCGGCGACGCCGACAAGCTCAGCCTCGTCCTGCTCACCACCGGCGTGATGTCGGTGGCCGGCAGCTGGCTGGGCGGACGCCTGGTCGACCGCACCGGGGTGCGCACCGTCCTGCTGGCCGGCTCCGCCGTCGCCGCGTGCGCCTTCGCCGCCCTGCCCTGGCTGGGGCGCGGCATGCCGGGGGCACTGGCGTACGCGGCGGTGGTGCCGCTGGCGGGCTGGGCGGTGTCGGTCGCGCTGCCGCACCGGCTGGCCTCGCTCGATGCGGCGAACGCGCCGCTGCTGATCTCCCTCAACAGCAGCGCCCTCTACCTCGGTACGGCGGGCGGCGGTGTCGCGGGCTCGGCGGCCATCGCCCTGCTGGGCACCCGCTGGTTCCCCCTCGCCGCGGCGGCCCTGGCCCTGGTGGCCTGCGCCACGGCTGCGGCCACCACCCGCGACCGGCGCGCTCCCGCCCGGGCGGGGGCGGCCGCTCCCGCCCGGACCTGAGCGCCGGCGCCGGCCCCCGAGCCGCTCCCCCGGACCTGCCGTCCCGGCCCCTGACCCCGGCCCCGGGCCCGAGGGACGGGGGGCGGGGGGCGGGGCCTGGGGTCCAAGGTCCGGGGTCCAAGGTCCGGGGCCCAAGGTCCGGGGTCCGGGGTCCGGGGTCCGGGGCCCGAGGCTAGGCCCTGTCCGGCGGATCTTGTGACTGTCCAACGATCCGATCGTTGCTCTGGTCGTGGGGCGGGGAGATCTGACCAGGGACGAGTGGATGCGGCTCGAGCCGCATCTGCCGAAATCCGGTAGTCGCGGCGGGCGTTGGTGCGACCACCGGCAGGTGATCAACGGGATCCTGTTCCGGGTCCGCACGGGAGTGCCCTGGCGTGATCTGCCGGAGCGGTTCGGGAGCTGGAAGACCGTTTACGAGCGCCATCGGCGCTGGTCCGCAGACGGGACCTGGGACAGGATCCTTCAGGCCGTGCTGGCCGACGCCGACGCCCAGGGGCGGGTGGACTGGAGCATGGTCAGCGTCGACTCGACCTCATGCCGAGCTCACCAGCACGCAGCCGGAGCTCCGCACAGAGCACCGCGGATCCCGAAAAAAGATCAACGCCTCGGCAGCACCGCCCCGACGAGGGACTCGGGCGCTCCCGGGGCGGTCTGACGAGCAAAATCCATCTTGCCGGGGAAGGCGGCTGCCGGCCGCTGGCTCTGCTGATCACGCCGGGCCAATGGGGTGACAGCTCCCAGCTGATCCCCGTTCTGGAACGCGTTCGGGTCAAGCGCCTCGGCGGCGGCCGTCCGCGCACCCGGCCTGACCACCTGGGCGGCGACAAGGCGTACAGCTCCCGCCGCAATCGTCGCTACCTGCGCAGACGCCAGATCAAGCACACCATTCCGGAGCCCAAGGACCAGCGGGCCAACCGCCAACGTCGAGGCAGTCAGGGTGGTCGGCCGGTGGGCTTCGACAAGGAGATGTACAGGCGCCGCAATGAAGTCGAGCGCACGATCAATCGCCTGAAGCACTTCCGTGCCATTGCGACGCGCTTCGACAAACGGGCCTACGTCTTCCACGGGACGGTCAGCGTTGCGTCGATCCGGCTCCGGCTCCGTCGGTAGATCAAGTATCCCAAGATCCGGACGTGCCTGTCACCGCCCTCCGGGAGGAGATTTTGTCGCGATTTGCACACCTAAGGTTGCGGATGACCAGCGAGAACTTCGATCTGACTTGGAGTCGGGATGGCATCTGACATTGCCGCAGTGGCTGCGGAGCTCAACATGATGGTTGCGGCAGATCACCAGGCCGCGCGCAATGCGAACAGCGAAGACCCGGCGGAGCAGTTGGCCTGGCGGCGCTTGACCGCGCAGCATGCGGACCGTCTCAGCGAGATCATGGACGCGCACGGATGGCCGACCGCGGAGCTGGTCGGTGAGGACGCGGCCCGGGCCGCGTGGCTGATCGCGCAGCACGCCGACCGGCAGCTCGACGTTCAGCGGCGCGCGCTGCGGCTGATGGAGCAGGCGATGGCCGACGGCGCTGCCAGCCGGCGAGATCTTGCCTTCCTGCGGGATCGCACCCTTGTGAACGAAGGGAGGAAGCAGATCTACGGCACGCAGATCGCCGGCGTGAAGGACGGCGCGCCGATCCCGTGGCCCTGCGAGGAACCCGAGCGCATGGACGAGCGCCGTGCAGAGGTGGGAATCCCGCCGTTCGCCGAGTACATCGCTCAGTTCTCCACCGCCTGATTCACCCCGGCATCCGGCGGATCACGCTCGCGCCTGATCCGCCGGACAGACCCTAGGGGTCCAAGGTCCAAGGCCCGGGGTCCGGGGTCCGGGGCTAGGGGTCCAAGGTCCGGGGGCCTGGGGCTAGGGGTCCAAGGTCCGGGGGCCTGGGGCCGGGGTCCGGGGCCGGACGGGCGTGCGCGTCAGGCGCCGAGGACGTCGCCGACCAGGGCGCGGGCCTCCTGCTGGACCCGGGCCAGGTGGTCGGCGCCCAGGAAGGACTCGGCGTAGATCTTGTACACGTCCTCGGTGCCCGAGGGCCGGGCGGCGAACCAGGCGCTGTCGGTGCAGACCTTCAGGCCGCCGATGGCCGCCCCGTTGCCGGGGGCGTGCGAGAGCACCGAGGTGATCTTCTCGCCGGCGAGCTGCCCGGCGGTGACCTGCTCGGGGGCCAGGCGGGCCAGACGGGCCTTCTGCTCCCGGTCGGCGGGCGCGTCGACGCGGGCATAGGCGGGAGCGCCGTGACGCTCGGTCAGTTCGCGGTAGCGGGCGCTGGGAGTGGCACCGGTGACGGCGGTGATCTCGGCGGCGAGCAGGGCCAGCAGGATGCCGTCCTTGTCGGTGGTCCACACCCCGCCGTCACGGCGCAGGAAGGAGGCACCGGCGCTCTCCTCGCCGCCGAAGGCGATCGAGCCCTCCAGCAGGCCGTCGACGAACCACTTGAAACCGACCGGGACCTCCACCAGGGCGCGGCCCAGGCCCGCGGCGACGCGGTCGAGCATCGAGGAGGAGACCAGGGTCTTGCCGACGGCGGCGTCCGCGGGCCAGTCGGCCCGGTGGCGGTAGAGGTAGTCGACAGCCACCGCCAGGTAGTGGTTGGGGTTCATCAGGCCGCCGTCGGGGGTGACGATGCCGTGCCGGTCGGCGTCCGCGTCGTTGCCGGTGGCGATGGCGTACTCGTCCTTGCGGCCGATGAGGGAGGCCATCGCGGCCGGGGAGGAGCAGTCCATGCGGATCTTGCCGTCCCAGTCCAGCGTCATGAACCGCCACGTCGGGTCGGTGACCGGGTTGACCACGGTCAGGTCCAGGCGGTGGGTCTCGGCGATACGCCCCCAGTAGGCCACCGAGGCGCCGCCCAGCGGGTCGGCGCCGATGCGCAGGCCCGCCGAGCGCACCGCGTCCAGGTCCAGCACCGAGGGCAGGTCCTCGACGTAGGCGCCCAGGAAGTCGTGGCGCCCGGTGGTGGCCGCGGCCAGCGCCCGCGCGTACGGGACCTTCTTGACCCCGCGCAGGCCCTCGCGGATCAGCTCGTTGGCGCGGTCCTGGATCCAGCCGGTGGCCTGGGAACCGGCCGGACCGCCGCTGGGCGGGTTGTACTTGAAACCGCCGTCGCGCGGCGGGTTGTGCGAGGGGGTGACCACGATGCCGTCGGCCAGCGCCCGGGGACTGCGCCGGTTGTGGGCCAGGATCGCGTGCGAGAGCGCCGGGGTGGGGGTGTAGCCGTCGGCGGCGTCGATCAGCACCTGCACACCGTTGGCCGCCAGCACCTCCAGGGCCGTGGCCTTGGCCGGCTCGGACAGGGCGTGGGTGTCCGCGCCCAGGAACAGCGGGCCCGCGACGCCCTGTTCGGCCCGGTACTCGCAGATCGCCTGCGTGGTCGCCGCGATGTGGTCCTCGTTGAACGCCGCGTCCAAGGAGGAGCCCCGGTGCCCGGAGGTCCCGAACGCGACCCGCTGCGCCACCTCCTGCGGATCCGGGCGCAGCGCGTAGTAGGCCGTCACCAGCCGTGCCACGTCCACCAGGTCCCCGGGCTGCGCCGGCTGCCCGGCCCGTGCGTGTGCCATCCGTCTTCTCCCGCCGAAATCCACGAAACCCGCGTTACGTCCTCGCCCCGCGCTCACCGATCGTAGCCAGAACGCGACCGTGCCCCGAACCGCGCGGGGGCGTTCGGGGCACGTGGGGCGGCTCGGGCCGGACGGGGCCCCCGGGTTCGGCCGGGCGGGCCGGGTTCAGCCGGGCCGGGTTCAGGCCGGCGGGTTCAGGTCGGCGGGGCCGCCGGGTTCAGGCGGGCAGCTGCTGGCGGTAGCCGTCCAGTGCGGGGGCGGTGACGGTGGCCAGGAACTCCGTCACCCGGTACTCGGTCAGGCCCCGTCGCACGAACGGGTCGGTGGCCACCAGCGCCTCGATCGCGGCGCGGTCCTGCCCCGCCGCCAGGATCACCCCGCCGTCGCGCGGCACCTTGCGCCCGGAGGCCAGGAAGGTGCCCGCCGCGTAGTGGCCGTCGAGCCACCGCACGTGCTCCGCCAGCGCCTCGTCGATCCGCTCCATCGGGGCGGTGTACGTCAACTCCAGTACGAACATGCCGTCAGGCTAGCCGCCCGGGCCGAACGGCAGGGCGCCGGGGCCGCGGGGCTCACCGGGCGGACGGGGCTCACCGCCAGGCGGGGCTCACCGCCAGGCCCACCAGGTCGAGGGCGCCACGGCGGTGTAGCCCAGCGACTCGTACAGCGGCCGGCCCAGCTTCGAGGCGGTGAGGGTGAGCGGCAGGTGTGCCAGGGCGGTGAGGGAGCCGAGCATGACGGCCCGGCCCACGCCGCGCGAGCGGAAGTCCGGGGAGGTGGCGACCCAGTAGTGGCTGCCGACGCCCTCGTGGACGACGCTGACGCAGGCTCCGGCGGGCACGCCCTCACGCGTGGCGAGGAAGACGTCCACGCCCGGCTGCCCGATCAGCGTCATCGGGAACAGCTCACCGGGGCGGTGGGGTTGGAAGCCGGTCAGCTCGAAGCCCTCGATCACGACCCGCTCGGCCGCCCGGAGGTCCTCGGGGCGCCGTACCCGGATCACGCCGGGCGCCGGTTCGCCTTCCGGCCCGAGGGGCGCGGGCGGGCGCAGCATGACGGGCATCTGCCAGTTGCGCAGGCCCAGGTGGCTCAGGTCGGTGGCGCTGAAGGGGTCCTCGGCGTTGACCGGGCCCGGGGCGCGGCGGGCCAGGGCGCTCAGTTCGGCGAGTTCGTCCGGGTCGAGACCGGGTTCCTGGATCAGGATCCGCAGGCCGGCGCGCTCGTCGCCGTCGACGGCGACGAATCCGCGGCGCCGGATCACCTCGTGGCCGCGGCTTCGGCCGGTGGCGGCCCAGAAGGCGGCGGAGTTGCGGGCCTGGAGCGTCAGCGCCCGGGCCGGGGAGGCGTTCTGGTCGGTCGCGGTGGGTGCGGCGGTGGGTGCGGTGGTCATGGTGCCTACGGTAGTGCCGAATTGGCCCGTTGCCTGGGCCAATTCCGGTACGGGCGCGCTGGGCCACCTTCGGGGCACGGGTGGGACGCGGATGTGCGGAGCGGTGGGGTGTGGTGGGCGAGGGCGGATTCGAACCGCCACAGCCGCAGCGGGGGCTTTACAGGCCCTTGGGCTCTCCAGTGCCCAGCTCGCCCGGGGGTGCGTCGGCGCCCTTGCCCGCGGGCGCGGGCAGGACGGGACGCTCAGCGCGCCGGGTGATAGCCGAACGCGCGCGGGTGGGGGCGATGGCGATTGCCGCTGGTGGCCATCGGCACGCTCCCCTCTCTCCCCGCACCGCGTCGCTCTGCGCTACGTCGGTGTGTTCCGCGGCCCAGCCTGCCGTGCGGGGATCCTGGGGCGCAACTGGATTTCCGGCCCCGGCCCCGGGAGGGTGCCGACCCCGATCCTGCCAGGTCAGGCAAGGGTTGCGGTAGGACGCAGCACACTCTTTTTCCGTCTTGCCGCCGCCCCCGCGCACCGCGCACACTCGTGCGACACCCCACTCCCCCTCCGCGGCCCACGTGCCGCCGCCCGCTTGCCCGGGCGGCCGGTGCGCGGTCCGGCGCGCCCTGGCGTGCCCTGGCGCGGTGTGGGGGGTGGGGTGCCGGAAGACGCGATGACGAAGGGGGACACGGCGGATGAACGTGCACACGGACCTGGTGCTGGCGGCGCGGGTGCGGCTGATGGGCCACAACGAGCGGATCCTGGAGGGCGAGGAGGGGCTGCGGGTCTACCGGATCCTGTTCGCCGCCACCCCGCACGTCTACGCCTACAAACTCGCCTACGTGCTGCGGGACTTGAGCGAGGTCAGCCTGCGGGCGGCCCGGATGCCGGGGGCCCGGCAGGCGCTGCTGGCGGAGGCGCGGGCCGCGTCCGCCCGCATCCCCGCGGACGCGCCCGCCCACCAGCGGCGGATGTGGGAGTACTCGGTGGCCGAGCTCAGGGACATCGAGCGCCGGCTGGGCCAGGCGAGCCGGTGACGGGCCGTCCGCACGAGGACCTGGTGCCGGCGGCGCGGACGCGGCTGCCGGGCTCCAACCGGTGGGCCCTGGACGGGCAGGAGGGCCTGCGGGCGCACCGGACGCTGTTCGCCGTCACCCCGCACGTCCACGCCTTCAAGCCCACCCGGGTCCTACCGGAGCTCAGCCGCGAACCGCGGCCGGCCGGCGTGCCCGGGGCGCTGCGGGAGGCGGTGGAGGCGGTGGAGGCGGTGGAGGCGGCGGCGCACATCCCCCCGGACGGGCCCCGCCACCAGGGCCGGTACGGGCAGTTCGCGCTGAACGCGCTGCGGCGGCTGGACGAACAGGAGCAACAACCAGCGCAGGAGCCACCCCGGGGGGCGTGCGGCGCGGTAGGCGGCCGCGGGACGGTCGCGGCACAACGATCCCCCTTATGGACGACCGATCGGAGCGACCCTGTGACGAGCAGGTCAGGCCTGTCCCGCCGCGCCCTGATCGCCGGCGACGGCGACGGCGACGGCGACGGCGACGGCCGGAACACCGCCGCCCGCCCGCGCCCGGGCCGCCGAGCCGGGCGCGGACGTCGCCGAACTGCCCGCCCCGGAGGGCGGCGTGACCCTTACGGCCGAGGGCCTGGAACGCTTCCGCAGCGACTTCGGGCACCCGGTCAGCGCCGCTCCCCGGTCAGCGCCGCTCCCCACGCGGTGCTGCGCCCCGGCTCGGTGCGCGACGTGCAGCGGACGGCGGCACCGACAAGCTCCAGGCCGTGAACATCCCCCTGCTCGTCGACGCCGGCGCCGAGCACACCGACCTCCTGCCCTTCGACGCCCCTCCGCGCCCCGGCAGGGCCAGCCGACCGGCCCGTGCCGTCCACGCCGTTCGCGCGACGGTACGGCGCGCACGAGCAGCGGGAAGGGCCCGGCCGGTACGGCCGGGCCCTTCCCGCCCCCGCTCCGGGCCGGGCGCCAGGCGCCTGGCGCCCGGCCCGGGGTCAGTCCCCGGGCTCAGGCCCCGGGCTCAGGCCCCGGGCTCAGGCCCCGGGCTCAGGTCCCGGGCTCAGGTCCCGGGCTCAGGTCCCGGGCTCAGGCGTCGGCGCAGATGACGAACACGCTGATGCCCACGCTGTTCTCGCCGGGCTGGTGGCCGACGCCGATCCAGCCCCTGCCGTCGTCGCTCGGGAAGCTGCCGTTGAGGACCGAGTTGTTGCCCCTCGCCTCCGCGCCGCCGCCCAGGGCCCGCTTCCCGTTCGGGCAGTTGACGGTGCGGCGCTGGAAGTTGCCCACGTTGGCGTTGTCCAGCCTGACGAGCTGGTAGCCGGCGATGGCCCGGGCGGAGGCGGGCTGCGCGTCCTGCCGCGCGTCGGCGGTGTCGGCCTGCGCCGTCCAGCCCACGCCGGCCGCCAGGGCCATCGTGATCGCACAGGCCCCGAGGACGAGCTTGCTTCGCGTCATCTGCGTCGACTCCTTGACGGATGCGGCGAACCCCGCCAGTGGGGTGTCGCTCCGAACCGATCATCGACCGGGCGAGGGCGGGGAGTTGAGCCCGCAGGGCCCAAACCGCACCTTCGATGGAATGCGAAGCATCCGCCCCGGGAACGGGCGCCCCCTACCTCAGTCGGGGCGCTGGCCGTGCAGGAGGAGGGCAGGGCGCGGCCGGTGAGGGCCTCGGCGACGCGGGCGGCCTGGGAGGGGGCCATGTACCGGGGGAGTTCGCGCACGGACACGAAGCGGGCGCCGGGCAGGCGGCTGCGCTTGCGCCGGGGGGACGGCGAGAGGGGGTGGTGCCGCGCACGGTGGCGCCGTCGAAGACCGGGCTGAAGCGCTCCAGGTAGCGGTCGGACGGGGTGCAGTCGAGGGCGACGGCCTGGGTCAGGCGCAGGATGATGCCGGTCCGGGCGTGCAGGTGGCGGGCGGCGGCGCGGTGCGGGGGCTCGTTCACCCTGCGGAACCGGGCGAAGTCCCCGCATCAAGGTCGCCGAGGTCCACGCCCACACAGCGAACGCCCGCAAGGACTTCCACCACAAGCTGTCCCACCAGTTGACGCGCGAGAACTGTGAGACCCAGAGGGTGCTGTCCCGGGCTGCGGCTTGACCCGCCTCGCCAAGTCCGTCCACGACGCCGGACGGGGACGGTTCCTCACCATGCCGGAGTACAAAGCCAGCAGGTACGGACGCCTGCCGATCAAGGTGGACCGGGGATTCCCGTCCTCCCGGCTCCGCGCGGACTGCGGACACCGAGACGGCCCCAAGCCCCTCAACACCCGCGAGTAGACCTGTACCAACTGCGGCACCCACCACGACCGCGACATATGCGCGGCCCGCGACATCACCTATGAGGGACGCCGCCGGGCGTCCCTGCACCGGAGACCGGCGGACACGTCGGCCCTCACCGGGCAACCGGTGCGGGTAAACGCCCGCGGAGCGCCGTAAGACCACCGGTCGGGAACCGGAGACAGGAACGCACCCCCTGCGCGAGAGGGAGGAACCAGGAAGCCACCGAGACGACCACGCGCAGCGTGGTAGGAGTCTCCGTTCTTTTGGGCGGAGAGCAGGTCAAGACTCACCCCTGCTGCACCTGCAACACGGCGGGGAGAACGGCATGTTCGACCGCTTCGCCGAGCACACCGAGGAAGTCCGGTCCCGGGGCCGCGACATCTGCCCCGTCCCGGCCCGCGCGCAGGAAGTCGGCGGGGCCGACTTCCCACTCCACCGCCCGTCCAAGGAGCAGCCATCATGAACCCCGGCTCCCGTGCCGCCTGGCGCAAGAGCTCGTACAGCGGGCAGGGCGGCGAGTGCATCGAGGTCGTGGAGGGCTTCACCGGTGTCATGCCCGTCCGCGACTCCAGGACCCGGGCGGCCCCGCGCTCGTCTTCGCCGCCGCCTGGCGGTCCTTCGTCACCGCCGTCCCGCACCGGCGAGTTCGGCACCCGCCGACCCGGTGTTGAGCCCCGCCGCCCGGCCCCCGGGGCGGCGGGGGCGGCTTCGCCCCTCATCCGGGCTCAACTCCCCATCCGGGCACAGGAAGCCGGATGAGCCGGGGCGGGCAGGGCCGGCCGGCTCATGGTGAACCTCCTTGGCCGGTACCCCCGTTGAGCGGGTCAGGACGCAGCGCGCGTCCCGATCGCCCGAAGGAGAGTCATGCGTACCAGGACCCGCACCATCCGGGCCGGCGGCCTGCTGCTCGCCACCACCGGTCTTCTCGGCCTCACCGGCGTCACCGCCGCGCACGCGTCCGTACCCGGGGGCGGGGTGGGTCAGGCCCAGCAGGGCGGCAACTTCGTCCTGTGCTCGGGCGGCACCTACTCCTCCTACGCCGTGTTCACCCAGCGCAACTCCGCGACGCACGAGGTCCCGCGCGGTGGCTGCACGTCCCTGTCGCTGAGCGGCATCGGCAACGAGCAGGTCGTGCTGTACGGCATCCGGCCCGACGGCAGCACGTTCAAGATCGCCACGGACACCTTCGACGACGCCGACGGCGAGCGGATCCGCACGCTCGGCACCCCGGACGACAACGACTGGACCACGTTCTAGCACCCGTCCCCAGAGCGCTGCCTGACGTCGCGTCATCCCACCGGCGCGAGACAGGTTCGGCGGGTGGAACGGCCGCCGGGCCCCGGGGGCGGTCGGCGCGAGCGCGCCGCACTCGACCACCGGGGCCCCGCCCCCGCCCCGCCCCCGCCCCGGCCCCGGCCCCGGCCCCGGCCAGGCGCAACGTCTCGTCCGCGCGCACGAAGCTCGGCAAAATATCGCTCCCACCAGTGCGGGATCTACACTGTGGCGGCGCAGGCCGCCCCTGTGTCCACGTCGCGTCACGACACCGTGATCACCGCATGGCCCGCGTGCGCCGCATCAGTGCTCACCGGCACTCGGCGCCCCGGCGCCCGGCGCGTTGCCGATACCGCTGTGAATGAGGAGGCCGTCCCATGGAGCCAGTCACGTTGATCACCGGCGGTTCGAGCGGGATCGGTGCGGCCACCGCCCGTGCCCTGCTCAAGCAAGGCCACCGAGTGGCCGTCACCGGCCGCGACGCCGACCGGCTCGCCGCGTTCGCCGCCTCCACCGCGGCGCGGGAGCGGCTGCTGACCATCAGCGGCGATGCCGGTGACGAGAGCCATGTCGCCTCCGCGGTGAGTCAGGTCACGGGCCTGTGGGGCCGGTTGGACACCGTGGTCGCCAACGCCGGCTTCTCCCTGCCCGGCACCCTGGAGGACCACGACCCGCGGTCCATGCGTGCCATGATCCTCACCAACGTCCTCGGCCCGGCCCTGCTGGTGCGCGAGACGCTGCCGCACCTGAGGACGTCCAAAGGCCGGATCGTGATCGTCGGTTCGGTCGCGGGCACCAGGAACACGCCCGGCAGCCTCTACTCCGTCACCAAGTGGGCCGCGCACGCCCTGGCCGAGAACGTCCGGCTCCTGGCGACCAAGGACGGCGTGGGCGTCACCCTCGTCGCCCCGGGGGTCGTGGACACCCCGTTCTGGGACGAGCGCGGCGGAAGCCCCCAAGCCGCACCCACGCTGAACGCCGAAAAGATCGCCGAGGCGATCCTCTTCACCGTCAACCAACCCGCAGGCGTGGACGTCAACCACCTCGTCGTGCGGCCCACCGGCCAGATCGGCTGATCTCACCACCCAGATCGGCTGATCTCACCACCCGGGCGCAAGCCCCCGCACCGGACGTCGGCCCCGCCGACGTCCGGTGCGGGGCACCACCCCCGCCTCCCCAGGCACGGGCACGGCGCGGGCGCAGCGTCCGGCACGGCGCGGGCGCGGGCACGGCGCGGGCACGGGCACAGCGCGGGCACGGGCACGGCGTCCGGCACGGCGCGGGCACGGCGTCCGGCACGGCGCGGGCACGGCGCGGCGTCCGGCGCGGCGTCCGGCGCGGGCACGGCGCGGCGTCCGGCGCGGCGTCCGGCGCGGGCACGGCGCGGCGTCCGGCGCGGCGTCCGGCGCGGGCGGCCTGAACGGGGGCCCGGGCGGGGGCTGTTGCCGCTGTCGCTGTCGTCACTGCCGTTGCCGGTGCTTCCGCGCTGCGCCGTTACCGGTGTTCCGGGCGGGGTACGGCGGGCGCTCCCCCGCGCGGGCGGAGGCCGTCCGTCACCGCGCGTTCTCGGGCCGTCGGGCGGGGCCGTGGCGCCCTCGGGGCCGCACCGGGTGCGTAGTTCGTGTCGCGGAGGTGGTGCGTCGGGCGTGGCAGGGCCCCGTCCCGTAGTAGCGTCGGGCGTGAAGTCGCGTGTGGTACGCGGCGGTTGACACGGTGTTCGACACAGGGACGGGGGCCAGGCTTGGGAAGGGGTGGTGGGTGTGGGACGGGCACGCGTTGCGACGCGGATGATCGTGCACCCCGGTGTGGAGGACGTGAACGTCCAGCAGGTACTGGAGGCCCTCGCCGACCCGGCGAGGCGCTCGGTGGTGCGCACCCTGGCACACTCGGGCGGTGACCTGAGCTGCGGCTCCTTCGACCTGCCGGTCGGGCGCTCCACCTCCAGCCACCACTTCTCGGTACTGCGCGCGGCCGGGGTGCTGCGCCAGTACTACGTGGGCACCACGAAGATGAACACGCTGCGCGCCGACGAACTGGAGGAACGGTTCCCCGGACTGCTGTCGGCCGTGGTCGCGGCCGCCGACGCCGAAGCCCGCGACGCCGCCCCCGTCCCCTGACACCCCTCCACACCCGGCCACCCCCTTGCCCGCCCCCGGCCCACCCCCGACCCCCCCGCTGCTGCCCGCAGGGCCGGGGCAGCGATGGGCGGCGATGGGCGGCGATGGGCGGCGATGGGCGCCGGGGGCGGGCGTAGGGTGGTCGCCCATGATCGACGACGACGGCCGGGAGTGGGCCGGCACACACCGGTGGGTGGAGGACGCCCTGGCACCCGGCGAGCGGATCGCGCGGGCCCGGGAACTGCGGGGCGGGTGGACCTCGCGGATGCTCCGCCTGGACATCGCACCCCACCCCGGCGGCGCACCCCGCCCCGGCGGAGGCAGCCGAGGCGATACCGGCAGCGCGGGCGGCGACGCGGGCGGCGACGCGGGCGGCTACGCGGGCGGCGACGCGCTGGTGCTGCGTTCCTTCGTCAAACCGTTCTACCTGCGCCACGCGCCGGGGCTGCTGGAGCGCGAGGCCGGGGTGCTGGAGCTGCTGGCCGACACCGGCGTCCCGGCAGCCCGGCTGCGCGCGGTGGACGCCCGGGGCGAGCGGTGCGAGTACCCGTCACTACTGATGAGCCACCTGCCCGGGCGGGTACGGCTCGAGGAGGACGGCGAGGTGACGCGCCGGATAGCGCTGCTCGCACGGCAGTTGGCCGCCGTCCACGCCCTGGCCGTACCCGAGGAGCTGCGCCCGCGGGCCTGGCAGGCGTGGACCTCCCCCGAGCGGGTACGGATCCCGGCCGCCACCACGCGGGCCGGGCTGTGGGAGCGGGCGGTGCGGGTGATCGGCCGAACAGCGCCCGAGCACCGGGCCTGCTTCCTGCACCGCGACTTCCACCCCGGCAACGTGCTGTTCACCGGCGAGGGCGCCTCGCTGGCCGTCAGCGGCGTCGTCGACTGGGTGGAGACCTCCTGGGGCCCGGCCGACCTGGACGTCGCCCACTGCTCCACCGCCCTGGCCCTGCTGCACGGCGTACCGGCGGGCATGGCCTTCGCCGACGCCTACCGGCAGGCCGGCGGCACCCTGACCGCCACCGGCCCCGACCACCTGTACTGGCGGCTGCTGGACGCCCTGGCCTTCGCCCCGGACGCCGAGAAGGTCGCCGTGCCCTGGCACGATCTGGGCCGCACCGACCTGAACGCGCCACTGCTGACCCACCGCCTGGAGGACTACCTCCAAGCCCTGTTCGAGCGCTACACCTAGCCGGCCCACCACCAACGGCAGCCTCCGGACACGACCACCCCGCCAGCCCCCGGAAACAGCCGGGCAGAACCGGCACAACCCGACAGGCACAACCCGACAGCCACAACCCGACAGGCACAGCCCAGGCGGACGCGGCCCGACAGCCACAACCCGACAGGCACAGCCCAGGCGGACGCGGCCAGGCAGGCACGGAGAGGGAGGGTCCGATGGCGGTGGAGATCGCCCTCGAGACGCACGCCACGACCACCGACAACGAGACGGGCACCACCACCGGCCACCTGCCCTGGCCCCCGGGCCCACTGGGCCGGCACCAGGGCGCCGAACCGGGCGAGCACCAGCGCGGCGAGGCACCGGCGGCGGCGTCCCGCTCCGACCCGCACCGGGCGGCGACCACCACCCGCATCACCTCCCCCGACAGACACCCAACGCCGCACCAGGACGCGCACCTACACGAACGCGACTACGCCCCCCAACCGCACCCCCGCCCACCTGGCCGCCACCCTGCGCCCCACCACGCCGACCCGCCCCACCCCGGCGGGCAGAGCCACCCCAGG
>NZ_JBVJQR010000045.1:0-1516 GCF_055608425.1 Kitasatospora sp. NPDC036934 | reverse complement strand
GGCCCTCACCACCGACGCCTTCCTGACCGACCCCGCCGCCCGCTGCGAGAGCCGCCGCGTCCTCCCGATCACCCACTGCGCCAACCACCGGGCCCTGGACCCGGGCACCACGGCAGCCACTCACGCAGGACCTCCTCCAAGCGAGCGCCGCCGAGCAGACAGGCACTACACCCCGCCCACCCCCCGGCCCTGACCCCACCCACCCCCCGATCCCACCCCCCGATCCCACCCCCCGATCCCACCCGCCTGCTCCCACCCGCGGCAACCGACCCGGGGGTTGATCACCGCGGGCCGGGCTCCGTACGCTCACCCGATGCTGCACGACGACGACCTCCCGACACTCGAACTCGCCTTCCCCGGACCAGAACGCGACCAGGGCGTAGCGGCGATCCTGGACGGCCACAAGACCGCGCTCACCGGTCTGCCGGAGATCTACGAACACGCCCGCGAGCCGCTCCCGGCCCCCGGCCAGCGCTTCGCGGTACTCGACTCCGCAGGCCGCACCGCCGTCACCATCGAACTGACCGAAGTACGGGTCGTCGCCATGCGGGAGATCGACGACGCCTTCGCACACGCCGAGGGCCGCGGCTACACCAACGCCACCCACTGGCGCACCGCCCACCAGGAGTTCTTCCGCAGCCCGGGCGTGAGCGCCTTCCTCGGCCACACCCCGACCATCGACGACGACACCCTCATCGTCGCCCAGCGCTTCCGCACCCTCACCACCCCCAACACCCCCAACACCCCGCCACCCACCACCCCCTGACCCACCCACCCCCACCACCCGCGGCACACAGAACCGGACCCCCCGACTTCCCACACCCCCCACGCCCCCACTCCCCCGCTACCAGCGGGCCCCACCACACATACCGGACACGGACAGGAACACTGCGGACAGGAACAGGAACAGGAACGCACCGTCAACGCACGGCAGCCACCGGCACCGCGTCCCGCCCCGGGCCTTCGCCGCACCCATCCACGAGCACCACCAGCGAAGACCCCGACAGCTGAACCGAACACGCCAGACAACACGATCCGCCCACCCCGCGGCAGTGCACCGACGAACTCCTCCACGACCGGGACACGATCGTCACCGCCTGTCCAACCCCGATGACCTCCAGCCCGACCAAACGACCAAACGACGAAGCGACCAAGGCCATTCTGTGGAATCTGATTTATCAACACCACGCCTATTTGCGCGGCTCCATCGTCCCTTCTCGCTGCTCGGCCATGTCCGGGACAACGAGCCCGCGAGCTCGTCCGATCTGCCCCCACATACCACAAGCCCCCCACGACACCACCGGGAACCGGACACGGGCCAACACCCCACACCGCCCCGACAACACACCCCCACCACCGGACCCCACCCAGCCCCACCACCCCGGAGCCCGGAGCCGTGGGCCGGGAGCCGGGAGCCGGGAGCGTCCGCTCCTCGGCCACCGGCCGTGGGCGCCAGTGGCCGGGCAGTAGGATCAACGGCGTTGTCACCCCTCGTACACCGCTGGTAGGAGACTTT
>NZ_JBVJQR010000044.1:0-41063 GCF_055608425.1 Kitasatospora sp. NPDC036934 | reverse complement strand
TGGCACGCTGTTGAGTTCTCAAGGAACGGACACTTCCTTCGGACCGCCTTCCAGCGGGCCCTCCGGGCGCTTCGTTCTTTCGTGTTTCCAGCTTACCAGATGTTTTCCGCTCCGTTTTCCGGAGTTTCATTCATCCGATTCCCGCTGGCGGGATTTCCTGCGAACTTCGTTCCGAAGCTTATCAAAGCTTTCGGAGTGTTCCGTCCGTGGGATTTGCTTCATCGGAGGGTGCGCATTTCGTGAAATGCGTTTGCCTCGATCTCGGCGGTGTCGTAGACACTAGCGCCCGGGGCTGACCGTTGTCCAGTCAGTCCCAACCGTTGAAACCTACTAGCCCACCCTCACCACGTCAATGGTTTGGCCGGGATGCGAGAAGAGTAGCAGGTCAACGGCCTGTTGATCACATCGACTCAGGCGGCGACGGGCTGGAGGTCCGCCCGGTCGGCCGCCTCCACATCGCCGAACTCTCCGCTCGCCGCGGCCTTCCGGCCCAGCACCAGCGCGTAGAGGAGGAAGGCCACCTCGGCCAGGGCGCCGATGGAAATGCGCGCCCAGGTCGGCAGGCCGGACGGAGTCACGAAGGCTTCGAGCACGCCCGAGACCGCCAGGACCGTCGCCAGGCCGATCGACATCCCGATGATCGAGCGGCCCTGTTCGGCCAGCGCCACCGCGCGGGTGCGCGGGCCGGGGTCGATGACCGTCCAGCCGAGGCGCAGGCCGAGGCCGCCGGCCACGAAGACCGCGGTCAGCTCCAGCAGTCCGTGCGGGATGAGCAGGCCGAGGAAGATGTCGAGCCGTCCGGCGGAGGCCATCAGTCCGATGCCGACCCCGAGGTTGACCACGTTGGTCCACATCACCAGGAGCACCGGAATGCCCAGAGCGATCCCGAAGAGCAGGCACTGCACGGCGACCCACGCGTTGTTCGTCCAGACCTGGGCCGCGAAAGAGCTGGCCGGCCGGTCGGAGTAGTACGCCTCGTACTCTCCGCCGGGGCGGGTCATCTCCCTCAGCTCGTCCGGGGTGATGAGGCTGTTGCGGACCTCCGGGTGGGTGGCCATCCACCAGGCGAGCAGCACGGTGAGGGCCAGCGAGACGGCCGCGACCGGCACCCACCAGCGACGGGCGCGGTACAGCGCGGCCGGGAAGCTCACCGTGTAGTAGCGGGCGACGTCCTGCCAGCCGTTGGTACGGGCGCCGGTCACCGCGCTGCGGGCCTGCGAGACCAGGCTGGTCAGCCGGCCGACCAGGGCCGGGTCCGGTGCGGCGGCCTGGACCTTGGCGAGGTGGCCGGTGACCCGCTGGTAGAGGCCCACCAGCTCGTCGGCCTCCTCGCCGCTGAGCCGGCGCCTACGGGCGAGGGCGTCCAGCCGGGCCCACTCCCCCTGGTGGGTGGCGACGAAGACGTCCAGGTCCATTCGGCGGCTCCATGGTCGGCGATGGCGCGAGGCGCGCGTGAGCGGTCGCGCGGGTACGTGCGGACACGTGCGGGCCCAGCATGCCAGCAGCAGCCGCTGCCCCGGCCGTCGGGATCTCACTTCCCGTGCGCCCACCGGGCGCCGTATGTTTGCGGCTGCGGATCAGACTGCGGAGAGCGGGCAGTGGGGGGCCGATCCAACCGCACTCCCACCTCTCGCATGAGCGTGAACGGACAGGTGTCTTGAGCGACCTGGTGACGGGTGAGGCGGTCGTCCTCGACCTCCAGACGGCGAAGCTTCCGAGCAGGGCGCTGGCCATCGTGCTCGACCTGCTCATCGAGTTCGCCGCCCTGTTCGTGTCCGTGCTGGTGATGAGCGTCGCCCTGTCCGACATCGACAGCGCGGCGCTGGCGGCCACCATGCTCGGGATGACGGTGTTCTACCTGGTCGGCCTGCCGGTGATGATCGAGACCCTCAGCAACGGGCGCTCGGCCGGCAAGGCCGCGCTCGGCCTGCGGGTGGTGCGCACCGACGGCGGACCGGTCCGGTTCCGGCACTCGCTGGTGCGCGGGCTGGTGGGCTTCTTCGAGCTGATCGCGATAACCGGCGCCCCGGCCGTGATCACCTCCGCGCTGAACTCGGACGGCAAGCGGCTCGGCGACGTCTTCGCGGGGACGGTGGTGATCCGCGAGCGCACCCCGGGCGGGGTCGGCGCGGCCGGCCCGCTGCCGCCGGTGCACCCGCAGCTGCTGCACGACATGGGCCGCGAGCTGGTCGCGATGGACCTCTCCGCGGTGCCCGAGGCGCTCTGGCTCGCGATCCGCCAAGTGCTCAGCCGGATGGGCCAGTTGGATCCGGGCGTGACGTTCCGGATGGCCATCGAGCTGGCCGACGACCTGGCCGCCCGGGTCGGGCACCCGGTACCGCCCGGCCTGCACCCGGCCGCCTATCTGGGCGCGGTGCTCACCGAACGCCAGCGCCGGGAGTGGATGCGCGCCCAGCAGCGGTTCGCGGCCTCCGCCCCCGTCCCGATGCCCGCCCCGCACCCGATGGCCGCCCCCGCCGTCACGGCCGACGACCGGCCCCACCGCGTCCTCGGCGTGCCCGCCGCTCCCGCTCCCGCTCCCGTTCCCGCTCTCGCGCCCGCAGCTGTCGCACCCGCCCCGGCCGCCCCCGCCGCGCCGTCCTTCGTCAAGCCCGCACAACCCGCCGCACCGGCACCGGCCCCCGCCACCGGCTTCGCCCCGCCCGCCTGAGCTGAGCCCGCTTGAGCTGAGCCCACCTGAGCCCCGCCCCGCTACTCCCCCACCGGCCAGGCGTTCGGCGGCGACGCCAGCTCCTCCAGCTCGATCCCCTCCGCCGCCAGCACCACGTCCCCCGCCAGGTGCACGACCTGCTGCTCCCCCGTCTCCAGGTCCGCGACCTGGTACCGCTCGACCGACAGCGGCCCCGAGTCCGTCTCATGGGTGTCCACGCCCTCCAGCAGCCACCCCTGGTCGAAGGTGCGCGGCGCCAGCACCGGCTCGGTGAACGCCACCAGCCGCACCCGCGCACTCGCCCCCTCCCGCAACCGCAGCATCCGGGCGGTGGCGACCAGGAAGCCCGGCGAGCGCCCGGCGAACCCGTGCGCCCGGTCGTGGCCCTCCACCGTGTGCTCACCACCCGGGTCGGCCGCGTCGGTGCGCACCCAGGCGACCCCGTCCACCGCGCCGCCGCGCACCTGCCAGCCACCGGCCCGCAGCTCCATCCGCAGCGGCCGGGCCCGCGAATCCACCGTCAGGTCGACGCTGCCGAGCACCCGGCCGTCCGGCGCGTAGGTCTTGGAGACGTACCGCCAGCCGGCCGCCCCGGGCGCGCAGCTGAAGCGCTCCTCACCGAGCAGCAGGTGGTCGTGGGTGTCATGGAGCGAGTACCGGCCGTTGGGCATGCCCGAAAGCCTACGTGCGCCCGTGATGCAACATTCCCCGCAGTTGCGCGCATTAGAGGGTCGGACGGCGCGGGAGAGACGCCGCCCGGACGACGAGGGGGGTGCGGATGGCGAAGCAGACGCGCGACGCGGAGTTCACGGAGTACGTGACCTCCAGGGGCGGCTGGCTGCGCAAGGTGGCCTATCTGCTGTGCGGGGACTGGCACCGGGCCGACGACCTGGTGCAGGAGACCATCACCAAGCTGTACGTGCACTGGTCGAGGGCGAGCCGGGCGGACAACATCGACGGCTACGCCCGCCGCACGCTGGTCAACACCTTCCTCGCCGAGCAGCGCACCTCCTGGTGGCGCCGGACGGTACGGACGGAACTCGACCCGGAGGCCCTGGCCGCGAGCCTCGACCTGGACGCCTCGCTCGACCTGCGCCGGGCCCTCGCGGCCCTGCCGCCCCGGCAGCGGGCCACCGTCGTCCTGCGCTACTTCTGCGACCTCTCGATCGACCAGGCCGCCGAGGCCCTGGGCTGCTCGACGGGCAACGTCAAGAGCCAGAGTTCGCGGGCCCTGGCGGCCCTCCGCAGGACGCTCACTCCCCACCCCGTCGCAGCCGCAGAGAGGACGTCATGACCACGCACTCAGTTCTGGCCGCCCGCCTGGCGGACCTGGCCGACGAACCCGCTCCGCCGCCCGCCTTCGACACCACCGCGTCCATCGCCCGGGGGCGGGCCCGCCTACGCACCCGTCAGCGAGCCACGATCGGGGCGGTGGCCGTCGCGACGGCGCTCACGGTCGGCCTCACGGCCATGTCGCCCCGGCCAGGGAACGCGACGCCCGCAGCTCCACCGGCCGCGGCCACCCCGACGCCGGCCCCCACCCAGACGGCCGTCGACGGCACCCCCGCGCTGACCTCCGAGTTCAAGGTCGGCTGGCTGCCCGACTGGGTGGACCGCGAACACGGTCTCGGCTACACCGCGGGCACCTTCGGTTCCAACATCACCGCCGTCGAACCGAAACTGGGCTTCCGGCGCCTCCAGATCGTCCTGCTCGCCCCCGGCCCCGAGCCGGCGCTCGGAACCCACCCGGACGAGGCCAAGGTCCCCGCCGCCCCGATCAACGGCCGGACGGCGTACTGGGTCGAGCATCCGTCCGAGCCCCGCTACGACAGCAGCGACCGGGTCCTCCGCTGGCAGACCGTCGACGGCCGGTGGGCAGTGATCCGGGCGACGCACCTCGAAAACAGGGTCATCCCCGACGGGGACCTGATCCGGATCGCGGAGTCCGTCACGGGCGGCAGCCGGGACGTCCCCATGCCGCTCTGGCTGAGCAGGCTGCCGGCATCGATCCGGCCGGACTCCGCCGCCGTGGTCCGCAACCCCGGCACGGTGCCGTGGGAAGCCCGGATCGTCCTCGCGGTCGGCGGCAAGACGGTCACCGTCACGGCGGCTCCGGAGGGCGACCTGAGGGACCTCCCGCCCGACTCGCAGTGTCGGCACGAGGGAGGCCTGCAGGTCTGCGCCTCCACGTCGCCCGACGTCGTGCCCCGGCTCGACCCGGTCGGCGGACCGGCCGGCCTGCTGAAGCTGGTGCACGTCACCGGCGCGGACGAGAGCACCTGGACGACCAGCAACCTCCGCTGACCCCGGACGCGCCGGTGGCCGGCACCCCGCCCAGGGGTGCCGGCCACCGGCGTTCACTGCTCACCGCATCAGTAGCGGTACTGCTCCGCCTTGTACGGGCCCTCGACCGGAACGCCGATGTAGTCGGCCTGCTCCTGGGTCAGGGTGGTGAGCTTCACGCCCAGGGCGTCCAAGTGCAGCCGGGCGACCTTCTCGTCCAGGTGCTTCGGCAGCACGTAGACGCCGATCGGGTACTCCTCGGTCTTCGTGAACAGCTCGATCTGGGCGATCGTCTGGTTCGCGAAGGAGTTGGACATCACGAAGGACGGGTGGCCGGTCGCGTTGCCCAGGTTCAGCAGGCGGCCCTCGGAGAGGACGATGACGGTGCGGCCGTCGGCCTTGCGCCACTCGTGGACCTGCGGCTTGACCTCGGTCTTCACGACGCCGTCGAGCTTGGCCAGGCCGGCCATGTCGATCTCGTTGTCGAAGTGGCCGATGTTGCCGACGATGGCCTGGTGCTTCATCCGGGCCATGTGCGAGGCCATGATGATGTCCTTGTTGCCCGTGGTCGTGATGAAGATGTCGGCGGTCTCGACCACGTCGTCCAGGGTGGCGACCTGGTAGCCGTCCATCGCGGCCTGGAGCGCGCAGATCGGGTCGATCTCGGTGACGATGACGCGGGCGCCCTGGCCGCGCAGCGACTCGGCGCAGCCCTTGCCGACGTCGCCGTAGCCGCAGACGACGGCGACCTTGCCGCCGATCAGGACGTCGGTGGCGCGGTTGATGCCGTCGATGAGCGAGTGGCGGCAGCCGTACTTGTTGTCGAACTTCGACTTGGTGACCGAGTCGTTGACGTTGATCGCCGGGAACAGCAGCTGGCCGTCACGGTGCATCTCGTACAGGCGGTGGACACCGGTGGTGGTCTCCTCGGTCACGCCCTTGATGGTGGCCGCGACCTCGGTCCACTTGTTCGGGGTCTCCTTGAGCGTGCGGTTGAGCAGCTCGAGGATGATCCGGAACTCGTCGTTGTCCGCGGTGGACGGGTCCGGAGCGGCACCGGCCTTCTCGAACTCGACGCCCTTGTGGATCAGCAGGGTGGCGTCGCCGCCGTCGTCCAGGATCATGTTCGGGGTCTTGCCGTCAGGCCAGGTCAGCGCCTGCTCGGTGCACCACCAGTACTCCTCCAGGGTCTCGCCCTTCCAGGCGAAGACCGGGATGCCCTGCGGGTTCTCCGGGGTGCCCTGCGGGCCGACGGCGATGGCCGCGGCGGCGTGGTCCTGGGTGGAGAAGATGTTGCAGGAGCACCAGCGGACCTCGGCACCGAGCGCCGTGAGGGTCTCGATCAGCACCGCGGTCTGGACGGTCATGTGCAGCGAGCCGGTGATCCGGGCACCGGCCAGCGGCTGCGCCTCGGCGTACTCGGCGCGGATGGACATCAGGCCGGGCATCTCGTGCTCGGCCAGCTGGATCTCCTTGCGGCCGAACGGCGCCAGGGAAAGGTCGGCGACCTTGAAGTCACCGGTGATGTCGGTCGACATGCGTCTGCTCCTCGCTGATGGGGGTGGGGCACGGCCGAGGTCCGGATGTGCGTTGCGCATGGCGGGCCGTACGGGTGCACGGCTACGCCGGGGCGACCTGGTCCATGGATCACGGACCGGTTCCCCGCTGCGCAGCACAAACCGCCGGAGGACCTCTCTCCCTCGACCGGCGCACACCCTACGGGTGCGGACCGCCGATCGACCGCCATCAGCAGCGACGTTCTGGCTCTGGTGACGAATCTACACCGGCCGCCCCACCCGCCGTCCGCGGATGACCGATTTCGAGCGCCGGATCCGACCGCCGCCCGACCGGGATCCCACCCCGGAACCACCGGGGCGGACGGCCGGGCGGGCGGCCCGTCAGTGCCCCGGGTCCGGGCCGGGCCCGCCCGGGGTGGCGGCCGGGTCCTCGCCGGCCGCGGCCTTCTCGGCGCTGTAGACGTCCGGCTCCAGGTAGATCGCCCGGGCGATCGGGACGGCCGCGCGGACCCGCTCCTCGGCGGCGTCGATGGCCCGCGCCACCCGCTCGGCGCTGTCCTCCGCGTTGACGGCGATCTTGGCGGCGACCAGCAGCTCCTCCGGGCCGAGGTGCAGGGTGCGCATGTGGATCACCCCGGTGACCGCCTCGCCGTCCACCAGCGCGGCGCGGATCCGCCGCACCGACTCCTTGTCGGCGGACTCCCCGAGCAGCAGCGACTTGGTCTCCAGCGCGAGCACCACCGCGATCACCACCAGCAGGACGCCGATGCACAGGGTGCCGACGCCGTCCCAGACGCCGTTGCCGGTGATCACGGTGAGCCCGACGCCGAACAGCGCGAGCACCAGGCCGATCAGCGCGCCGGTGTCCTCCAGCAGCACCACCGGCAGCTCCGGAGCCTTGGCGGTGCGGATGTACTGCACCCAGCCCTGGCTGCCCTTGGCCTTGACGGACTCCCGCACCGCGGTCAGGAAGGACCAGCCCTCCATTGCGATGGCGAAGAACAGCACGCCCACCGCCCAGCCCCAGGAGTCCAGCGCCTCGGGGTGGTTGACCTTGTGCCAGCCCTCGTAGACCGCGAACAGGCCACCGACGCTGAACAGCACGATCGCCACCAGGAAGCCGTAGACGTAGCGCTCGCGCCCGTACCCGAACGGGTGCTCCTCGTCCGCCGCCCGGCGCGCCCGCTTGCCACCGATCAGCAGCAGCACCTGGTTGCCGGAGTCGGCCACCGAGTGCACGCCCTCGGCCAGCATCGAGGAGGAGCCGGTGAACCCGAAGGCGGTGAACTTGGCCGCCGCGATCGCCAGGTTCGCGGACAGCGCCGCCACCAGTGCCTTGGTCCCACCCTCTGTGCTCATGCGCCGAGACTAGCGCCTGTCGGGTGGGCTCAGGACTGCGCGGCGGCGAGCCCCAGATAGACGGCGGCGAAGTCGGTCAGCGCGATCAGGTCGGCCAGCGCGTGCAGCGGGTCCGGGCGGGTGCTCGCGTACTCGGTCAGCCGTACGTCGTGGGCGGCGGCCAGCCGGTGCGCGCGGCTCGCGCCGAAGCTGCGCGGGCGCTCGTCGTCCTCCGTCACCTCGGCGGGGCCGTCCTGCTCCTGCGCGGGATCCGGGGTTCCGGTGCCGGGGACGTGCCGGAGCAGCAGCACCTGGAGGTGCAGCGGGTCGGGCTCATCGACCCGGTCGCGGAAGAAGTCGTCCGGGTCCGCGCCCGCGCCCAACTGGCCGGTGAACATGCCGCGGTGGGCGGTGAGCACCTGCGGCAGCGACCCGGCCAGCGCCGGGCGGCCGGCCCGGTCGGCGAGCTGGGCGGCGAACCGGGAGACGGCGGCCCCGGCGACCGGGCCCTCGGCCCACAGCAGCGGGACGGTCCCGGCCAGCCGCGCGGCCAGCCCCTTGGCCGGGTTGGTGTACGCGGCGGCGTCCGGGCGGCAGCGCACGGCGGTGGCGTCCAGCAGGTCGGCGACGGCCGGCAGCGCGTCGTACGGCAGCTGGGTGAGGCCGAGCTTCTGGGCGAGCGCCAGCAGCGGAGTCAGGTGGGACCACAGCGCGGCCGGATCCTCGGCCGGGAGGTCCGGCTCGGCGGCCGGCGCGGCGGGCCGGCCCTCCTCGGGCAGCACCGCGGTGACGTACGGCAGCGGCAGCGCGCGCACCTGCAGCGCGGCCTCGGCCAGCGGGCTGCCGGCCGGGGCGGTGACGACGATGGCGCAGCCGCGCGCGTAGGCCTGCTCGGCGAGGCCGATCAGGCCCTGTTCGCCGCCGTCGGCGGAGCTGATCACCAGCAGGTCGAGCGGACCGGCCCAGCCGGGCAGCTGCCAGCCGAGTCCGGCGGTGAACACGGGCGGGGCACCGGCCCGGTCGACGCGCGGGGCGGCGGCCTCGACCGGCGGCAGCGGGGTGACCAGGGCGGCGGAGCCGCCCAGCGCGGCGAGGATCTCGGCGGCCGTCAGGGCGCTGCCGTGCCCGGCGACCAGGACGGCGCGCGGGCGGCCGTCCGGGCGCAGCCGGTCGAGGCCGGCCGTGTCGGCCTGCCGCAGCGCGGTGCGGACCCGGGCGCCGGCGCCGGCCAGGGCCAGCAGGGCGCGGTCGTGGTCGGCGCGCTGGAGGGCGGCCGGGTCGTCGAGCAGGGTGTCGTCGAGCATGCGGCGGGCCTCCGGCTGTCCTGTGGTCGGCGGGCGCGGGTGGGGCTGTCGGGCCCCAACAGGATCAGGCCGGGCGGCGGGCCTCGTCCACCAGGAGGACCGGAATGCCCTCGCGGACCGGGTACGCGAGGCCGCAGTCCGCGCCGGTGCAGAGCAGTTCGGGGTGCTCCTCGGTGCCGCCCTCGGTGAGCGCGGCCCGGCACTGCGGGCAGACCAGGATCTCCAGCAGGAAGGATTCGAGCTTCATGAGGGCTCTCCAAAGTTCGGGGGTGGCACGGAGGTGCCCCGGCCGATAGGCAACCCTACCGGCCGGGGCACCGCGCGCCTCGGTCAGGCGCGGTCCGCTCAGGCGCGGACGACGGCGAGCACGCCGTCGCGCAGCTCGGCCATCTTCGCCGGGTCCTTGGCCTCGACGTTGAGGCGCAGCAGCGGCTCGGTGTTGGAGGCCCGCAGGTTGAACCACCAGTCCGGGCCGGCCACCGTGAGGCCGTCCAGCTCGTCGACGGCGGTGCCCTCCAGGCCGGCGTAGGCGGCGCGGACGGCGGCGGTGCTGGCGGCCTGGTCGGCGACCGTGCTGTTGATCTCGCCGGAGGCGGCGTAGCGGTCGTACTCGGCGGTCAGCGCGGAGAGCGTGCCCGGCTGCCCGCCGAGCGCGGCCAGCACGTGCAGCGCGGCCAGCATGCCGGTGTCGGCGCGCCAGAAGTCGCGGAAGTAGTAGTGGGCGGAGTGCTCGCCGCCGAAGACGGCGTCGGTGACGGCCATCTCCTGCTTGATGAAGGAGTGGCCGACCCGGGTGCGCACCGGGGTGGCGCCCAGCTCGCGGACCACCTCGGGGACGGTCCAGGAGGTGATCAGGTTGTGGATGATCGTCGGCTCGGCCTCGCCGGCGGCCTGGGCGCGGGCGATCTCGCGGGCGGCGACCAGCGCGGTGATCGCGGACGGGGAGACCGGCTCGCCGCGCTCGTCGACGACGAAGCAGCGGTCGGCGTCGCCGTCGAAGGCCAGGCCGATGTCGGCGCCGACCTCGCGGACCCTGGCCTGGAGGTCGACCAGGTTCTTCGGGTCGAGCGGGTTGGCCTCGTGGTTGGGGAAGGTGCCGTCCAGCTCGAAGTACATCGGGACGAGCTCGATCGGCAGGCCGTCGAAGACGGTCGGCACGGTGTGGCCGCCCATGCCGTTGCCGGCGTCCACGGCGACCTTCAGCGGGCGGATCGCGGTGAGGTCGACCAGGCCGAGCAGGTGGTCGGCGTAGCCGCGCAGGGTCTCCTGGGCGGAGAGCGCGCCGGGCTGCACGTCCTTGGCCGGGACGGTGACGGTGTCGTCCTCGGCGGTCCAGGACTCGACCAGTTCGCGGATCTCGGACAGGCCGGTGTCCTGGCCGACCGGGGCGGCGCCGGCCCGGCAGAGCTTGATGCCGTTGTACTGGGCCGGGTTGTGGCTGGCGGTGAACATCGCGCCGGGCAGGTCGAGCTTGCCGCTGGCGTAGTAGAGCTGGTCGGTCGAGCACAGGCCGATCTCGACCACGTCGGCGCCGTAGGCCGCGGCGCCCTCGGCGAAGGCCCGGCTGAGCGACGGGGAGGAGGGGCGCATGTCGTGGCCGACCACGATCGCGGACGCGCCGGTGACCTGCACGAACGCGGCGCCGAAGGCCCGGGACAGGCTCTCGTCCCACTGGTCCGGGACGACGCCTCGGACGTCGTACGCCTTCACGAGCTGCTTGAGGTCGCGCACTGCGGCTCCACCCTGGTTCTGTGCTGATCGATACGTCGGGCCACCCCGCCCGCCCGTGGACGGGCGCGGTGAGGTCAGACGGGCAGCGTACCCGGGCCGGGCGAACGGGCGGCGCGGGGCGAGTCGTCAGTTGTCGGGCGAGCGCAGGACGCGCAGGTGGCCGCGGCGGCCGCCCTCGGTGGACTCGCCCTCGGGGGACCGGCCCTGACGGGGGGTCTGCGGGCGGGCGGCCTCGCGGACGGCGTTGGCGAGCGCCTCCAGGTCGTCGCTGCTGCGGCGCAGCGGACCGGCCTCGGCGGCGAGCCGGACGACCTCCCAGCCGCGCGGGGCGGTGAGCCGCTCGGCGTGCTCGGCGCACAGGTCGTAGCAGTGCGGCTCGGCGTAGGTGGCGAGCGGGCCCAGGACGGCGGTGGAGTCCGCGTAGACGTACGTCAGCGTCGCGACGGCCGGTCGGCCGCACGCGGTCCGCGAACAACGACGTACAGAGCTCACGAGGGTGGACGGTACCGCACTCCCCGCCGGGGAGCGAAGACCGCCTGCCCGGCGGGGGCGCCGTGTCGCGGTCCGCGCCCCCGTGCGCACCCCCGGGCGTGCCACCCGGCTCCCGCCGCCGGGCTCGCTCCGGCCGTCCGGGCACGCGCCCCGCCCCGGCGATTCCCCCGTCGGAGTGGTCCACTTCCGACCCGCCAAGGACTACTCTCGGCAGTGATATGGACAGCTCCGCACCGCAGTCATCGACAGGCCCCTCGCGCCGCCCGCGGCACCGCGACCGGCACGGCAGGGGGTTGCGCGGCCCGCTGGCGCCGCCCCAGGTGCCGATCTCGCTCACCCGCTCCGAACTGTTCGACGACTACGTGCGCGAGTCGGTGGAACGGCTGGAGCGGCGGTGGCCGCAGCTGATCGAGGTGGAGTTCGCCGTGCAGGAGGTGCCGCTGCACGAGGTGGACGGCGCCGACGGCGAGGACGGCGTGCCGCTGGGCCGGGTGCTGCCGGGCCAGAAGGGGCACAAGAGCCAGATCGTGGTGTACCGGCGGCCGGTGGAGATCCGGGCGAAGACCCGGGAGGACCGGGCGGCGCTGGTGCACGAGATCCTGATCGAGCAGGTGGCCGAGCTGCTGGGACTGTCGCCGGACGCGATCGACCCGCGCTACGACGAGGACTGACCTCCCGGGGGCCGGGGTCGGTCCGGCGGATCCCGCCGGACCGACCCCGGCCCCCGGTGCTCAGCGCAGGACGACGCCCGGGTCCTGGGTGGCCTGCGGGACCTGGACGGTGCTGTGGTCGTCGCGCAGCGCCTGGACGGTGAACATCGGCACGTCCTTGGTGGGGATGGCGAGCATTCGGGCGGCCACCACCGGGCCGCCGGACTCGGTCTCCACGGTGAGCGCGAAGACGCCGTTCAGCCCGGCGGGCTCGGGCGCCGGGATGGCGACCGTACCGCCGGCCGGGAGCTGGACCTCCTTGGTCGCCGGGGTGCCGCCGCCACTGCCGGCCGAGGCGGTGACCTTGACGGTGGCGGCGTCGCCGGTGGAGGTCAGGAACAGCGTGGAGGCGCCGGCCCGGTTGTCGGCGACGGTGGCCCGGGCGCCGACCGGGGCGCTGCCGGAGAGCCAGGCCGCGTCGCTCTTGCCGTTGCCGCCCGTGCGGTCGACCCGCAGCCCGGCCACGATCTTGGTGGGGTGCTTGTCGTCGCTGGGCGACAGCCGCAGCCCGGCGACCTCGTCCCGGGTGACCTTGCCGAGGTCGACGGCGGCCACCATGCCCGCCTTGACGTGGATCGACTCGTTGCCGGCCGGGGTGAACCAGCCGTTCTTGCCGGAGAGCTGGATCTTCAGGTCGGCGTCGTCCTCCGGCGGTGCCCAGACCACCAGGTGGGCCGCGGCGGTGTCGGCGGGCAGGCCGGGCAGCACCTGGGTGGGGGCCGGGTCGGCGGAGGCGGGGATCCAGTCGGCGCCCTTGGCGCCGTCGGCGGCGTGCAGCCCGGCGCCGATCCGCCCGGAGCGCACCACCACGTTCACGGCGAGGTCGTTGACGGCGCCCTTGCTGATGGTCGACAGCAGGACGGATTGCGAACTGCCGGGGGCGACGGTGATGCCGTTGGCGGCGTCGTTGTCGATCAGGCCCTTGTCGCCGTAGAGCTTGATGTCGACCACGGCGGCCGAGGACTCGGGGTTGACCAGGCTGACGTAATCGACCCGGTCGCCGGCCGTGCTGGCCCCGGCGAACCAGAAGCCGGTGCTCTCCGGGGTGCAGGTGAGGCCGGACAGACCCATGCCGCGCTGTTCGGTGACCACGGTGGTCTGGGTGACGGTGAAGCCGGGGGCGAGCGCGCCGGTGGCGACGGCCCCGGTGCCGGGCGCGCCGTCACCGTTGGTGGCCGGGCCGGTGACCGGGACGCCGGGCTTGGCGAGGGTCAGCCTGGCGTCGGCGGGCGCGGCGTTCTTGTCCGGGGCCGGGGTGGCCGGGGCGCCGGAGCCGCTCGGGGCCGCGCCCGGCGTGCCGGTCGCGGCGGGGGTCGCCGGGGCCGAGGGGGCCGTGGTCGGCGGGGCGACCGGGGCGGCCTGGTCGGACAGCCAGCCGGCGCCGCCGGTGGCCGAGCCGGTGCCGGGCGGGGTGTAGGCGTTGAGCGTGGTCGAGCCGGTCAGGCCCTGGAACGGCTGCGGGCAGACCGCGGCCGTCCGCTCGACCTGGGCACTGCTCGGGGCGGCCCCGCCGTCGGCCTTGGCCTGGCCGGCCGGCGGCCGCGCCTCGGCGATCCCGAACACGGCGGCCAGCACCACGGCCGCGGCCAGCAGCGACTGGGTGGTCTTCCCGGCGGACCGGCCGAGGCCCTTCCCCGCCGGGCGGGCGGGCCCCGCAGCCTCGACCGACTCGGCGGCGGGCTCGAAGGGCTGCTCGTCCCCGGTGCCGGACTTCTTCCTGAAAGCGGGCTTCTTCATCGCGGGTCAGCTCCCCGATCCGTGCTGGTGGGGGCGGTAGTTCCCGGGGCCGCCCGGTTCGTTGGGGTCGTAGTACGGCTCGCCCTGCTGCTGGCCCGGCAGCCAGGTCTGCTGCGGCTGGCCGCCCTGCTGCTGGTAGGGGTCGTAGCCGTACTGCTCCTGCGGGTACTGCTCGTAGCCCTGCTGGGGGTAGCCCTGCTGCTGCCCGTCGTACCCGTGGGTGTCGTAGCCCTGGCCGTCGTAGCCCTGATTGCCGTACGGCGCGGCCACCGGCTGCTGGGCCGGGTACTGGTCGTAGCTGTACGGGTCGGCCTGCTGGTACGTCTGGTACGGGTCGGTGTACGGCTCGGCCTCCTGGACCGCCCCGGCCACCGGCTCGCCGGTCGGCTGCGGCGGGATCGCGCCCGGCCGGCCCTCGTACACCCCGGCCTCCTCGGCGCCGGGCTCGCCGCCCTCGCCGCGCTCGGCCATCCGACGGGCCCGGCGGCTGCCGGGGACGGGGGTCTGCGCCTGGGCGGCGGCCAGCGCGGCGGCGGCCACCGCCTCCTCGGGCAGGTCGTCGTCCTTGTGGCTGCGGCGGCCGGGCAGGGCCAGCACCAGGATGGTGAGGCCGAGCACGACCTGGGCCCAGATCCAGCCGGTGTGGGCGAGGCTGCCCTCCCGGGTGACGCTCAGCTTGCCGCCGGCGGCCGGGAGCTTGAAGCCCTGCGCCCAGCCGTCGACCGTGACGGACTCCAGGGCGGTGCCGTCCACGGTGGCCTTCCACTCGGGCGCGGCGGACTCGGCGAGCCGCAGCACCCGGCCGTCCGGACCGGCCGGGACGGTGGTGGCGAGGTCGCGGACCCCGGCCGGGACGACCACCGGATTGGCGCCGGGGGCGGTGATCACCGCACGCACCGCGGGGGCGCCGTTGACCTGCCAGAGCGCGGTGTCGCCCTCCTGGTTGGCCTTGACCAGGCCGGGGGTGGTGTCCAGGACGTCCTTGAACGCGGCGACGGCCTGCCGCTCGACCAGCACGTAGGCGATGCCGTAGCCGGCCAGGGCGTTCGCCTGGTCGGCGCCGGAGCCGGCCAGCAGGCTGCCGACCATCTTGTTCAGGCCGTCCTGGGTGCCGGTCGCCGGGTCGACGGTGGACTCCGCCTGGCCAAGGGTCAGACCGGAACCGCGCACCACGGTGTAGCGGACGGCGCCCTTCTGCCCGGTGACGACGAGGGTGCGGGCCCGGTCGGTGGTGCCCGCCTCCTCGGCGATGAAGGCGGGCACCTGGTCGGCCTGGGAGCGCTGCAGCGGACCGCCGGCGCCGGTCAGCGCCCACCACAGGCCGGTGCCCAGCGGGGCCAGCACGGCGGTGGCCACCACCAGGGCGGCCACCGGCTGGCGCCAGCCGAAGGCGATTCCGGCGACGCGGGCGTTGGCGCCGTCGGCGCCGATCGCGGCGGCGGCGAGCAGGGCGATCCCGGCGATCAGGGTGGCCGGGCCGGCCCAGGCGGGTACCGGCTGGCCGCCGGAGGCCGGGGTGACGGAGGTACCCGCCACGACGACCGCGAAGACCAGTCCGGCACCGGCCGCGCCCCAGGCGGCGAGCACCGCCCGGCGCCGGTCGGCGCGCAGCAGCGCGGCCAGCGCGGCCAGGACGACACCGGCGGACAGCCAGACCGGCGGCACCCCGGCACCGCCGGGGTTGACCAGCAGCAGTCCGGCCCCGCTCGCCCCGGCGCCGTGCAGACCGGGCAGCCCGGCCTCCAGCAGCAGCAGCTGGGGGTGCGACAGCACCTTCAGCGACCAGGGGGCGAGCAGCGCGACGGGCACCGCGAGGATCACCAGGACGCGCAGGCCGAGCAGCCGCAGCGCGGTCCCGCCGGAGCCGAGGGCGCCGCCGCGCAGCACCGCGAAGACCAGCATCGCCAGGCACAGCGGTACGGCGAGTGCCCAGGTCAGCGGTACGAAGGCGGTGGCCAGGGTGAGCAGCAGCACGGTCATCCAGACCGGCCGCCAGCCGGGCCGGGCGCCCTTGGCGGCGCTCTCCCGGCGGATGCCGAGACCGGCCGAGATCGCGGCGGCGCGGGCCAGCGGCGGCAGCAGCACGGCGAGCACGGCGGTGCCGATCCGGCCCTGGGCGAGCGCGCCGGTCGCGGCGGGCAGCAGGGCGTAGGTGGCGCTGGCCCAGGCGCGGACCAGCTTGGAGTCCAGCAGCGGGCGGGAGACCAGGTAGGCGCTGACCGCGGCGAGCGGGACGGTGAGCACGACCAGCAGGGTCAGTGCGAGGTCGGCGTGGCCGAACAGCAGCCAGGAGAGCACCGCGAGCACGCCGAGGTACGGCGGTGCGGCGGCGCTGGAACCGGTGCCGATCGGGTGCCAGGCGTCCGCGTACATCGCCCAGAGGCCGCTCGCGCCGTCGGAGGCGGGAAGCAGCGCGCCGCCGAACAGCTCGCCGCTGCCGAGCAGGCTGCGGCAGGCGATCAGGGCGAACACCAGCAGGGCGGCGAACAGCACCGGAGCGGGGCGCCGGGCCAGTTTCTTGATCAGCGCGAACTGCTCGACGACGAGGTCCTCGCCGTCCTCGTCCCCGCCGGCCTCGACCGAGCCGTGCCGGCTGCCGGAGTCGTCGCCGCCCCCTATCCCGAGCGAGCCGATGACGCCCTCGACGGCCAGCCGGGTGGTGGCGCCGGGGGCCGGGAAGAGCGTGCGGTCGTCCAGGGCGTCCGCCGCACGGGTCCGGGCCCGGCGCTTGCGCGCGGCCAACAGCCGTGGGAAGCGGACGAGTTCGTGGCCGAGGCCGGCCAGTTCGTCGACCGCCTGGCGCGGGTCCTTGCCGAGCAGGTTGGTGACGGCCCGCACCAGGGTGCCGAGCACCAGGCGCAGCAGCACGTACGGGAAGAGCGCGCCCTTGCAGTTGGCGAGCAGGGAGTAGACCGCGCCGGCCTTGTCCACCCGGTGCGGGTGGGCGGGGCCGCAGTCGATCGCGCGGCGCTCGCGGCTGGCCGCCTCGGCGTGCCGGAGCACGGCGTCGGGGGCGACCACGACGCGGTGGCCGGCGGCGTTGACCCGCCAGCAGAAGTCGGTGTCGTCCCGCATCAGCGGGAGGGCCTTGTCGAAGCCGCCGAGCTCCTCGAAGACGTCCCGGCGCACCAGCATGCCCGCGCTGGAGACGGCGAGCACCGGGCGGACCTGGTCGTGCTGGCCCTGGTCCTGCTCGCGGCGGTCCAGGCCGGTCCAGCGGCGGCCGGAGCGGGCGATGGTGACGCCGACCTCCAGCAGCTGCCGGCGGTCGTACCAGCTGCGCAGCTTGGGGCCGACCACGCCGGCGCTCGGGGTGGAGTCGGCGACCTGGAGCAGGCGGCGCAGCGCGTCGGTCTGCGGCTCGCAGTCGTCGTGCAGCAGCCAGAGCCACTCGACCGGCTGGGTCTCGCGCGGGCCGCCGCGGCCGAGGTCGTCCTCCTGGGCGAGCGGGTCGCCGAAGTCGTCCCAGCCACCGGTGACCGGGTCGTAGCCGGAGGGGTCGAGCCGGTACGGGAGGTCCTCGGGGCGCAGCGGCGGGCTGTTGAAGACGGCCTCGGCGACGGCGGTGCCGAAGCCGACCCGGCGGCCGAGCACCAGCGGACCGCTCTCGGGAAGCCAGTCCTCCAGGGTGTCGGCGAGCAGCTGCGGGGAGTTGTCGGTGGATCCGGTGTCGACCGCGAGGATCCGCTGCACCTGGCGGTCCTGGCCGAGCAGGCCGGCCAGGACCTGCGGCAGCCAGCGGGCTCCGTCGTGCGAGACGATCACCGCGGTGACCAGGTGACGCGGATAGGCGGGCGGCCTGGAAGCGGTGAAGCCGCTCTGGTGGCTGTAGACGGTCATCGAGTGCGCGGGCCCCAGTTCTCGGTGGACACAGCCGGTGAACGGCAACCGGATGGCGCACCACACTAACGGCTCCGGATGGCCGCCTCGTGCCCGGTGCCGGTGCGGAGGCGGTGAAGAAGCGGGGTCCGGGACGGCGGAGGGGGTCCCGGGAGCACGAAAGCGCCCCACCGTCGCGGTGAGGCGCTCGTACAGCTTTGTGACGGTCCGCGACTGGCGGAGGGTCAGCGGGGGCCGGGGATCACCCCGGTCAGACCGCGCTCTTCTTGAGCCGGCGGCGCTCGCGCTCGGAGAGGCCGCCCCAGATGCCGAAGCGCTCGTCATTGGCGAGCGCGTACTCCAGGCATTCCGAGCGGACCTCGCAGGCGAGGCAGACCTTCTTGGCCTCGCGGGTCGAGCCGCCCTTCTCGGGAAAGAAGGACTCCGGGTCGGTCTGGGCGCACAACGCGCGCTCCTGCCAACCGAATTCCTCCTCTTCCTCCGTGATGCCATCCCCGATCAACAGCTCAAAGAGCTCGCTCATGTGGCGCGCCTCCTCTGCCCCTACTTGGCGTCCCCGTGGTTGCCGTTGCCTCGTGCGGCTGACGACACGAGTGAAATTACAGTTGCGTCACTCTGGCCCAGTCAAGCCGAGCTCTGGTATTGAGGCCGGGATTCACTCCCTGGCACCAAGCCGTTACGAATAGTGTGCATATCCGGACACATCGGACCTCCGGCCCGAAAGCCCTGGATGGCACAGAAACGTTCGCAACCACTTGCCGGGTGACGCACGGTCACCGGCACAGGCCGGTCATCGGCCTGCCTTCCCGGCGTTCTTCCCATCGAAACATAGAGAGTGATGAATCACCCCATCCGGGCAAGATCCGGACCTAACCCACTCGAATGCCGCATCATTCGGTTTGACACCGGCCCCGCACATGCGGTGTCCTGTGCTCTATGTCAGAGTTCGCCAGCCCCCGGAGCGGTTCCACGCTCCGCCGTGCCGTGAACTCCTGTTGTCGCCTCTGTACCTGCTGTATCTAGGCGCCCGCGTCCCACCGCGCGCCGCCGCCAGGAAGCACAGAGGCCGCCCGCGAGATCCCGCCCCAGGACATCCCGGATCCGGCTGCTCCCCGACCAGCCGACCCATCCGAGGACGACTCCCGTGCGCATGATCCGCATCCGCAAGCGGAACCGCGACCGCAGCAAGCTCGCCCGCCGCGGCCTCTCCGCCACCCGCACCCCCGGCCGCGCCGACCGGCACCGCTGGGCCGACGGCCTCAGCGACGTCTCCATCGCCGGCGACCCGCTCGCCTTCCCGCACCTGGCCCGCACCGACCTGCCCGCCCACCCCACCACCGTCGCCGGGTACGCCCGGCTGGTCCGCGAGATCGCCGCCGACCGCGCCCGCTGGGAGCCGCTGGTCCGCTACGACGCCCTCACCCGCTGGTACGCCCGGCTGGAGACCGGCCCCGGCTACGAGGTCTGGCTGCTCAGTTGGCTGCCCGGCCAGAGCAGCGGCTTCCACGACCACGGCGAGTCCTCCGGCGTGATGACCGTCGTCCGGGGCGAGCTGATCGAACGCTCCCTCACCCACAGCGGCGAGGCCGCCCGCACCCTGCGCCCCGGCGGACAGCGGGTGTTCTCCTCCGGATACCTGCACGAGGTGGTCAACGGCGCACTCGAACCCGCCGTCTCCATCCACCTCTACACCCCGGGCCTGACCGAGATGAACCAGTACGGCGCCGCCTCCGCCGTCCCCGAACAGCACGCGCACGCGGCCGAGTCCGAGCGGCACTGAGCGCGGGCTGACGAGGAGTCCGACCGTGGCAGGATGACCCCATGCGCATCGTGGCACTGGCAGGCGGAATCGGCGGGGCGCGCTTCCTGCGCGGACTCCTCGCGACGGTCGGACCGCAGGACGAGATCACCGTCATCGGCAACACCGGCGACGACATCCACCTCTACGGCCTCAAGGTCTGCCCCGACCTCGACACCGTGATGTACACCCTCGGCGGCGGCATCAACGAGGAGCAGGGCTGGGGCCGGACCGACGAGACCTGGTCCATCAAGGCGGAGATGAAGGAGTACGGCGTCGGCCCCGAGTGGTTCGGGCTCGGCGACCGGGACTTCGCCACCCACCTCGTCCGCAGCCAGATGCTCACCGCCGGGTACAGCCTCAGCCAGGTCACCGAGGCGCTGTGCGTGCGCTGGCAACCCGGCGTGCGACTGCTGCCGATGAGCGACGACCGGGTCGAGACCCACGTGCGGATCACCGACGAGCAGGGCACCCGGGCGGTCCACTTCCAGGAGTACTGGGTCAAGCTGCACGCCGCCGTGGACGCCGAGGCGATCATCCCGGTCGGCGCGGACACCGCCAAGCCCGCGCCCGGCGTCCTGGAGGCCCTCGCCGAGGCCGACGTCATCCTCTTCCCGCCGTCCAACCCGGTGGTCTCGATCGGCAGCATCCTCGCCGTCCCCGGCATCCGGGAGGCCGTCGCCGCCGCCCCGGCGCCGGTGGTCGGGCTCTCCCCGATCATCGGAGGGGTGCCGGTGCGGGGCATGGCCGACAAGGTGCTCGCCGCCGTCGGCGTCGAGGCCACCGCCGAGGCGGTCGCGCTGAACTACGGCTCCGCGCTGATCGACGGCTGGCTGGTGGACACCGTGGACGCCGGGGCCGTGGACGCCGTCGAGGCCGCCGGGATCGCCTGCCGGGCCGTCCCGCTGCTGATGACCGACGTCGAGGCCACCGCCGAGATGGCCCGGGCGGCGCTGGCACTGGCGGAGCAGGTCCGGAGGTGACGGCGGCGATGGAGGTCCTGGGGGTCGACGGGATCCCCGAGATCGAGGCCGGGGCCGACCTCGCCGGACTGATCGCCAAGGCCGGGACGTACCGGGACGGCGACATCCTGCTGGTCACCTCGAAGATCGTCAGCAAGGCCGAGGGCCGGCTGCTGCACGCCGTCGACCGGGAGGCCGCGATCGACGCCGAGAGCGTCCGGGTGGTCGCCCGGCGCGGGCCGGTCCGGATCGTGGAGAACCGCAACGGCTTCGTGATGGCCGCCGCCGGGGTCGACGCCTCCAACACCGCCCCCGGCACCGTGCTGCTGCTGCCCGAGGACCCGGACGCCTCGGCGCGGGCGCTGCGCGCCCGGCTCCAGCAGCTCACCGGCTGCCGACTGGCCGTCGTCGTCACCGACACCTTCGGCCGACCCTGGCGCAACGGGCTCACCGACGTCGCGATCGGTGCCGCCGGGCTGTCCGTCCTGGAGGACCACCGGGGGCGCACCGACAGCCACGGCAACGAGCTGGTGCTCACCGTCACCGCGACCGCCGACGAACTGGCCGCCGCCGCCGACCTCGTCAAGGGCAAGGCCAGCGGCGTGCCGGTCGCCGTGGTGCGCGGGCTCGGCCACCTGGTCACCACCGAGGACGGCGCCGGCACCCGGCCGCTGGTGCGGCCCGCCGTCGACGACATGTTCCGGCTCGGCACCTCCGAGGCGCTGCGCCAGGCCGTCACCCTGCGGCGCACCGTCCGCTCCTTCACCGCCGAGCCGGTCGACCCGGCCGCCGTCCGGCGCGCGGTGGCCGCCGCCGTCACCGCGCCCGCCCCGCACCACACCACGCCCTGGCGCTTCGTCCTGCTGGAGTCCGCCCGGACCCGCACCCGGCTGCTCGACGCCATGCTCGACGCCTGGCAGCGCGACCTGCGCGAACTCGACGGCTGGGACGAGGCCAGGATCGCCCGGCGCACCGCCCGCGGCGACGTCCTGCGGGACGCGCCGTACCTAGTGGTGCCCTGCCTGGTGACGGACGGCTCGCACGACTACCCGGACCGGCGCCGGGCCACCGCCGAGCGGGAGATGTTCACCGTCGCGGCCGGCGCCGCCGTGCAGAACCTGCTGGTGGCCCTCACCGGCGAGGGCTACGGCTCCGCCTGGGTGTCCTCCACGATGTTCTGCCGTGACACCGTCCGGGCCGCCCTGGACCTTCCGGACGACTGGGACCCGATGGGCGCCGTCGCCGTCGGCCGCCCCGCCGAACCGCCCCGGGCCCGCCCGGACCGCAGCGCCGACGCCTTCATCGAGGTCCGGTAGGGCTTCCCCCCTCCGCTCAGCGGCGGCGGTGGTCGTTGGGGGTGAGCCTCGGGCCGTAGCGGGGGGCGTGGGTGCCGGTGGCCAGCAGGAGGCGGCAGACCCGGTGGCGGTGGGGGCGGTAGGGCTCCAGGAGGGCGAGCATCTGGGCGTCGTCGCTGCGCGGCCGGCCGGCCAGGGCCCAGCCGACCAGGTTGGGCAGGTGGAAGTCCCCGACCGAGACCGCGTCCGGATCTCCGTTGCTGCGCTGCAGGGTCTCGGCGGCCGTCCAGACGCCGATGCCGGGGACCGCCGTCAGCCGGGCGAAGGCCTCCTCGTGGCCCATCGCCGAGGCCTCCTCCAGGCGCGGCGCCAGCCGCACCGCGCGCAGCACCGTTGCCGAGCGCTTGGGGTCGACGCCCGCCCGGTGCCACTCCCAGCTCGGGACCATCGCCCACTCCCGGGCCGACGGCGCCACCCGCATGCCCTCGGCCGGCCCCGGCGCCGGGGCGCCGAAGTCCCGCAGCAGGGTGCGCCAGGCGCGGTAGGCCTCGTCGGTGGTGACCTTCTGCTCCAGGATCGCCGGGACGAGGGACTCCAGGACCAGGCCGGTCCGGGTCAGCCGCACCCCCGCCGTGCGGCGCTGGGCGTCGCGCAGCGGACCGGGCGGCAGCACCAGCGCCTCCGGGTGGTCCTCGGCGCCGAGCAGCACCGGCAGCCGCTCCAGCAGCCACTGGGCGCCCGGCCCCCAGGCCGTCGCCTCCACCTCTCCCGCGCCGGGGTGCGGCAGCACCCGCAGGGTGCCGAGCCCGGCCGGGGTGCGGGAGGCGCGCCAGACGGCGCCGTCGCCGGTGGTGCGGTACGAGGGGTCGGCCGGGCCCCGGCGCAGCGGCAGCAGCGTCCGGACCGGGTCGAGCGGGAAGCCCGGCCGCCAGCGCCGTACCGCCTCGCCGCCGCCCGTCACTGCCGTCGCCTCCTGTGGTCCCTGGGGCTATGAACGATACGCGGGGGCGCCGACAGGCCGGGGCGCGCGCGGGAACGGCCCAGCGGGAGGCGGGAGTTCGGCGGCTGGGGTCCGGAAGGCGGGCCGGGCCCTACGGCGCCTGCAGCCCGGCCGCGGCGGAGCGCAGGGCGGGGAGCCGGGCGTAGAGGGCCTTGCCCGGGCACTCGGTCTTGAAGGCGTCCCGGTGGCCGGAGATGGCGTCGAAGTCGACGACCGTGCCCTTGGGGTAGCGGCTGGCGTCGGAGGCCGAGGTGAGCTTGGTGTGCCCGTCGGCGGCCTGGCCGTGGAGGCCGAGCTTCCAGGCGGCGAGGGCGGCGATGCCGTTCAGGAGGGACTGGGGCGGGGTGGCGTCCACGAAGGTGCCGATCGCGGCGACGCCGGAGGAGTCGGTGTTGAAGCCCAGGGTGTGGGCGCCGTGGACGGGCTGGTCGACTCCGCCGGCCCGGCCCTCGTAGATGGTGCCGCAGCGGTCGACCAGGAAGTTGTAGCCGATGTCCCGCCAGCCACTGGTCTTGACGTGGTACTGGTAGATCGACCTGATCACCCGGGGGGCGTCGCTGCAGGCGTAGTCGGTGGCGGTCGCGGTGTGGTGGACGAAGACCTCGCGGACCGGGCCGGTGTACTCGAAGCCCGGTTCGCGGATGGACTCGTCGGCGCCCCAGCCGGCCCGGGTGACGATCCCCGGGCGCGGCGCCTGGTGGGCGCCGTCGACGGCCTCGGGCCCGGCGGGCACGGTCCGGGGGGCGGCGGGCGCGGGTGCGCCGGCGCCGGGGTCGACCAGTTCGAGCCGCAGTCCGGGCGGCGGTCCGGCCGGGCCGGGCCGGACCTCGACGGCGACGCCGTCGCTGCGGCCGGTCCACAGCGGGGCGGTGGCACCGTGCGGGGCGCGGTCCGGGCCGTCGTCGGTGTCGGCCTCCAGGGCGTGCCAGTCGCCCCAGCGGCCGGTGGCCGCGTCCCGGGTGCGGACCCGGACGCTTCCGCCGGCCAGCGCGCCGGCCGGTCCGTCCCAGCCGACGCCGAGGAGTTCGAACGGCCGGGTGGTGCTCGGTGCGAGCCCGGCCCCGGCCGGCAGCGGGAGCGAGACGGTCGTCCCGCCGCCGGGGAAGTCCTGTTGCCCGGTGGGGGCAAGGGGCACGGCGGAGGCGGCCGGAGCGGGCTGGAGCAGCAGGGCGGCGGTGCAGCCGGCGAGCAGCGCGGCCGGGAACGGGAGGCGCACGGTTCTGTTCGAGGGGTGCACGGCCGGGTCTGAAAGGCGCACAGCTTTGCGTGAGAGGTGCATGAGGGGGATCGTCGCCGCAAACCGGACCACTCGCCATGCCGCCTCGCGCCCGCCTTGCGGCCCCTCCCGGCCTACCACCCGAAGGCCGTAGGCTGGGGCGCACCATGACTGCGCCATTCGCTGCCGATGCCCGCACCCCCGTCGAGCTGCTGCACGCCTACCTGCGCGGCGGCACCCATTCGGTCGATCCCGCGGCCCCGCTGGTCACCTTCTACGACGACGCCACGGGTGAACGGGTGGAGCTCTCCGCCCGGACCTTCGACAACTGGGTCGCCAAGACCGCCAACCTCCTCCAGGACGAACTGAACGCCGGCCCGGACGACCGCGCCGCGCTGCTGCTGCCCGCCCACTGGCAGAGCGCCGTCTGGCTGCTGGCCTGCTGGTCGGTCGGCGTGACGGCGGTGCCGGCCGGCGACCCGGCCGCCGCCGACCTGGTGGTGAGCGGCCCGGACGGCCTGGAGGCCGCCCAGGCCTGCGAGGGCGAGCGGGTGGCGCTCGCCCTGCGCCCGCTCGGCGGCCGCTTCCCGCACCGCCCGGACGGCTTCCTCGACTACGCCGCCGAGGTCCCCGGTCAGGGCGACCGCTTCGCCCCCTACTCCCCCGTCGCCCCGGACGGCCCGGCCCTGGAGACCTCGGTGGACGGGCTGCCGCTGAAGCTGACCGGTGAGCAGACCGTCGCGCTGGCCAGGGAGGGCGCCGTGCGCCTCGGCCTCAAGCCCGGGGACCGGGTGATGTCCACCCTCTCCTTCGACGACTGGACCGGTCTGGAGGCCGGTCTGCTGGCCCCGCTGGCGGCCGGCGCCTCAGTGGTGCTCTGCCGCAACTCCCAGGGCCTGGACGACGGGCAGTGGGAGAAGCGGGCCGAATCCGAACGGGTGACTGTGCGCCTGGGCTGACCCCCGGCGGCGGCCCGGCGGGTAGGGATCCCTGCCATGGCCGAGGACGACACCGAGCACCCCCCGACCGACGAGACTCCCCCGAAGGACGCTCCCCCGAGCGCACCCGGACGCCCGCGCAGGCGCCGGCGGTGGCTGATGATCACCGCCGGCGTCGTCGCGTTCCTGCTGGTCGCGACCGGGGTGCTGCTCTGGATCGCGTACCGCAAACTGGACGGCAACATCCGGACGGACTCGGTCACCGACCGGCTGCTGGCCAAGCTGGAGGCCGAACGCCCGAGCCGTACGGCCGGGGCCGGGGGCGCCGAGAACATCCTGCTGATCGGCAGTGACGACCGCTCCGGCAGCAACTCCTCGTACGGCGGCCAGGCCGGCACCCCGCGCTCGGACACCACGATCCTGCTGCACCTGGCCGCCGACCGGAAGCACGCGACGGCGGTCTCCGTCCCGCGCGACGTCATGGTCACCGTGCCCTCCTGCGAGAAGCCGGACGGCAGCCGCAGCAAGCCGGGGACGATGCAGTTCAACTGGGCGTTCGAGCTGGGCGGTCCGGCCTGCTCGATCCGCGCCGTCGAGCAGCTGAGCGGGATCCGGATCGACCACTACGTGATCCTCGACTTCAGCGGCTTCAAGACCATGGTCGACGCGATCGGCGGGGTCGAGGTGTGCGTGCCGCAGCCGATCCACGACAAGGACGCCAAGCTGGACCTCCCGGCCGGCCGCCAGATGCTGCACGGCGAGCAGGCGCTCGGCTACGTCAGGGTCCGGGAGAGCCTGGGCGACGGCTCCGACACCCAGCGGATGGGCCGTCAGCAGCAGTTCCTGGCCTCGCTGATCCGCAAGGTGCAGTCGCAGGGGGTGCTGCTGAACCCGGCCAAGCTGTGGCCGGTGCTGGACGCGGCCACCTCGTCGGTGAAGGCGGACGGCGGCCTGTCCTCGCTCGGCGCGCTGTACGACCTCACCCAGAACCTGCGCGGCATCCCGTCGCCGGACGTGGTGTTCCTGACCGCGCCGCGCCGTCCGTACCGCTACGACTCGGACCGGGACGAGTTCGTCCAACCGCAGACCACCCAGTTGTTCGACGCGCTGCGCGACGACCGGCAGGTCGCCGTCCGGCCGCCCGCGCCGGACACCGGGGCGAGCCCGCGAGCGGCCTCCGGCACCGGTACCGGCTCGGACGGGACCGCGGCGTCACCCTCGACGAGCGCCTCGCCCACCTTCGAGGGACGCACCGCCGACGTGGACGCCTGCGCGCAGCGCTGACCCGGGCCGCGCCGCAGGTCGGCGGCACCCTCGGGGGAAATGCCGCACCCGACTGTGGCTTTACCGACGCTTTGCTCCCGCATGACGGAGATCACACCCGGAACGATGAGGCCGTTCGACTCGTCTAGTGTGTCCGGATCGGGCCACCAGTACGGGCGGCCCGCAGCCGTGACCGGTCGGAGGTGGGGATTCCCCGTGTACGAGGAACAGCCGGAAACCGGTCAGTACCGGACCGGACCGGCCGACGGGATCCCCCGGCAGCAGCGCCGCAGGGGCGCCGGCCCCGCGGCGGCGCCCGCCGCACCCGCCGGTGAGGGCCGCCGGGACAGCCGGCGGCGGGCGGCCGCCGCCGCCAAACGGCAGCGGCGCCGACGGGTGCTCAAGTGGACGGCCGGGACCGGCGCCCTGGTGATGGTCGCGGGCTGCGGCGGGGCGTACTACCTGTACCAGCACTTCAACAGCAACCTGACCTCGGTCAAGGTCCAGCTGGGCAACGAGGAGGAGCGGCCCAAGGCCGCCGGGGACGCGCTGAACATCCTGGTGATCGGCACCGACAGCCGACAGGGCCTCGGACGCGAGTACGGCGACGCGGGCAGCACCGGGCACGCCGACACCACCCTGCTGTTCCACGTCGCCAAGGACCGCTCCAACACGACGGTGGTCAGCATCCCGCGCGACCTGATGGTGCCGATCCCGGAGTGCCGGAGCGACAAGGGCCAGAAGATCCCGGGCTCGGCGCGGGACATGTTCAACAACAGCCTCGGCCAGGACGGGCGCGACGCGGGCTGCACCTGGAAGACCGTGGAGAAGGTGACCGGCATCCGGGTCGACCACTTCGTGCAGGTCAACTTCGAGGCGGTGAAGACGCTCTCCACGGCCGTCGGCGGGGTCGAGGTCTGCGCGGCCAAGGACATCGACGACAAGGACTCGCACCTGAAGATGTCCAAGGGCCGCCACGTCGTCCAGGGCGAGGAGGCGCTGGCCTTCGTCCGCACCCGGCACGCCGTCGGCTTCGGCGGCGACCTCACCCGGATCCCGCTCCAGCAGCAGTTCATCAGCTCGATGATCCGCAAGGTCAAGAGCGGCGACACCCTGACCAGCCCGAGCAAGCTCTACCAGCTCGCGGACGCCGCCACCAAGGCGCTCACCGTGGACTCCGGCATCGGCAGCGTCGACAAGCTGAAGGACCTGGCCCAGGACATCAGCACGGTGGACACCAAGAACATCACCTTCACCACCGTGCCGGTGCTGGAGGACCCGAAGGACAAGGACCGGCTGATCCTGAAGCAGCCTGACGCCGGGCAGGTCTTCTCGATGATCGCGGGCGACCGCTCGCTGACCGAGACGGCCACCCCGCCCGCCGACGCCACCACCCCGGCCGCGCCGGCCCCGGCGGCGCCGAGCGCCACCACCCCGGCGGTGGACGCCAAGGACGTCCAGGTGACGGTGCGCAACGGCAGCGGGACCCGCGGACAGTCCGGGCCGACGGTCGACAAGCTCAAGGCCAAGGGCTTCGCCCGGGCCGCGGTCGGCTCCGACGCGCCGCCCGCCGCCACCACCACGGTGTCCCACCCTGCGGGCCAGGAGGCCGGGGCCGCCGCGCTGGCCGCCGCCCTCGGACTGCCCCCGGACGCCGTCCGGCCCAACCCGAAGGCCGGCCCGAAGGACCCGCTGCTGCTGGTGCTCGGCAAGGACGTCCTCGCGGCCGCGCCGCAGCAGCCGACCGAGGCGCCCAAGGACCTCCAGCGGGTGCAGGCGGACGACGAGGACGTCTGCGCCAAGTGACTACAACTGCCTGAGTGTTCCGTCCGTCTCGCAGTAACCCTCGCCGGTCCGGGGGCAGTTCCAGAGCCCCGGGCCGGCCGGGCGCAGCGGCTCGCCGGCCCGGCCGACCCAGCCGATCCGGCGGGCGGGCACCCCGGCCACCAGGGCGAAGTCCGGGACGTCCCGGTGCACCACCGCCCCCGCCGCGACCAGCGCCCAGCGGCCGACCGTCACCCCGGCGACCAGCACCGCCCGGCCGCCGATGGAGCAACCCCGACGGAGCGTCACTGGCTCGGCGTGCCAGTCGAGTTGACTCTTGAGGCGGCCATCGGGGGTGACCGCGCGGGGGTGGCGGTCATTGGTCAGCACGGCGGCCGGGCCGATGAACACGCCGTCCTCGACCACGGCCGGCTCGTACACCAGCGCGTGGTTCTGCACCTTGACCCGGTCGCCGATCCGCACGCCCGGGCCGATGTAGGCGCCGCGGCCGATCACGCAGTCCGCGCCGACCACCGCGTCCTCGCGGACCTGGGCCAGGTGCCAGACCCTGGTGCCGGCGCCGATAGCGGCCCGCTCGTCGACGTCCGCGCCCGGTTCGATCCGGGCCGCGGCCGCGCCGTCCTCAACTGTCCCCATGCGGACCGACGGTAGCCGGTCCGGGGCGCAGCGTGCGGGCCGACCGGGTCAACCGGTCTGGGAGAGCACGTCCTTGGCGGACGGGCGGACACTCCCTATCACCCGGCGGGCCAGCGAGCGGGGCGAGGTGATGAAGCCGAAGCCCCAGCTGAGGTGCATGGTCGCGAGCGCCACCGGCAGCAGCGCCTTGGCCCGCAGCGACAGGCCGCGGCCCTCGACCACCGAGCCGCCGAGGATGCCCAGCAGGTACACGCCGGGCACCGCCAGGAAGGCCGGGTGGACGGCTGCGCCCAGCACCAGGCCGAGCACCACCGCGAGCAGCGCGCTCGGCGGGGCGAGGTAGCGCAGGTTGACCGAGCCGCGGTGGTAGCGGGTGACCACCCGGCGCCAGCGGCCGTAGTCCTTGTACTGCTTGGCCAGCGCCCGGACGGACGGCCGGGGCCGGTACGTCACCATCAGCTGCGGGGTGAACCAGACCAGTCCGCCGTCCTGGCGGATCCGGTAGTTCAGCTCCCAGTCCTGGGCGCGGATGAACTCCTCGTTGTAGCCGCCGAGCTTCTCCAGCACCTCGCGCCGGAACACCCCGAGGTAGACGGTGTCCGCCGGACCGGCCAGGCCTCCGGTGTGGAAGGCCGCGTTGCCGACGCCGATCTTGGAGGTCATCGCGGCGGCGACCGCGTGCTCCCACTCGGTCTCGCCCTCGGCGTGCATGATGCCGCCGACGTTGGCGGCGTCCATCTCGCCGAGCAGCCGGACCGCCGTGGCGATGTAGCCGGGGGTTAGCAGGCCGTGGCCGTCCACGCGCACCACTATCGGGTGCTGCGAGCCCCGGATCGCGGCGTTCAGCCCCGCGGGGGTGCGGCCGGTGGGGTTCTCCACCGTACGCACCCGCGGGTCCTCGGCCACCAGCTCGGCCGCGATCTCGGCGGTGCGGTCGGTGGAGGGACCGAGCGCGATCACCACTTCCATCGGTCCCGGGTACTCCTGATTCAGGATGCGCCGGACCGCCGTGCGCAGGTGTCGTTCCTCGTTGAGCACCGGCATGATCACGGAAACAGCCGGCAGCTCCTCAGCAGCCTTGGTGTTCATCGGGGCCAACCGTACCGGTGCCGACACGTCTCCGTCTCGTCCCGGTTCGTCGGTTCCCGGTCCCCCGAAGGGTGGCACCGGCGCCGTGATCGAGATCACCGTACCGCTCCGCTCCCCGGGGCCCGAATCGGCGGGGGAACGGTGCAGGTTCGGCGCAGGTTCGGCGCACGGGGTGAACGGCGGTGAACGGGGCCGATCCGGTCGGCGGGACGGGGTGCACCCGGTGCCACGGGCTTGCCCGGACGGTCCTGGTCGTCCCACGGCGCGGGGGCCGGGCGCGTGTTCGCACCCGGCCCCCGGCCCCCCGTCCCCCGTTCCCCCGTGGGGTCGACCCGACGTCCCCCGTCGTCGGGTCAGTCCGTCGCGATGGCCGCGAGGACGTTCATCCGTCCGGCCCGGAAGGCCGGAACGAGGGCGGCGACCAGACCGATCACCACCGAGGAGACCAGCGTCACCACGACCGTGGTGGTCGGGACGGAGAGCGTCCCGAGGCCCTGGTCGCGCAGTACCCGCTGGGCGGTGACGCCCCAGGCCAGCCCCAGCCCGGTGCCGAGCACGGCGCCGAACAGGGCGATCACCACGGACTCCAGCCGGATCATCCGGCGCAACTGGCGGCGGGAGAGCCCGATCGCCCGCAGCAGGCCGATCTCGCGGGTCCGCTCCACCACCGACAGCGCCAGGGTGTTGACCACACCGAGCACCGCGACGGTGATCGACAGGCCGACCAGGCCGTAGATCAGGTAGAGCAGGGTGTTGACCTGGGACTGCACGAGTTCCTTGTAGCCCGCCTGGTCCTTGACGGTCAGCTGCGGGTACTGCCGGAGGGCGTCCTCCAGGGCGGTGAGCGTCTTGGCGACGTCGGCGCCTGAGGCGGCCTTGGCGTAGAAGGTCCGGTCGGCGGGCCGGTCGGCGGCCGGGACGGCCTCGGCCATGGTGGCGAAGTCGACGAAGGAGGCGTCCCCGTAGAGCGAGTCCTTCCCGAAGACGACGCCCACCGGGAGCACCTGGGTGTGACCCCCGGCGTAGCGGACGGTGACGCTGTCGCCGACCTTGAGGTGGTGGTCGGTCGCGAAGGCCTCGCCGATGCCCAGCGAGCCGCGCCCGATCGAGTCCACCGTGCCGGAGGCGACCGGCAGCCGGAAGTCGGTGGCGAAGAAGGCCGGCGGCACCGCCGCGACCCCGGCCCGGCTGGTGGTGCCGTCGGGCAGCTGGAACCTCGCGTCGAGGTCCTTCTCGGTGGTGACGTGGTCGATGCCCGGGGTGCGCTTCACCGCGTCGATCATCTCGGCGGTGACGCCGGTGCGGTCGCCGCGGATGATGTAGTCCACGCCCACCGACTTGTCGATCTGCGCACTGGCCGACCGCACCGCCGAGGCGCTGAACACCGAGGAGCCGATCACCAGTGCCAGCCCGATCATCAGGGCGGCGGCGGTGGCGCCGGTCCGGCGCGGGTTGCGCATCGCGTTGCGCTGGGCGAGCTTGCCGGAGGGCCCGAACAGGGCCGGGAGCAGGGCCCCGAGCACCTTGATGAGGACGGTGGCCAGCAGCGGGCCGAGCACCACGAAGCCGATCAGGGTGAGCAGCAGGCCCAGCCCCAGGTACTCGCCGCCGGTGCCCGCCTTGTCGGCCGTACCGGCGAGCACCAGCAGCCCGGCGCCGCCCCCGGTGAGCAGCACGCCGAGGATCGAGCGGACGAGGTTGGAGCGGGCCTCGGCCGGGGTGCCGTGGTCGCGCAGGGCGGCCATCGGCGCGATCCGGCTGGCCCGGCGGGCCGGGATCCAGGCCGCGATGACGGTGATCAGGATGCCGACGGCGTAGCCCGCCGCGAAGACGTCGGGCCCTATCTCCAGGTCGCTCGCGTTGAGGTCCATGCCGATCGCGTTCATCAGCTTGATCAGCCCGAACGCGACGCCCAGGCCGACCGCCACGCCGAGGGTCGAGCCGAGCACGCCCAGGATCAGCGCCTCGACCAGCACCGAGCCGTTCACCTGGGCGCGGCTGCCGCCGATGGCGCGCAGCAGGCCGATCTCGCGGGTGCGCTGGGCGACCAGCATCGAGAAGGTGTTGATGATCAGGAAGCCGCCGACGATCAGCGAGATGCCGGCGAAGCCGAGCATCGCGTACTTCATGAAGTTCAGGCCGCTGCCGATCGACTTGGTGTTCTCGTCCTTCTGCTCGGCCGCGGTCTTGACCTGGTAGCCGGTGCCGACCTCGGCGAGGGCGGCGGTCTTGAGCTGGTCGTTGCTGCGGCTGCCGTCGCCGAAGGCCTCGACGGAGGTGTAGGCCTGCTCGCCGAGCAGCACCTGCTGGGCGGTCGGGGTGTCCAGGAAGGCCAGCGCGGCGCCCGGGTTGGTGGTGGTGAAGGTGGCGATGCCGACGATCGTGTACGGGTGCTGCCCGCCGGCGTTGTCGACCCGGATCCGGTCGCCGACGCCGAGCTTGGCCTTCTTGGCGGTGTCGGCGTCCAGCACCAGCTCGCCGGAGTTCCGCGGGACGTGCCCGGAGGTGATCCGCACCGGGTTGCGCGGGGTGTCGGTCCAGTTGCCGACCAGGGTCGGCGCACCGGTGGTCGGGCCGACCAGCTTGTCGGTGGCCGGGTTGACCAGGATCGCGTTGCCGACCATGACCTGGCCGACGGCGCTCTTCACGCCCGGCACCGCGGCGACCCGCTGGGCGAGCGAGGCCGGGACGGTGGCGGGCTTGTCCCCGGCCGGCGGCTCCTCGTCGTCGGCCGGCTTGGGCGGCTGGACCGAGATGTCGGAGGCGGTCGCGGCGAACAGCTTGGAGAAGGTGCTGGTGGCGGTGTTGGAGAACACCAGGGTGCCGGACACGAAGGCGACCGACAGCACGACGGCGACGAGTGAGAGCGCCATCCGCCCCTTGTGGGCGAAGAAGCTCCGCAGCGAGGTCTTGAGCAGCATGGTTTGGTCGTCCCGCCGATCAGCTGGTGCGCTTGCCGTCGAAGCGGCGCATGCGTTCGAGGACGGAGTCGGCGGTCGGCGCGTGCATCTCGTCGACGATCACGCCGTCGGCGAGGAAGAGCACGCGGTCCGCGTAGCCGGCGGCGACCGGGTCGTGGGTGACCATGACCATGGTCTGGCCCAGTTCGTCCACCGAGCGGCGCAGGAAGCTCAGCACCTCGGCGCCGGCCCGGGAGTCCAGGTTCCCGGTGGGCTCGTCGCCGAAGATGATCTCGGGCCGGGCGGCCAGCGCGCGGGCCACCGCGACGCGCTGCTGCTGGCCGCCGGAGAGCTGGGTCGGGCGGTGCTTGAGCCGGCCGGCCAGGCCGACGGTCTCCACCACCTGGTCCAGCCAGGCCTGGTCGGGCCGGCGGCCGGCGATGTCCATCGGCAGGGTGATGTTCTCCAGTGCGTTCAGGGTCGGCAGCAGGTTGAACGCCTGGAAGATGAACCCGATCTTGTCCCGGCGCAGCCTGGTCAGCTGCTTGTCCTTGAGGCCGGTGATCTCGGTGTCGCCGATCCGGATGCGTCCGCTGCTGACCGTGTCCAGGCCCGCCAGGCAGTGCATCAGGGTGGACTTGCCGGAGCCCGAGGGGCCCATGATCGCGGTGAAGCGGCCGCGCTGGATGTCCACGTCGACCGCGTCGAGGGCGGTCACCTCGGTCTCGCCCGATCCGTACGCCTTGGTCACCTGGCGGGCCGAGGCCGCGACGGCGGACGGTCCGCCGGGAAGCTGGGGGTCGTACACGGCTGCTGCCGTCGTCACTGGATTCTCCTCGGAAGTGGTCCACCCGTTGACCCCCAACCTTCCGGCACGGTCGGGCCGCGGACCCGACGAAAGCGGGCCGCTCGCGGAGGGGCGGGGACGTGAGAACCACGTTAGGAGCCGGCTCCGGACGGCTCGTCCTCCGTCGGAATGAAGCGCTGCAACCAAGGTTCTACGGGTACGGCTCCCCTCCCCCCTAAGGGGTGCCGCGGGCCGTCTCGGGGTCGCCCCGTACGGGGTCGCGCGGGCCGCCGCTCAGCCGGTCAGCACCGGTGCGGCCAACCGTTCGAGGGCGTCGGCGAAGCCCTCCACGACCGGCACCAGCCGGGCGTCGGTCTCGCACTCGACGAGGGTCCGGCCGTCCTCCCCGGCGGTGATGTGGCGGTCGAGCACGAACCAGCCCTGGGTGATGTGGCCGGCGCCCATCGAGCTGAGCACCGGGCGCAGCGCGTAGTCCACCGCGAGGACGTGCGCGGACGAGCCGCCGGTGGCCAGTGGCAGGACGGCCTTGCCGGCCAGCGCGTACTGCGGGAGGACGTCCAGCAGGGCCTTGAGCAGACCCGAGTAGGCGGCCTTGTAGACGGGGGTGCCGATCACCACACCGTCGGCGCGGGCGAACAGTTCGGTGACGGCGACGATCGCCGGGTGGTCGAAGTCGCCCGAGAGCAGCGCGTGCGCGGGCAGACTGCGGGCCTCGAAGGGGATCACCCGGTGGCCGCGGTCCACCAGGCGCGCGTCGACGTGGCGCAGCAGCCGGGTGGTGCGGGAGGTGGCGGAGGGGGAGCCGGAAACGGACAGGACGGTGGCCATGGTTCACCTCTGGCTGGAAGCGGGAGCGCTTCGCAGCGGCCTCTGCTCGGCTGCTGCGGACGGTGGTCGGTGTGTTCGACGGGCGCGCTTCAGCGACGACAGAGCGAACCGGACACCCGCTGCAGGTCGACGTGCCGCCGACGCGTGAGTGCCCGACCCTGGTCCATGTCCGAAATGCAAACACGGTCCGTTCGAACCGGTCAAGAATCGTTTCGGCAAGCGGAACGGGGGTGACGGGCGCGTTTCGCGCCGGAGCGATCCGGCGCGTGCATCAAAACTGCTACAAGAGGCCTGGCAGGGGCCCCGGGGGGAGTCAGCCGAAGCGGGGTCGGGCATCCTCGACGGCATGAACACGTGGCAGGAGGGCCGCCCGGGCGGCGGCGGGAACCCCTACGGAGGCAACGGCGGCGGTGCGGCGGCCGAGCCGCCGCTGCCGGCGTCGCTGAACCCCCGCGGGGCGGGCACGCCCGGCCCGCGGCAGCCGGAACAGCCGTCCCGCCTCGGCGGCGTCCCGCCGCAGGCCGCCCCCGGCGGCCCCGGACGGCCGGGCTCGGGCGGCCCCGGCGGCGGTCGACCCGGCGGCCCGGGCGGTCCCGGCGGTGCGCGGCCGACCGGCGCCCAGGCCCGGCGCTGGCCGCGGCGGCGGATCGTGAAGTGGACGGTCTTCGGCCTGCTGATCGCCGTCATGGTGACCTCGGTGTCCACCTGGTTCTGGGCGGACTCCAAGCTCAACCACGAGAACGTGCTGGCCGACTACCCGGGCCGGCCGGCCGCCGGCAAGGGCACCAACTGGCTGATCGTCGGCTCCGACAGCCGCGACGGCCTCAGCGAGTCCCAGATGGACACCATGCACACCGGCCACGACGTCGAGGGCAAGCGCAGCGACTCGATGATGATCCTGCACGTCGGGGACCACGGGAACACCCTGATGAGCATCCCGCGCGACTCCTGGGTGCCGATCCCCGAGTTCAGGACCAGCGCCGGCAAGACCGTCAAGGCCACCACCTCGAAGATCAACTCGGCCTTCGCCACCGGCAACGGCCGGCTCCTGGTGCAGACCGTCGAACTGAACACCGGCATCCGCATCGACCACTACGCCGAGATCGGCTTCGCCGGGTTCGCCGGCATCGTCGACTCCATCGGCGGCGTCGAGATGCACATCGACCAGGACATCAAGGACCGGGACTCCGGCCTCGACCTCAAGGCCGGCGACCAGACCCTCAACGGCACCCAGGCCCTGGCCTTCGTCCGCCAGCGCCACCAGATGGCCGACCAGGACCTCGGCCGGATGCGCAACCAGCAGAAGTTCCTCGGCGCCCTCGCCCACCAGGCCGCCTCCCCGGGCACCGTGCTCAACCCGTTCACCTTCTACCCGCTGGTCGACTCGGCGCTCGGCACCCTGATCGTCGACGAGGACTGCGGGCTGACCGACCTGGGCTCGCTCTTCCTCGCCATGAAGGACGTCAACGGCGGCGGCGGCAAGACCATGACCGTCCCGATCGGCAACGCCGACTACCACACCAGGACCGGCGAGTCCGCGGTGCAGTGGGACGCCGCCAAGTCCAAGCAGGTCTTCGAGGCCTTCAAGAACGACACCGCGGTGCCGGACGTCAAGTAGCCGCGACTCCCGGTCGCCGGATCGCCACAATGAGTGGATGTCCCTCGTCACCGCCCTCGTCTACCGCCGACGCCACCGCCTTCTGGGCCGCCTGGTCCAGGAGGCGCTCGCGCTCTACGGCATGGAGGTGCCCGCCGCCTGCGAGATCGGGCCCGGACTCATCGTCTTCCACCGCGGCTTCGGCACCGTCCTGCACCCGTACACCACGCTCGGAGCCGGCGTGACCCTCTACAACGGCGTGACCATCGGCCGGGCCGACCCGTGGGTGCCGCAGGAGCGCAGCGCGATGCGGCGGGTGGTGGTCGAGGACGGCGCGGTGCTGTGCGCGGGCGCCAAGGTGGTGTGCAAGGAGGGCGTGCTGACCGTCGGCGCGGGCACCGTGGTGGGGGCCAACGCCGTACTCACCCGCTCGACCGGGCCCGGCGAGATCTGGGCCGGGGTGCCCGCCCGCCGGGTGGGGACGCGGGACGGCGCCTGGGCACCCCCGACGGGGCTGCGACGGGCCTAGTTTCCGGCCTCCGGGGCGGCGTTGGGCGCGGCCCCGGATGCGGTTTCGGATGCGGTTTCGGGCGCGGCCCCGGGTGCGGTTTCGGGTCCGGCCCCGGATGCGGTTTCGGGTCCGGCCCCGGGTGCGGTCGGCAGCCGGTCGAGCACGATGCCGAAGTGCTCGCGGTACGCGGCCAGCGCACCGGCCTCGGTGAGCTGCTCCTCGGTGCGGGTGCCGTCGGGCGCGGTCCGGATCAGCCGGGTGCCGCTGAGGGTGGTCCGGCCGCCGTCCGCGGCGAGCATCGAGCAAGTGTCCGAGCGGGTGAACGTGGACTGCGGCGAGGTGGCCCGCCACCAGCAGGTGGGCACGAAATCGGCCAGCGGGTGGGTGCGCCGGTCGATCCGGTACTGGGGCGCACCGTCCAGGACGACGTCCAACTCGCCGTGCTCGCCGTACGGGCGGAGCACCACCGTGCCGTGCGGGTCGGACTGCTCGCCGCGCCCGTCCAGTCGCAGCGGGAGCCGGGCGAAGCGGCCGAACCCCACGTCGACCAGCCAGGGTTCGTCCAGGTCGACCCGCAGCGCCAGGTGGTCGAACGGCGGACCGAGCCGCTCCCCGTCGAAGGCCCGGGCCGCCAGCAGGCTCACCCGGTACCCCAGCGAGCGCAGCAACTCGGCGAAGGCGCCGTTGAGTTCGTAACAGAAGCCGCCGCGCCGACGGTCCACCACCTTGGCCACCAGGACGGCCGGCTCCAGCACGACGGGCTCGCCGAGGTGGATGCTCAGGTTCTCGAACGGGACGGCGCGCAGATGCGCCTCCTGCAGCCGCGCCAGCCCCTCGGCCGACGGCGGCCCGGACTCCGTCAGCCCGATCCGCTCCAGGTACGCCGCCCGTACCGCCGGTGTCAGTCCCTCGTACGCCTTCTCGTGGTCCACCCGCCCATTCCACCCGGGCGGCGCCCGTTCGGCCATCGGCCCTTGGACCTACGCCGCCCCGCCGGCGCCCGCGCGGGGAGTCGGACGGGCCGGCTTCCCGTGCGGCAACCGGGCCACCTCCGGACGGGCCGACCGCGGTTACCAGCTGACGATGACGTGGCCGGGCCTGCCGTGGGCGTCCTCCGTACCGTCGACGCCGGGCGCGCCGGGCCTGCCGTGGGTGTTGTCATTGCTGCCGGTGTCGTCACCGTGGCCGCCGTTGCCGCCCCCGGTTGCACCACCGCCCCGGAGCCGAAAGTCGGACCGGCCGACTTTCCGCTCCGGGGCGGTACGTGGAGGAGGTGACTACTCGACGACGCCGGACTTGGCGATCTTGATGGCGGCCGAGGTGCGGCCGCTCTGCGAGCCGAGGCCCTCGATCTTCTTCACCAGGTCCATGCCCTCGACGACCTCGCCGAAGACGACGTGCTTGCCGTCCAGCCAGTCGGTGACGATGGTGGTGACGAAGAACTGCGAACCGTTGGTGTTGCGGCCGGCGTTGGCCATCGAGAGCAGACCCGGGCGGTCGTGCTTGAGCGTGAAGTTCTCGTCCGCGAACTTCTCGCCGTAGATGCTCTTGCCACCGGTGCCGTTGTGGTTGGTGAAGTCACCGCCCTGCAGCATGAAGGCGGGGATCACGCGGTGGAAGCCGGAGCCCTCGTAGCCGAAGCCGTTCTGGCCGGTGGCCAGCTCGCGGAAGTTGCGGGCGGTCTTCGGGACGACGTCGTCGAACAGCTTGAAGACGATGCGCCCGGCCGGCTCGTCGTTGATGGTGATGTCGAAGAAAACGTTGGAACCCATGCAGGGATCATGGCACGAGCGGCTCCGCGTCGCGCGCCACCCCCTCGGAGCCCGAGGTCACGGCGGCGTGTTAGGCCGGCCCGGCGGGAACCGGGGTCGGGCGGAGGCGTGCGCTCAGGCCTTGAGCTTGCGCCAGACCGTCTCCAGGGCCGCGATGTCCGCCGCGTCCAGCCGGTCGGTGAAGACCGGGGCGAGGACGGCCCGGCGAGTGGCGTCGGCCTCGGCGAAGGCGGCGCGGCCCTGCTCGGTCAGTTCGATCCGCACCGATCGGGCGTCCGAGGCGGAGGGCGCCCGGGACACCAGCCCGCGCCCGGCCAGGGCGTCCACCACCCGGGAGACCTGGCTGCGGCTGAGCATGGTCTTGGCGCCGAGGTCGGAGACGGCCACCGGCTCCCGCTGGCCGTCGAGCCAGAGCATCACCTCGAACCAGGACAGCGGCAGCCCGTGCACCCGGGTGAGTTCCCGGTCGATCCGGGCGGCCAGGGTGGTGCCGGCCCAGACCAGGCCGTAGAAGACGTGGTCCTGGTCGCTCAGCGGGCCCAGGGTGAGATCGGCGCGGTCCATGGCGTTCATCGTACCGAGATTGCGTGCGCATGCACACAGTCCCGAGACGCGCGCGTGCGCACCGTGCGCACCAGTAGCATCGGCCTCCAACCACCCGGAGGGGGACCGAACATGAGCGAAGGCGGGGGCATGAGCCGGATCGGGGTCTACCTGGCACACCCGCGGCCGGGCAGCTTCAACCACGCGCTGCACGAGGCCGTGGTGGACGAACTGCGCGGACGCGGCTGCGAGGTGCTCGCCCACGACCTCTACGCGGACGGCTTCGCGCCGCTGCTCACCGCCGAGGAGACCGGCACGGTCGACGCCGCCGGCGCCACCGCCGATCCCCAACTCGCCCTGCACCGCGCCGAGGTGGCCACCCTTGACGCTCTGGTGGTGATCCACCCCAACTGGTGGGGTCTGCCGCCGGCCGTCCTGACCGGCTGGGTGCAGCGGGTGCTGGTCCCCGGCGTCGCGTACAAACTCGGCACCGCCGACGGCGAGCCGACCGGACTGCTGCGGGCCGGCCGGGCCCTGGTGCTGAACACCTCGGACACCCCCGAGGCCCGGGAGCGCGAGGAGTTCGGCGACCCGCTGGAGCGGATCTGGGCGGCCTGCGTGCTGCCGTACGTCGGCGTCACCGACGTCCGGCGGACGGTGTTCCGCACCGTCACCGACTCCTCCGCCGCCGAACGGGCCGGGTGGCTGCGCCAGGCCCGCGAGCAGGCCGCCGCGCTGCTCGACTGAGCCCCCCTGCCGTCATGAACCCCTACAGTTCGACCTCCGCCACCTCCTGGTCGCCACTCAGCTCACCGGTCGGCCGGAAGCCCAGCCGGGCGTAGAACCCGGCCGGGCCGCCCGGGCCCGGGTGGTAGGTGACGGTGGCGCGGGTGCCGCCGCGGCGGCGGACCTCCGCGCAGACCTGCTCGACGGCGAAGCGGCCGTAGCCGCCGCGCTGCCGCCCGGCGTCGACCAGCAGGCGCCAGAGGCCGGAGCGGGGGCCCACCCCGGGGCGGCCGGAGTCGAAGGTCACGTCGAAGAAGGCCATCACGAAACCGACCGGCCGGCCGTCGTCCAGGATCAGCCGGGGCCAGGCCGTCTCCCCGTGGACGTACGCCTCGGCCAGTGACGTCGCCACCGGTGCGACCAGGCCCTCCTGGTCCGGTCGCACCCGCAGGGCGAGGGCGGCGTCGATGTTCTCGGGGGTGAGCGGGGCGAGGCTGAGCACGCCTTGCGTCGCGGGCAGGTCGGGCAGGTCAGCCGGGTCGGGCAGCGCAGGCGCCCCGGGCAAGTCGGGCGGGTCGGGCAGCGCAGGCGGCGCGGGCAGGTCGGACATGGCGGGCAGCCTAGGAGACCGGGCCGCCCGCCGCCCCTGGTTTACCCGGGACGTCAGGCCCCCGCCGGGTAGTCGGCGCCGCGGCCGACGGCGGCCCAGGTGTCGGTCTCGGTGCGGGCGGCGTCCAGGTTGCCGAGGATCGCGTCGACGGCGGCGGAGCCGAGGACCAGCCGCAGCGGGGTCCGGTCGGCGGCCAGGGCGGTCAGGATCGCCTCGGCGGCCCTCGCCGGGTCGCCCGGCTGCTTGCCGTCGGAGTCCGGCAGGCCGGTGCGGACCGGGCCGACCACCGGCTCGTAGGCTTCGATCGGGGTCGCGTGGGCGAGCGCGCCGCCGCCCGCGAAGCCGGTCCGGAACGCGCCCGGCTCGACGATCAGCACCTTGATCCCGAAGCCGGCCACCTCCTGGGCCAGCGCCTCGGAGAGCCCCTCCAGCGCGAACTTGGTGGCCGAGTAGGCGCCCACGCCGGGGAAGGAGAAGCGGCCGCCCATGCTGCTCATCTGCACCACGGCGCCGGTGCCCTGGGCCCGCATGTGCGGCAGAACGGCCCGGGTGAGCGCGGCCGGGCCGAAGAAGTGCAGCTCCATGAGGTCCCGCAGCTCGCGGTCGGTGTACTCCTCGACGGCGCCGATCAGGCCGCGCCCGGCGTTGTTCACCAGGACGTCGATCCGGCCGTGCCGCTGCACGGTCTCGGCGACCACGGCGGGGATCCGCTCCTGGTCGGTGACGTCCAGCCGGACGGGGACCAGCCGGCCCGGATGGGCGGCGGCGAGGTCCGCCAGCGCCTCCGGGCGGCGGGCGGCCGCCACGACGGTGTCACCGGCGGCCAGCGCGGCCTCGGCGATCGCCTGGCCGAAGCCGGAGTTGGCGCCGGTGATCAGCCAGACCTTGCCGTCGGCGTACTGCTCAGGGGTGCTGCTCATGATGGATCGTCTCCCGCAATCGTCTTGCGCTGCAAACAAGTTGACGATCATTTATGACATTCGCCGGCCCGGTCCGTCCAGGAGGGTTCGAGGCCGGACGACAAACGGCCCCCGACCGCGCGGAAGCGGTCGGGGGCCGGCCGTCGGCGCCGGTCGGGCGGTCGTTACGGCAGGTTGCGGGCCATCACGATGCGCTGGACCTGGTTGGTGCCCTCGTAGATCTGGGTGATCTTCGCGTCCCGC
>NZ_JBVJQR010000043.1:0-44090 GCF_055608425.1 Kitasatospora sp. NPDC036934 | reverse complement strand
GACGGGGTGACCCACGCGGAGGTGCTGGAGGTCTTCGCGGGCAACGTCGACCGACTGCGCACGGTGCTGTTCAAGGCCCTGGAGGCCCTGCCCGCGGTCCGCGAGTGCCCCTGCCCGCACGCCCTGGACGGCCTCACCACCGGACTGCCCGGTGTCCCGGGCCGCTGACCGGCCGGTGCTCACCCGGACCCTGCCCTGCGCCGCGGCCCTGGCCGCCCTGGTCGCGGCCCTCGCCCTGACCGTGACCGGCGGCGGCACCCTCGCCGACCGGGCGCCGCTGCACGACTGGTACACCCTGGACGCCGCCCTCTTCGCGCTCGCCCTGCTCCTGCTGCGAAGGGTGGAGGACCGCCGGGTGGTGCCGGTCGTCCTGGCCGGGAGTGTCCTGGTCGCCGCCGTCGGGCTGCTCGCGCCGCCGCGCACCAGCGACGACGCCTACCGCTACGTGTGGGACGGCCGGGTCCAGGCGGCCGGCACCTCCCCGTACGCCCACACCCCGGACGACCCCGCCCTGCGCGCCCTGCGCGATCCGGGCCTGTTCCCGACGACAGGCGGCTGCACCGCCTGGGACGAGCACCGGACCGCCGCCGGGGACTGCACCCGGATCAACCGGCCCGCCGTGCACACCGTCTACCCGCCGGTCGCCGAGGCCTGGTTCCTCGTCGAACACCCCTTCGGCGGCGGGGTGCGCGGCGTCCAGGTGGGCGGCGCCCTGCTGGCTGTCGCCACCACCGGCGTGCTGCTGGTCGTCGGCGGGCGCAGTCGGCGGGCGGCGCTGTGGGGCTGGTGCCCGGGCGTGACGGTGTGGGCCGTCAACGACGCCCACGTGGACACCCTCGGCGCGCTGCTGATGGTGGCCGGCCTCGGCTGTGCGGCCCGCCGTCGGGCCGGGGCCGGCGGCGCCCTGCTCGGGGCGGCGATCGCCACCAAGCTGCTGCCGGCCCTCGCCCTGCCCGGGGCGCTCTCGGGCCTGCTCGCCCGGCGGCCCGCCAAGCGCGACCTGGTGTTGCTCGCCTCGGCCCTCGGCACCTTCGCGGCGGCCTACCTGCCGTACGTCGCGCTCTCCGGCGTGGGCGTCCTCGGCTACCTGCCCGGCTACCTGCGGGAGGAGGGCTACGAGCAGGACCACCTGGAGCGGTTCGGCCTGGTGCGGGTGGTGCTGCCGGACCGCTGGGCGCCGTGGGCGGCGGCCCTGGTGCTGGCGGCGGTGGTGCTCGGGGTGCTGCGGCGCGGTGACCCGGACCGGCCCTGGCGGGGCGCGCTGACGGTGACCGGGACGGCCCTGCTGCTGGTCGCCCCCAGCTACCCCTGGTACGGGCTGCTGGTGGTGGCCCTGGTCGCGCTGGACGGCCGCTGGGAGTGGCTGGCCGTCCCGGCGGCCGGGCAACTGCTCTACCTGGTGGGCGGCGAGGAGGCCCAGCGCACCGCGTACGGTGCCGCGCTGGCCTGCGTGCTCGTGGTCCCCGCGGTGCGCGGACTGGCCCGCGCCCTGCCACCGCGGCCGGTGCGCGGCGCCGGGCCGGAGATGACGAAAGTCTGACGGGACGCCTCCGCGACTGGCCCCGGACCGGGTCGAACTGGTCGAATCGTCGCGTGGACAGTCGCGTGGACAGAACAGACGAAGAGGGCCGGGGCACCCCGGTCGGGCGCCGGGTGGTGCTCGGGCTCCTCGGCCTCGGGGCGGCCGGGGTGGCCGCCGGGCCGTTCCTGCAACGGGTGGAGTCCGGGCTGGCGGAGCGCGACCCGAGCGGCCTGGCCGGGCTGCTGCCCGGCAACAACGGCTTCCGCTACTACTCGGTGGTGACCTCCGTCCCGGAGCGCGGTGCGGCCGACTACACGCTCACCGTGGACGGCCTGGTGGACCACCCCGCCACCCACCGGCTCGCCGACCTCCAGGCGATGCCGCAGCGGCGGCTGGTCAAGGACGTCCAGTGCGTCACCGGGTGGCGGGTGCCGAACACCCCCTTCGAGGGGGTCCCGCTGGCGCACCTGCTGGACGCCGCCGGGGTGCGGCCGGGCGCCAAGGCCGTCCGCTTCAGCTGCTTCGACGGCGCTTACACCGAGAGCCTCACCCTCGAACAGGCCCGGCGGGACGACGTGCTGGTGGCGCTGCGGCTGGAGGACAAGCCGATCGGCCACCAGCACGGCGGGCCGGTGCGGCTGTACGTCGCGCCGATGTACTTCTACAAGTCCGCGAAGTGGCTCTCCGGCATCACCGTCACGGACTCCGTCCAGCCGGGGTACTGGGAGGGCAACGGTTATGACGTCGACGCCTGGGTCGGCCGGTCGAACGGGCGGGACGATGCACCGACGAGCTGATCTGGTCCTGCGCTTCACCCGCGCCGAGCGCTGGGTGCACCGCACCACCGCCGCCCTGATGGGCGTCTGCCTGGCCACCGCCGCCTGCCTCTACCTCGCGCCGCTCGCCCAACTGGTCGGCAACCGGCCGCTGGTGGTCACCGTGCACGTGTGGTGCGGCCTGGCACTGCCGGTGCCGCTGCTGCTCGGTCTCGCCTCCCGGGCGCTGCGCGCCGACTTCTCCCGGCTGAGCCGCTTCACCCCGGCGGACCGGCAGTGGCTGCGCGCCCTCCGGGCCCGGGCCGCGCACCGCCCGGCCGGCAAGTTCAACGCCGGGCAGAAGCTGTACGCCCAGTGGACGCTGGGGTCGATGCTGGTGATCCTCGGCACCGGGCTGCTGATGTGGCTCACCCACCTCGCCCCGCCGGCCTGGCGCACCGGCGCGACCTTCGTGCACGACTGGCTGGCCGCCGCCATCGCCGTGGTGGTCGCCGGGCACGTCCGGATGGCCTGGCGGGACGGCGAGTCGCGGCTGGGGATGCGCACCGGGCTGGTCGAGCGGAGCTGGGCCGAGCGCGAGCACCCGCAGTGGCGCCCGGCGCCCGAGGATCCTGCGCCCGAGGGCCCGGAGCCGTTGCGGACGAGCGCCGGCGAGCGGACCTGACGGCCTGGCCGTCACCGCGGGGGCAGCAGCAGGCTCCACACGTCGCGCTCGGCGGTGGCCGACCAGACCACGTCGCCGTGGCCGTAGTCCAGGACCACCCGGTAGTCGACGTTCGCGCCGCCCCGGGCGATCAGCCGGGCGCCGAGGTCGTGGTCGCCGCGCCCGAACTCGGCGTTCAGCCAGACCACTTCGGCCCGGATCGCGGCCCAGTCGATCGCGTAGGTCTCGGTCCGGCCGGCCCAGATCGCCGCCAGGTCGCGCAGCAGCGCGGTCGGCTGGAGGCCGCTGCCGAGACGGGCGACCGCCTGCTGCCAGACGGCCAGCGGGGTGTGGGTCAGGGTGAAGCGGTCCTCGGCGGGGGTGGCGCCGAAGCGGTAGCCGCCGGCGCTGTGCCCGCGGTGGTGGATCCAGTTCGCCGGGCCGGGCAGGTCCCGGGTGTGGGTGAGGGCGTAGTGGAGCAGCCCGAGGTTGCTGAACGGGGCTGCCCCGTCCACCGGCCGGGGCACCCCGCTCGGGGCGTCCGGGGCGGTTGCCGCGCGGGCGAACAGGCCCTTCAGCCCGGGGTCGACGGTCCGGACGCCGGCGTCCAGCTGCTGCCGGAACAGGTCGGTCAGCGCCTCGGCCCGGGCGAGCGACTCCGGCTCCCGCTGCGGGTGGTAGGGCCCGGTGGTGTCCAGGACGAGCACCCGCCGGGGGCCCGCGCCGCCGCTGCGGGCGGCGGTGGCCAGGGCGAGCGCGGCCCCGGCCGAGTGGCCGAGCAGCTCGTGCGGCAGGCCGGTGACGGACTCGGCGGCGGCGATGACCCGTTCGAGGTCCGCCCGGTGGCCGTCCAGGCCCCAGCCGGCGCACCGGGGGCCGATCCGCTCGGGGACCAGCGCGTCCTCGCGGGGGGTGGTGCCGATCACCAGGTAGCCGTGGTCGGCGAAGTAGCGGGCCAGGCTGCGGCCCTGGGCGGTGCAGTAGTCGGCGTCGACGTTGAGGCCGCCGCCGGGCAGCAGGTGGAGCACCCGGTGCGCGGTGCGTCCGTCGCCGAGGACGTCCACGGTGAAGCCGTCGCCGTGCTGGTCCGGGACGGCCAGCCGGTGGTGACCGGGGCCGACCTCCCGTACGGCGTCGTCCCCGCCCCCGAGTGCCGCCGCCAACGCCCTGACGGTGTCCATGCCCACCCCTGCCCCCTCCCGTACGGTGCCGCCCGGTCCGCCGGACAGGGCCTAGTGTGGCGCACGGCTCCCGGCGAGCCGGTTCAGCCCTTGCGCAGGGCGACGAAGCGGCGGCCGTGCGAGGTCCAGCGCTCCGCCTCGACCAGCCCGGCGGCGCGGGCCCGCCGCAGGGTGGCGGCCGTTCCGAGCCGCGCCCAGGGGAAGGCCGGGCCGAGTCGGCCGTCCGGCCCCTCCACCCGGACGACGGACCGCTCGTCCACCTCCTCCGGCTCCACCTCCACCAGCAACAGCCCGTCGGGGGCGAGGAGATCGGCACCCCGGCGGAGCAGGGCGTCCGGGTCGCCACCGATGCCGAGGTTGCCGTCCGCGAGCAGGGCAGCGCCCCAGCGGCCCTCGGCGGGCAGCCGGTCGAACACCGAACGGCAGAGCGCCGCCCCGCCCAGGCCCACGGTGCGGGCCACCGCCGCCCTGGTGACGTCGACCCCGAGGGTCGGCACCCCGAGGGCGAGCAGCGCGGCCACCAGCCGGCCCGGGCCGCAGCCGAGGTCCAGGACGGGTGCGGCCAGCCGGGCGCAGCGCAGCAGCAGGCTGTGGTCGGCGCCGGCCGCCGGGGCGCACCAGCGCTCGATGTCCAGGTGCAGCCGCCGGCCGTCCTCGCGGCGCAGCCAGAGCGGGCCGTAGCCGGTGCGGACGGCCTCCGCGAAGGGGTCGTCCACCCAGGGTGCGGCGACCGTCAACTCGCCACCTCCGGAACGGAGTCGAGGGCGCGCAGCCGGGTGGCGAAGCGGCTGTTCGGGGCTTCCTCGGCGACCTGCCGGGCGTCGTCGACGGTGTCGACGTCGGTCAGCCGGGGCAGCCGGTGGACGGTCAGGCCGGCCTCCGCGAGCCGCCGGAGCAGGGCCGCGCCGGTGTCCGGGGTGGACATCGGGACGCCGTGCAGCAGGCGCGCCGCCAGGCGCTCGGTCGGCCGGGCCAGGCCGAGCGCCCAGAACCCGCCGTCGGCCGCCGGGCCGTACCAGGCGTCCAGGCCCGGCCGCCGGGCGGCGGACAGCGGTTCGGCGAGGGCGGCCGGGGCGAGTTGCGGGGTGTCCATGCCGACCAGCAGCGCGGGGGCGTCCGGGGCCAGCCGGGCGGCGTGGGCGAAGGCCGCGGCGAGCCGTCGGTCCAGGCCGCCGCCGCCCTGGGGGAGGACCTCCCAGCCCGGCGGCAGCCAGTCGCCCGGCTCGCCGTCCAGGACCAGCAGGCGGCGCCCGGCGGGCATCGCGGTCAGGGCGTGCAGGGTGTCGGCCAGCGCTGCCTCGGCCAGGGCGGCGGCCTGCACCGGGGTGCAGGGCGGGGTGAGCCGGGTCTTCACCCGGCCTGGGACGGGCGCCTTGGCGATCACCAGCAGGGTGGGCGGCGGCGCGGCCAGCACCGCCCGCATGTCGCGGACGGCCTGGCGGGTGCCGCGCAGGGTGCCGGTGACCTTGGAGCGGCCCGCGCGCGGCAGGTAGTCGACGGGCGTCTCGGCGATCCGCAGCCCGGCGGCGGAGGCCGCCAGGACCATCTCCAGCGGGTAGCCGGAGCGCCGGTCGCCGAGGCCGAGGGCGAGCAGCCGTTCCCGCCGGGCGGCCCGCATCGGGCCGAGGTCGTGCAGCCGGGTGCCGGTGCGGGCCCGCAGTCGGCGGGCGAGGACGGCGTTTGCCAGCCGGGCGTGCACCGGCCAGGCGCCGGCGGTGGCGGGCCGGCGGCGGCCGAGCACCAGGTCGGCGGCGCCGGCCAGCACCGGGCCGGTGACCCGGGGGAGTTGGGCGGGGTCGAGCGAGCCGTCGCAGTCCATGAAGCAGACCAGCTCGGCGGTTGCGGCGCGCAGCCCGGCGTGGCAGGCGGCGCCGAAGCCGCGCCGGGGTTCCTCGACGACGGTGGCGCCGAGGGAGCGGGCCAGCTCGGCGGATCCGTCGCGCGAGCCGTTGTCCACGACGACGGCCCGCCAACCGGCCGGGATGCGTCCGAGCACCCAGGGCAGGGCGGCGGCCTCGTCGAGGCAGGGCAGGACGACGTCGACGACCGCTGCGGGAGGGAGGGGAGGAGTCACGCCGGTCACGCTAGCCTCGGCCGGCACCGCCGGGGCCCAGCCGCGCCCTTACGGAAGTACGACGGCCGGGCGGCGGGGCCCGTTCGGGGGAGCGCGTGCCGGTGGCGGGCACCGCAGCGAGGTTCTTACGGAAGTCGGACGCGGGGCCCGGAGGCCGTCCGCCGGGGCCGGCGCCTCGTATCCTCGGCGAGGTGAACGAGAGCCCCATCACCGCCGGAACGGCGCCCATCCCCGCCGGAGCGGCGCCTGCCCCGGTCGGCCCGGCGCCCGCCCCCGCCGGCCCGGCGCGGCCCAGCCGCGTCCTGGTGGTCGACGACGACCCCACCGTGGCCGAGGTCGTCGCCGGCTACCTCACCCGGGCCGGTCACCAGGTCGACCGCGCCGCCGACGGCCCCGCGGGGCTGGCCCTGGCCCGTAGCGCCCGGCCGGACCTGCTGGTCCTGGACCTGATGCTCCCGGGCATCGACGGCCTGGAGATCCTCCGCAGGCTGCGGGCCGACCCGGACGGTGCCGAGCTGCCGGTCGTCCTGCTCACCGCCAAGGGGGACGAGACCGATCGCATCCTGGGGCTCGAACTGGGCGCGGACGACTACGTCACCAAGCCGTTCAGCCCGCGCGAACTCGTCCTGCGGGTGCAGTCGGTGCTGCGCCGCTCCCGTGCGGGCGTGGCGGCCGGAGGGGTCGGCGGGCGGGTGGTCTCGGGGGACGTCGCGCTCGACCCGCAGGCCCGCCGGGCGTACCGGGACGGACGTGAACTGGCGCTCACCCTGCGGGAGTTCGACCTGCTGGCGTTCCTGCTCCGGAACCCGCACACGGTGTTCGCCCGGCAGGAGCTGATGGAGCGGGTCTGGGGCTGGGACTTCGGCGACCTCTCCACGGTGACCGTCCACGTCCGCCGCCTGCGGGAGAAGATCGAGGACGACCCGGCCGCGCCGCGGCTGATCTGCACGGTCTGGGGCGTGGGCTACCGCTACGACCCGGCCCCGGCCGGAGGCCCGGAGTCCGGCAGAGCGGCCGGAGGTCCGGAGACCGGAGAGGGCGGGGCGGCGTGAAGGACCTGCTGCTGATCGCCCTGTTCGCCGCGCTCGGCGCCGGCGGGGCCGGCCTGCTCGGTTGGCTGGCGGTGCGGCTGCTGCGGCGCCGTTCGCTCGCGCTGTCGCTGTTCTGCGTCGCCGCCGTCACCGTGCTGGCGGTCACCTCCGGGACCTTCGCGGTGGCCCAGGCGATGTTCCTGTCCCGGCACGATCTGGGCGTGGTGATCACGGTGCTGGCGATGGCCGCAGTGGTCTCGCTGGCCACCGCGGCGCTGCTGGGGCGCCAGGTGGTGGCCGGGAGCCGGGCGCTGACCGCTGCGGCCCGGACGGTCGGCAGCGACGCCGGGTTCACCGCGCCGGAGCGCCCGCTGGGCTTGGAACTGGCCCAGCTGGGCGCCGAACTGGCCGCCACCAGCGCCCGGCTCGCGGAGTCCCGGGCCCGGACCCAGGCCCTGGACGCCTCCCGCCGCGAGCTGATCGCCTGGATCTCGCACGACCTGCGCACCCCGCTGGCGGGCCTGCGGGCCATGGCGGAGGCGCTGGAGGACGGTGTCGCCGAGCACCCGCAGGACTACCTGCGGCGGATGCGCGCCGAGGTCGAGCGGCTCACCGGGATGGTGGACGACCTCTTCGAGCTGTCCCGGATCCAGGCCGGGGCGCTGGCCCTCTCGCTGTCCCGGGTGTCGGTGTACGACCTGGTCGACGAGGCGCTCGCCGGAGCCCATCCGCTGGCCCGCCAGCGCGGGGTCCGGCTGGAGGGAGGGCAGGTCGCCGCCGAACCGGTGGAGGTGGACTCCGGCGAGATCACCCGGGTGCTCGGCAACCTGCTGGTCAACGCCATCCGGTCGACCCCGGAGGACGGCGTGGTCGCCGTCTCGGCCCGCCGGGAGGCGGACGAGGTGGTGCTGGCGGTCACCGACGGCTGCGGCGGCATCCCGGAGCCGGACCTGCCCCGGGTGTTCGAGACGGGCTGGCGAGGCAGCACTGCCCGCACGCCCCGCTCGGCCGATCTCGGCAGTGCCCGGGAGCGGGGTGAGGGCGGCGCCGGGCTCGGGCTGGCCATCGTCCGCGGCATCGTGGAGGCGCACGCCGGGCGGGCCCGGGTGCGCAACGTCGCCGGGGGCTGCTGCTTCGAGATCGTGCTGCCGGCCGCCCGGGGCTGAGCGCCGGCCGCGGTCACCCGCGCTGGGGCGCCGCCGCGAACTCCGTCATGCCCGCCGTGAAGGCCACCCGGGCCCGCCAGCCCAGCTCCGTGCGCAGCCGCGCGGAGTCCGCGGTGATGTGCCGGACGTCGCCGAGCCGGTACTGGCCGGTGACCACCGGCGCCGGCCCGCCGTGGGCGGCGGCCAGCGCCCCGGCCATCTCGCCGACCGTGCGGACTTCGCCGCTGCCGGTGTTGTACGCCCGGACGCTGCCCGGCGGGCGGTTGCCGACGGCCGTGAGCGCGGCGAGGTTGGCGTCCGCGACGTCCCGGACGTGCACGAAGTCCCGGCGTTGCCCGCCGTCCTCGAACACCCGCGGAGCCTCGCCCCGGGCCAGTGCCGAGCGGAACAGCGAGGCCACCCCGGCGTACGGGGTGTCGCGCGGCATCCCGGGGCCGTAGACGTTGTGGTAGCGCAGCGTCAGGAGTCGGCCGCCGCAGGCACGGGCCCAGGCGCCGGCCAGGTGCTCCTGGGCGAGCTTGGTGGCCGCGTAGACGTTGCGCGGGTCGGCCGGGGCGTCCTCGGCGACCAGGCCGGGGTGCAGCGCGGCGCCGCACTCGGGGCAGGGCGGTTCGAAGCGGCCGGCGTCCAGCTCGCCGGGGTGCCGGGGGCCAGGGGCGACCTCCCCGTGCTCCGGGCAGCGGTAGCGGCCCTCGCCGTAGACCACCATGGAGCCGGCGAGGACCAGGCTGCGCACGCCCGCGCGGGCCATCGCGGCGAGCAGCACGGCCGTGCCCAGGTCGTTGCAACCCGCGTAGGCGGGCGCATCGTCGAGGTCCAGGCCCAGGCCCACCATGGCGGCCTGGTGGCAGACCGCGTCCACCCCGGCCAGCGCCGGGCCGACCGCCGCCGCGTCCCGGACGTCCCCGTGCCGGAAGTCGACGCCCTCCGGCAGCGCGGGGCACGCCCCGGTGGGATGGACGGCGGGCAGCAGCGCGTCCAGGACCCGGACGTCGTGACCCGCCGCGACCAGGGCCCGTACGACCGCCGAACCGATGAACCCGGCGCCGCCGGTGACCAGAATCCTCATGACCGGCGACGCTATCGCCCGCCGCCCCGGCAACGGGCCGATCCGGAGGCCGTGTCACGCTTCGGTAAGACTCCGGGCGATGGCACCCCTGTCGACAACTGCCGGAAACTGTCGACATCCGGCGACTCAGTCGACCGCGAGGTAGCGCTGGGTAGAGATGACATGTACGCTGCGTGTCGCCGGATGAACAGCAATCGGGCCCGGCCGCTGCTCCGTGGGGGGAGTCACGCCCAGGCCCGGTCACCGGTCGGGGCCCGGTCGCACTCGTGGGGGAGTCGCGGCCGGGCCCATAACCGGTTGCCGGTCTTATGCCCGACCTGAAGCCCCTTCAGACCTGCCAACTGTCCAGTAGGAGAGCGGTTCCGGGCTCGTCCGTCCAGAACTGCAGGTCAGTGAAACGGGATTGGTCGGTACCGGGGTCCAGTCCAGTCGATCGCCGCCCGCCTCGGCTGCGCCGACCCGCGGGCCGGCGCCGGGCCTTCCGGCGCTGGACCGGCCACACCCCGGACAGCTGCCGGAAGTCGGCCCTCCTCCCGGCGGGCGCCGCCGAGAACGGCTGAGAGGGGCGGACCGCTCAGAGGGGCAGGTCCATCCGCTGCTCGACGGTGTCCAGGCCGAACTTGCGCGCCGGGCGGGAGACGGTGAGTTCGAAGCCGGCTCCGGCGTAGAGGTGGTGGGCGGCGTCGAGGCCGGCGATCGTCCAGAGCAGGACGCCCTGGTAGGAGCGGGTGCGGGCCTCCTCCAGGGCGAGGTCCAGCAGTCGGCGGCCCAGGCCCCGGCCCCGGGCGACCGGATCCAGGATCACCCAGCGCAGCTGGCCCCAGCCCGGGCGCTCCTCGGCCCGGACGAGGCCGGCGGCGCCGACCACCCGGTCATCGAGTTCGGCGACCCACAGCCGGCCGGGCGCGGCGCTGCCCTCGGCCACCCGGGCCAGGACCAACTCGGCCATCCCGGAGGCGACATAGGCCTCCATGGTGGCGTCCATGCCGTACTCGCGGCTGTAGAGGACGCCGTGCAGGGCGGCGACGGCGCCCAGGTCCCCGGGCCGGTCGGCCTCGCGGACGGTCACGACTCCGGGTGCGGTGGTGGCCATGGCGGCATCCCTTCCACTGAAACACTCGTTTCAGTGGAACGATAGACCACGTGTCCACCCCGACCAACGCACCTTCCCGCCCGGCGCCGCGCCGTCCGTCGATGCGCCGCGAGGACCTCCTCGCCGCGACCGTCCGCTACGTCGCCGAGCACAACGCGTCCGACCTCTCGCTGCGCCCGCTGGCGGCCGCGATCGGCACCAGCCCGCGCGTGCTGCTCTACCTCTTCGGCTCGAAGGAGGAACTCGTCCGGGAGGTGCTGGCGGCCGGCCGGGCCGAGCAACTGGCGCTGCTGGAACGCTCCGAGCAGGAGGGCGGCACCGCCCGGGAGACCCTGGAACTGCTCTGGGCCTGGCTGGCCGACCCCGGACGTCGGGGCGCGCTGCGACTGTTCTTCGAGGGCTACGTCCGCGCCTTCGGACGGGCGGAGCCCTGGCTGGACTTCGGCACCGCCTCGCTGGAGGAGTGGCTGCCGCCGCTGGAACGGGTGCTGGACGGCACCCGGGCCAACGCCACCGTGGTGCTCGCCGTCCTGCGCGGACTGCTGCTGGACCTGCTCGCCGGCGAGGGCGAGGCCGACGCCGGGCGGGTGCACGCCGCCTGGCGGGACTTCCTGGACACCACCCTGGGCTGAGCCCGGCTCCGCTCAGACCATCCGGGCCGTGGTGGGGGCCTCCGCCCCCTGGCGGCGGGCGTCGCGGCGGGCCCGCCCCGGGGTCGGGCCGGTGCCCAGCACCCGGCCGGCGCCGAGGGCCAGCCAGCTGCCCGGCGGCGCGCCCTCGGGGGCGGGGGCGGCCAGGGCGGCGGCTAGTTCCGTGCCGGACGGTGGCGGCAGCGGGGCGGAACGGCCCTCGCGCCACTGGGCGGTGGTGCGCTCACCGCCCGAGCGGCGCCGCCAGTGGAGGTGCTGGGCGACGATCAGCGGGCCGAGCGCGGTGAGCAGCGGGAAGCCGGTGGACAGCAGGCCGAGGGCGAAGCAGCCGCTGACGGCGCCGGTCACCAGCAGACCGGCCAGGGCGGCCGTCCACGCGGCGGTGCGGCCGTAGGCCTTGGCGGCGACCAGCGGGAACAGGACGAGCAGCAGCAGGTCGCCGAGGCCGACCGCGACCGGCTGGGACCCGCCGGTGAGGGCCAGCATCGGGGCGAACGGCCGGTCGCGGACCTGCTCGAAGAAGCGGGCGGTGGTGTCGGTGAGGGTGGTGGCGGCCAGGTCGTACCCGGTGAGCACGGCGGCCAGCGCGGCGGTGTGGCCGGCCCGCAGGCCGCTCTGGGTCCACAGGTTGGCGACGCCGACCACCGCGACGGCGATCAGCAGGTCGCTGCCGGCCCGGGCGCCGCCGGGGTGGCCGGTGAGGGCGGCGAGCCCGGTGGCGGCGGTGCCCCCGAGGGCGGCCGCCCAGGACCACGGCACGGCCCGCAGCCCGGTGGCGGCGAGCAGCGGGGCGAGGGTGAACTGCACCGCCAGGCAGAGCACCAGGCCGAACACGGCGGAGACGGCCGCCCCGGGCAGCGCGGTGTACAGCAGCGGCGCGACGACCACACCGGCGCACAGCACGGCGATGTCGCCCCCGGTGTACACCCCGACCGGCGGCCGGGGCATCCGGACCCCGGTCAGGTACCGGGCCGCGACGGCGATCTCGACGGCCACCGCGGCGGTCAGCGCGGTGAGCGCGAGGGGGCTGACGTCCATTCACGGCCTCCCGGGGCGCCCGGCGCCCGATGTCTCGAAGCTGTGTTCGCGCAGGTCGGCGCGGACGGGGGCGGTCGGCGGCATGGTGGCCCGGTCCTCGTGCAGCACGATGCCGGCCAGCCGCAGCCCGGCCTCCCCGGCCCGCTCCTCCAGCCGGCCGTGCAGGGCGGTCGCGGGCAGCCGGGGGACCAGCAGGTGCAGCCGGGCGGGGCCCTCCGACCCCTCCGGCCCCTCGGTGAGGGCGTAGCGGGCGGGCAGCGGGACCTCCGGTTCGGCCTCCACCAGGTCGAGCACCTGCCGGGTGGTGACGGCGGTGCTCAGCGGGCCGGACCAGCGGCCGAGGATCTCCGAGGTGGCCGGCAGGTGGGCGAGTTCGCAGTCCGGCGGCCCGTCCGGGAGGCGGACCAGGTCCCCGGTGGCGTAGCGCAGGAGCAGGGTGCACTCGCGGTAGGGCACGTACGGGGTGTGCACCACGGTGCCGATCCCGCCCGGGGCGGTCGGCTCCCCGCTGACCGGGTCGAGCACCTCCAGGTGCCCGAACTCGGTGGTGTGGTGCAGATGGCCCCGGGCGCAGGGGGTGGCGCCGGACGGCAGGATCTCGGTCATCAGGTACGCGGAGGACACCGCGGCGCCGAACACCGCCTCGGCCCGGCGGCGCAGCGGCGTGGAGAGCACCTCGCCGCCGACGCTGATCGACTCCAGGCCGAAGTCGGCGCTCTGCCACTTCTGCTGCTCGGCCTCCTGGACCAGGGCGGCCAGGTAGGAGGCGGAGGTGGTCAGATGGGTGATCTGCGGGTCCTTGCCGGGCAGGCCGAGCGGGGCCGCCAGGCGGTCCAGCGCCAGCGCCGGGTCGACGGTGCCGAACTGGACGAAGCCCGCGCCGGTGCGGGTGGTCGACTCCACGGCGTACACCAGCGGCAGGGTGGCGCGGGAGCAGCCCGCGTAGGCGACGGTGTGGCGGGGCCGCAGCCCGAGGCCGAGCACGGCGGAGATGGTGCTGAAGGCGATGGCGGTCTCGATCTCGTCGCGGGAGAACCACACCGCGGTGGGGGTGCCGCTGGTGCCGGTGGTGAGCGCCATCAGAGCGGGCGTGGCGGCGGCGGAGACGAAGGCGGCGGGCAGCGCGCGCAGCGCCTGCTTGGGGGTGACCGGCACCCGTGACCAGTCCTCCGGCTCCAACGTGGCCGGATCGAGGTCGAGTTCGGCGATCAGCCGGCGGTAGTAGGCGGTGTGCCGGACGGCGGCGCGGGCGGTGGCGCGCAGGCTGCGCCGGGCCACCTCGCGGCGCAGCTGGGGGTCGACGTGCCCGGCCCGGCCGGGCAGCAGCGCGGAGTCCTCGCCGGGCTCGCCGAATTCGGCGATGGTGGCGACCAGGTCGCGGGCGAGGCGTTCGAGGTCGCCCGGTCGAATCCTGCGGTTCGTCAGAATCGCTGCGCCGTAGCGCAGTTGGCTCATTGCGGTCGCGAACAAGCGGGCTCCCCGGGCCAGGGTCGGACGGTACGCCACCCGGCCCTGGCCGGGGTCGTGCGGATCAGGCCATGTGCAGGAACATCGCGGCGGTGAGGGTGCTGAAGGCGTACTTGAGGTAGTGCTTGACCATGCTCGGTTCCTCCTCCGTGCGGGCGCGCGCGGCGAGTCGGGGCCGAGCGCGCTGCGGTGTCGCCCGCAGGGTGTCGTCGGCGGGCAGCGGCAGTCTAGGGGCGGTGCGGGCACCGGGAACAGCCCATGTGCATGGGTAATTCTCCTGTGATTCATATCAGTTGTCAGTTGCCTCCGGGGGGAGGCACCGGTCGGCGCTCAGTGGCAGGTCCGGCACCCCCGGGGTCGAACAGCCCGGCCCGCCGCCCTCGCGGACGCCGTACGAACTCCTGTACGGCCCGTGCTCCATCCGGGTTCTGACGGACCGTCCCCAGCGGTTCCGGCCCGAACTCTCGCCATCGGCGGGCCCCGGAGTGCAGGCTGCTTCCGTGGCCGCGCCAGTACGGACGCGGCGTGACCGGAAGGACGAACATGACGAGCACACGAGGCCGCGTCGCCGCCCTGCTGGGCGCCGTCGCGGTGGTCGCCGGCACCACACTGGCCGGCCCGGCCGTCGCGGCGCCGACCGACCCGCAGCGGCACGGCGGCGGAATCACCGGGCGGGCGCCCTGCCCGGACGCGCCCGAGTTCACCTGCGGCACCCTCACCGTGCCGCTCGACCACGGCGGCGCCACCCCCGGCACCCTCTCGCTCGACGTGGCGATGAGCGGCAACGCCGACGCACCCAAGGGCGACCTGCTGTTCCTGGTCGGCGGCCCCGGCCAGCCCGGCGTCCCGACGATCAAGCGGATGGCGGACAAGCTGGCGCCCGTCCTCAAGGACTACCGCCTGGTGATGTTCGACCAGCGCGGCACCGGCCGGGGCGCGCTCCAGTGCCCGGGCCTCCAGGAGGACATGGGCTCCTCCGACCTCGCCCTGCCCCGCAAGCAGTCCATCGCCGACTGCGCCACCGCCCTCGGCCCGAACGCCCGCTTCTACAGCACGGCCGCCACCGTCGCCGACATCGACCTGCTGCGGCGCGCCCTCGGCGACCAACGCCTCACGCTGGACGGCGTCTCCTACGGCACCGTCGTCGCCAGGCGCTACGCCCTCGCCCACCCGGCCCGGGTGGCCCGGCTGGTGCTCGACTCGGTGGCGCCGCGCGCGGGCTTCGACCCCCTGGACCTGGCCGCACTGCCCGCCACCGCCCGGGTCCTGCGGGCCGCCTGCCAGGCGACCGGCTGCACCACCGACCCGGCCGTCGACCTCGCCGCCACCGTCCGGCGATACGGCAACGGGGCGCAGATCCTGAGCGCGCTCACCGGCTACGAGTTCATCGACCCGGACTACGGCGCCGTCCCGGAGATCCTGCACGAGGCCGCCGCCGGGCAGCCCGCCAAGCTCCAGGACTTCTTCGACCTCGTCCACCGGGAGGTCGACGCCGCCCCGGCCGAGGAACTCAGCCAGGGGCTGCACTCCGCCGCCCTGTGCGCCGACTCGCGCTTCCCGTGGGGCACCGCCGACACCCCCGTCGAGGGCCGCGCGACGGCGGTGGAGCGCACCCGGCAGCGGCTCACCGCCGAGCAGACCTGGCCGTACGACCCCGCGACCGCGACCGGGCTGGGCTCCCTGCTGGTCTGCCTGGACTGGCCGCGCGAGCAGGTGCCGCCGCTGCCGCCGGAGCACCGCAAGCTGCCCGACGTGCCGGTGCTGCTGCTCGGCGGGGACCGGGACCTGGCCACGCCGTACGAATGGCTGTACCAGCAGGCGGAGTCGGCGCACCACCCGCAGATCGTGATCGTGCCCGGGGCGGCGCACTCGGTGCAGAACCGGGCGGCCAACCCGGCCGGGCGGCAGGCGGTCTACGACTTCCTGCTGAAGTAGCGGGCACCGTCGAGCGGGCCGTTCCGTACGGGGGGACGGAACGGCCCGGCCTCAGGGCCGGTCCATGGCCTCCTCAGCCGCCCTCGCGCTTGATCCACTCGCTGTAGCCCGGCGGGTAGTCGTAGCCGGGGCGGTTGACGTTCGCGCTGGTGCGGAACGGCGTCCCGCGGTTGTCGACCCGGACGGTGCCGTGGCGGTCCCCGCTGGACCAGTCCACGCTGAGGTCCCAGCGGACGTCGTGCGCCTTGGTGTGCGCGACGACGTAGAAGACCTCCGGGTCGGACTTGCTGACCTTGTACGGGAAGTCGCGCTGGCCGCCCTTGACGGTGATCACCGGACTGCCCCGGTCGAGGTCGATGTCGAAGGACTTGGTGTCCACCTCCCCGCCGCAGCCCACCCCCATCGAGTAGTCGTTCCAGGCCAGCGGCGCGCCCTTGGCCGTGACCCGCACGTGCAGCGCCTCCAGGACGACCGTGTCCGCCCCGGTGCCCTGGACGGTGAGGGCGATCTCCTGCTCGCCGGAGGACACCGCGCCGTACGCGGCGGCCCACCGCAGGGCGTCACGCTCGGGGGCGGGCGGGCCGACCTGGGCCGGCGCGCTGTTCACCAGGAAGTGCTGGCTGCACGGGTCGGCGTAGACGTACGGGCGGACGCCGACGGTGAGCGGCGCGGGCGCGGTGTCGGGTGCGCCGGGGGTGGTCGCCGCCGTGGTGCCGCCGGTCGCCGGGGTGCTCGGGTCGGTGGTCCCGGCAGCCGTGGTGGCGGGCGGCGGCTCCGGGGCGGTCGGCGTGCCGGTCGTGCCGGTCGTAGCGGTCGTGCTCGTCGGGCCCGGTGCCGTCGCGCCGGCGGCCTGCTGGTCGCCCGCGTCGCTGCCGTCGCCCCAGACCGAGGGGGCCGCGACGGCCAGCACGGCGGCCAGCAGCGCGACGGCCGCGGCGGAGGCGATCAGCGTGGTCCGGCGGCGTCGCGACGGCACGGCCGGTGCCACCAACTGGAGCACCGGCCCCCCGGCGGGGAGGCTCGGTGGGGGCGTCTCGGCCGCCGCCGGTGCGGGCTCCGGTGCCTGGTCCGGCTCCGCGCTCCGCTCGGCCCGGCGACCCCGGACCGCGTCGGCCAGGATCCAGCTCCGGTGCAGTTCCATCAGCTCTTCCGGCGTCGCGCGGCACAGCCGGGCGAACCGCTCCGCCGCCACGAACTCGTGGGGCAGCGCCGTGCCGTTGCAGTAGCGGTGCAGCGTGGACGTGCTCGTGTGCAGCCGCTTGGCCAGCGTCCCGTAGCTCAGTCCGGAGCGGGCCTTGAGTTCGCTCAACAGCCGCGCGAACTCCGCCGTTCCCGCTGCCCCTGTTTCGTCCGACACCCGACGTCTCCGTTCCCCCACGTCCCGCTCCAGCGTTCCGGGCCCGTCGCGTCCCCGCTGTTCAGAGCCCTTCCGCCGGTCCACCTTACCCATCGCGCCGGTGGACCTCCCGGCCGGGACGGCGCGCTCCGCACGCACCCGTCCACGCCGTCCAACTCGCCGTCACCGCAGGCGAATCCGACCGGGTCGAAGGTGCTGCTGACGGACCAGGTGGTGCCGGGGGCACGGCTCACAGCGAGCCCTGGCTCTGGAGCCCGTCCTGGCTGAGTCCGGAGTCCCGGGCGAGCAGGAAGTCGGGGTCGTTCCAGCGACGGACGGGAGCGGCCGGGCCCCGTGCGGTTCGACCGCACGGGGCCCGGCCACTTCGTGGACGGCGGGAATCGTCAGATACGCCCTACGGCAGGGTCCAGCGCTGGTTGGCGCCGGCGTTGCAGTCCCAGATCTCCAGGCGGGTGCCGTTGGCGGTGGCGAGGCCCGGGTCGTCGAGGCAGCGGCCGGACTGGGTGCTCTTCAGGGTGCCGTCGGACTGGGGCGTCCACTGCTGGTTGGGGCCGGCGTTGCAGTCCCACAGTTCGACCTGGGTGCCGTTGAGGGTGGCGCCGCCGGTCACGTCGAGGCACTTGCCGTCGTGGGTGAGGGTGCCGTTGGACCAGGTCCACACCTGGGAGCTGCCGCCGGTGCAGTCCCAGAGCTGGACGGCGGTGCCGTTGGCGGCGGAATCGCCGTTGTCGTCGACGCACTTGCCGGGCAGGGCGGAGGCGATCGGGCCGGTGTGGGTGGTCGGCGTGCCGGGGGTGAGGCCGAAGCGGTCGAACTGGTCGGTCTGGTAACCCGTCACCCCGAGGCCGGCCTGTCCGTTGGTGAAGCTCGCGTCGGTGGCGCTGCCCACCGTGACGCCGTCGATGCCGGCGGTGAGGGTGGTGCCCTGCATGGACAGTGCGACGGTGTGCCAGCGGCCGGTGCCCGGCGCCGTGACGGCGCCGCTCGCGAGGGTGGTGAAGTGCCAGCTGGTGTCGCTCTTGTCGATGGACCAGGCGCCGGTGTCGCTGAACCGCAGGTGGTAGGCGTTGAGGCCGTTGTTGTTGCGGCCCTGCTGGTTGACCCGGCCGAGCAGCTCGACGCTGCCCGACTGCTCGAACAGGGTGTCGGCGGAGACGGTGTAGTTGGACCAGCTGCCGTCGCCCATGATCGTGTACGGGGCGTTGTACGGCTCGTCGGTCCAGCGGATCGGCGTGGTCGGCGTCATCTGGCGCAGGCAACTGCCGGCGCGGCCGCCGCCGCACGGGACGGTCTGGAAAGCGCCGTTCATGTCGGCGAAGTACTTCGGCGACGTGGTGGTGGCCGGGGTCTCGAAGTCGTCCGCGTAGGGCAGGCTCATCGGGGTGGCGGCCGGCGGGGTGGCGGTGCCCTTGCCCTGGCCGGTGGTGGTGGTCACGGTGTAGGCGTGGCCGGGCTGGAGGGTGAGGGTGAAGGCGCCGCTGTGCGGGGTGACGTCCTGGCTGTGGACGAACCACTGGGACGGGTCGCTGGAGTTCAGGTCGGTGGACCAGACGTGCACGGCGCCGGTGGACAGGCCGCCGGTGACGGTGAAGCTCGCGGTCTGGGGCGCGGTGGCGTCCATGGTCTCGATGACGGTGCTGTAGTCGCGGTTGTTCGTCGACTCGAGCGTGACGTAGCTGCCGTTGGTGCGCGCGCCGCCCAGGTAGCCGCCGGCGGAGTCGAGGTAGTGCCAGCCGGGCTGGGCGAACTGGGTGGTGTGCGCGGTGACCCAGGTGGTCTTGCCGATCGTGTAGTGGCCGGACCACGGCTGGTTGGCGATCGACATGCCGTCGCTGGAGAAGAACAGGTTGGGGTAGAGCGCGGCGATGACCGGCCAGTTGATGAAGGAGGTCATCCGGCCGTCGAGGTAGTCGCGGTTGATCCCGCGCGCGACCGCGCCGGCGCCGCCGTCGGCGTCCTCGGAGCCGTTCTCGCTGGCCCACAGCGGCTTGCCGAGCCCCTGGGCGGTGGGGGTGCTGGGGCAGCTGGTGAAGTTGCTCATGTACCCGCAGGGGTAGTGCACGCCGACGACGTCGACGGAGTTCTTGAACGCCGGGTCGGTGGCCATGGCGTCGGCCACGGCCCAGGAGTCGTCGGCGGCGACGACCTTGGTGGAGCCGTAACCGTGCGACACCAGCGCGGACTTGAGGTTCTCGTACCAGGTGGCGTTGAAGCCGCGTTCGTTCCAGCCGCCGAGGTAGGAGACGTTCAGGTGGTGCTGGGCGGCGCAGCCCATCCAGTCCATCAGGTAGCCGACGGTGTCCTGGGACCAGAAGTTGCCGCCGCTGCCGGTGTTGCCGATCCAGCCGGGGGCGCCCCAGCTCAGGCCGTAGAAGGTGATCTTCGGGTTGCGGGCCATCGCCTGCTCGGCGAGCCACCATTCGTAGCCCTGGTTGCAGTCGACGGTGCCCTTGGTGTGCTCGATGCTGGGCTCGGCGCCGTCGGTGGAGTTGGTGTCGCCGCCGATCTCCAGCTTGAGCACCTGCAGGGAGGCGCCGTAGCCGGGCTTGAACAGGTAGTCAAGGAGCTGGCTGCGTTGCGGCTCCGGATAGTCCATCAGCAGCCGGGAGTTGCCGCCGCCGCCGGAGATCGCGCCGACCCCGTCGAAGGCGAGGCCCGGGTGGGTGCCGTCGACGGTGATGGCGGTGGTCGGGGCGGGGGTGGCAGGGCCGGCGGCCTGGGCGGCGGGGGGCGCGGCCAGCCCGCCGAGGCCGCCCAGCAGCAGGGCTGCGGCGCCGAGGGCGGAGCGGAGTTTCGAGGGCAGGTGTGTGCGGCCCATGGAGGTCTCCGAGGGGTGGGGGACGGGTGGGTGGGACGGTCGTGCTACGCGACGGTCCAGCGCGGGTTGGCGCCGTCTGGCGGAGGGGGTCCGGCAGGACTCGGGGTGCGAGGTCGGTGGAGCGGTGTCGTCGAGCGCGGTGGCGGGTACATGCCGGGACGCCGGGCAGGAGCGTAGACCCAACTTCCAACACTAATCAACAACTTGGTCCAGCAAGATTCAATGCCCCTGCACCGCTGTCGTTCCTGTGCCCGTCCCGCCGCCACGACCCGCCGCACACGATCGGACGCCCCCGGCCGAAGCTCCGGGTGCCCGGAGTCGAGCGTGCTACCGGAACCTTCCCGCCACCTGCTATTGACGTCGTACCGGCGATACCTGACGCTATCGGGGCGCTTACTTACCGGCCAGTAGGGAGTCGGGGCCGCTCGGGTCGATCGAGACATAACGAGACGGTGTCGAAACGGCCCGGATGGCAAACCTGAGCTTGACTCAGCTCTGAACTGGGCGTTTCCTGTTGGCTCATCGCGTTTGATTGCGATGTTTTCTGATCGGTTCTGTTGTTACTGGCCGATCTGCCCGACACCCTCAGGAGCCTTTCAGCATGCACCTCACCCTCCGTGGTCGCCTGGCCTCGCTCGCCGCGCTGAGCCTGGTCACCTCCGTCGGCCTGACGGCCTGTTCCACCGGACAGACCTCCTCCTCCGGGGCTGACGCGCCGGTGGCCACGGTGTCCGGCAAGGTCTCGATCACCTACCTGCAGAAGCAGGGCGACCAGCAGTACTTCGTGGACGAGGCGGCCGGGGCCAAGGCCAAGGCCGCCGAACTGGGCGCCGACCTGAAGGTGGTCAACCTCGGCAGCGACGCCAACAAGACGGTCGGCGAGGTGCAGGCCGCGATCGCCCAGAAGAGCAACGGCCTGATCATCGTGGTGCCGGATCCGGCGGTCGGCCCGCAGGTGGTCCAGACCGCCCGGGATGCCAAGGCCGCGCTGCTCACCTCCGACGACCAGGTCTGCGCGAGCGGCCCCGACCCGGCCAACTGCGCGGCCGGCGACCTGGTGCCCCGGATCGGCTTCTCCGGCCAGCAGATGGGCCAGCAGGTCGGCCAGCGCGCCGCCGAGGAGTTCAAGAAGGCCGGCTGGAACGCCGCCGACACCCGGATCATCTCCGCCTGGAAGCAGGACGTCACCGTCTGCGGCGACCGGGTCAAGGCCGCCAAGGCCGCCTTCGACCAGAGCGTGCCGGGCGTGCAGACCATCGACGTCGCCACCGACAACACCCCGACCGGCGCGCAGGACAAGGTGGCCGCCACCATCACCGCCAACCCGGGCGTCAAGCACTGGGTGACCTGGGGCTGCAACGACGAGAACGTCCAGGGCTCCGTCACCGCCCTGCAGAACGCCGGGATCAGCCCGGACGACATCGACGGCGTCGGCCTGGGCGCCTACCTGGCCTGCAAGGACTGGGCCGCCGGCAAGCCCTCCGGCATGAAGGCCGCGCTGTTCATCAACGGCAAGGACGTCGGCGCCCTGTCGGTGCAGACCATGTACGACAAGCTCAAGAACGGCAAGGACTTCCCCAAGGAGGCCTTCGCCCCGACCAAGATGGTCGACGCCGCCACCTGGCAGTCCGCGGGAGTGTCCTGCAGCTGACGCCGCGTTCGACGGTGCGCCCGACGCCAGTTCGGGCCGGCCGTGCGGCGGGGCCACCGGGTTCCGCCGCACGGCCGCCGCGCCCGCCGCCGCCGTCACTGTCGCGTAGCCGTAGCCGTAGCCGTAGCCGCCGCTTCCGCGGCCCGTCCGCACCTCCGCCCGTACCGCACTGCCAACGAGGCCCCGATGACCCCACCCGAACCCTCGCCCCTCCCGCCACCGGGCGGCTCCGCCGGCCTGAGCGCCGAAGCGGTGTCCAAGCGCTTCGGCGCCGTCCAGGCGCTGACGGACGTCACGCTCTCCTTCCCGCCCGGCCAGGTCACCGCGCTGATGGGCGAGAACGGCGCCGGCAAGTCCACCCTGCTGCGCATCCTCACCGGCGACCACCGGCCCACCGAGGGGCGCGTCCTGCTGGACGGCCGGCCGCTGGACCTGCACTCCCCGCAGGACGCCCGCCGCGCGGGGATCCGGATCATCCCGCAGGAACCCGAGATCATCCCGCACGTCCCGGTCGCCGAGAACGTCTACGCCGGCTCGCTGCCGCGCACCGCCCTGCGCCGCCTGGACCGCGCCGAACTGCGCCGCCGGATCACCGCGGACCTGGCCCGCCTCGGCTTCGACAAGGTCCTCGACCCGGACCTGCTCGGATCCGAACTCACCGCTGCCCAACGCCAGTTGGTCGAGATCATGCGGGCCCTGACCGGCGCGGTCGCGCCGCGCGCGATCGCCTTCGACGAGCCGACCTCCTCGCTCTCCGAGCACGAGGTCGAGGCGCTGTTCGCGCTGATCGGACGGCTGCGCGACGAGGGCATCGCGGTCATCTACGTCTCCCACCGGATGAAGGAGATCTTCCGGCTCGCCGACCGCATCGCCGTGCTGCGCGACGGCCGGGTCGCCGGGGTGGTCCAGGCCGCCGCCACCGACGAGAGCGAACTCGTCCGGTTGATGGTCGGCCGCGACCTGTCCTCGCTGTTCGCCCGCCAGCAGGTCGCCACCGACCGCGTCGTCCTGGACGTCGCCGACGTCACCACCGACGACGTACGGAACGTCAGCCTCCAGGTCCGGGCCGGCGAGGTCGTCGCCCTGGCCGGTCTGATCGGCGCCGGACGCTCCGAACTCGCCCTCGCCCTGGCCGGCGACGCCCCGATCCACTCCGGCACGGTGGCCCTCAACGGCGAGGTGCTGCGCCTGCGCAGCCCGCGCGACGCCATCGCCGCCGGCATCGGACTGGCGCCCGAGGAGCGCAAGGCCCAGGCGCTGTTCCTGCAGCGCACGATCCGCGACAACACCTCGCTGGTCAGCCTGGGCCGCCTGAGCCGGTGGCGGTTCGTCAAGCACCGCCAGGAGAAGGCCCTCGCCCAGGAGTACGCCGACCGGCTGCGGGTCCGCGCCCCCTCCATCGAGGCGGAGGTGCGCACCCTGTCCGGCGGCAACCAGCAGAAGGTCGTCCTGGCCCGCTGGCTGGCCCGCCGACCCGAGCTGCTGATCCTCGACGAACCAACCCGCGGCGTCGACATCGGCGCCAAGGCCGAGATCTACCAGATCATCGCCGACCTCGCCCGCGAGGGCACCGCCGTCCTGGTCATCTCCTCGGAACTGCCCGAAGTGCTCGGCCTCGCCGACCGGATCGTGGTGATGCAGAACGGCCGCACCACCGGCGAGCTCACCCGTGAACAGGCGACGGAGGAGGCCGTCCTGGCCCTCGCCATGGCCGACGACCTCTCCACGGCCGACGACCTCGGCTCCGCCGACCGGCTCGACACCGCCGACCACCTCGCCACGGCCGACCACCGTGCCGCCACCACCCCCGCCCAGACCGGAGAGACCCGATGACCACCGCCACGCCCCCGACCGCCCCGGCGCCGGACGCCGGAGCCCTGCCCTCGCGGTCCGGCGGCCCGCGCGCCCTGCTCGCCGCGATCGGCGGTCAGAACCTCAGCCTGATCGGCGCCCTGGTCGCCGTCGTCGCCCTGTTCGGCACGCTCAACCCCAACTTCGTCGGCTGGGACAACATCCAGGTCATCGCCGAGGCCGCCACCATCTCCGGCCTGCTGGCCGTCGTCCAGACCGTCGTGATCATCTGCGGCGGCCTCGACATCTCGGTCGGCTCCCAGGCCGGCCTGGCCTCCGTCACCAGCGCCATGGTCTTCACCTCCACCGGCGCCGACCCGTACCTCGGCATCGGCGCCTCGCTCGCCATCGGGGCGGGCATCGGCCTGTTCAACGGCGTCGTCATCATCTACGGCCGGGTCAACCCGACCATCGCCACCCTCGCCGGACTGGCCGCCTACAAGGGCGTCGCCCAGCTCGTCTCGGACGGCCGCGCCCAGGGCTACGTGCTCAACGACCCGGTCTTCGTCTTCCTCAGCCGGGGCAAGATCGCCGGCCTGCCCACCATGGTCTGGCTGCTGATCCTCACTGCAGTCGCCGTGCACGCCCTGCTGACGTACACCGACATCGGCCGCAACATCTACGCCATCGGCGGCAACGACACCGCCGCCCGGTTGGCCGGTATCAACCTCAACAAGTACCTGATCGCCGCCTACGCCCTCTCCGGCACCGTCGCCGCCCTAGCCGGCGTGCTGCTCACCGCCCGCACCGGCAGCGGCCAGCCCGTCTCCGGCAGCGAGGGCCTGGAGCTCCAGTCGATCACCGCGGCCGCGCTCGGCGGCTGCGCCCTCAAGGGCGGCAAGGGCAGCATCGGCGGCACCCTGCTGGCGGTGGCGCTGCTCGGCGCGCTGCAGAACGGCCTCACCGTCCAGGGCATCAACGCCTTCTGGCAGAACGTCGCCCAGGGAGCCCTGCTGGTGGCCGCGGTGGTCATCCAGCAGCGCCGCAACCGGGAACGCGCGGTCGGCCTGCCGGCCTGACGCCGCCCCGCACCCTCCTGCGCCCTCGCACCCTCGCGCTCCCGCGGGACCGGACGGATTCTCCGTCGCTGCGGTCCCGCGGGCCGGGGGCCGGGAGCGCACCCGGCCCCCACACGGGTGCGCTCCCGCGCCTCCACCTCCCCGGCGGTCCTGTGGTCTGGCGGTCCTGCGATCCCGCGGTCCCAGGGGTTCGGGCCCGGGGCCCGTCCGGGGCGGGGATAATGGATCACGCAGGCTCCGGCCGCGTCGCCGGTCGCCGACGGGGACGGCCCGGCCGTACGCGCTCGTTCGATCGAAAGGTCCTCCGTGGCTGACCAGACGTTGCTCGCCGCCCAGCGCCAGGCGCTGATCCTGGAGGCGATCCGCCGGACCGGCGCGATCCGGGTCGCCGAACTGGTCGAGCAGTTCGGCGTGTCCGACATGACCATCCGCCGGGACCTCGACGCGCTGGTGCGCCAGGGCACCGTGGAGAAGGTCCACGGCGGCGCGGTGGCGACCGGGACGGCCAGCACCTTCGAGCCCGGCTTCGACGCCAAGTCCGCCCTGGAGGAGGGCACCAAGGCGGCGCTCGCGGACGCCGCGGTCCAACTAGTGGAGCCGGGCAGCGTGGTGGCCCTGTCGGCCGGCACCACGACCTATGCGGTCGCCTCCCGGCTGCTGGAGGTCCCGGAGCTGACGGTGGTGACCAACTCGCTGCGGATCGCCGACCTGCTGTGGGCGGCGGGGGGCGAAGGGCGGGAGAGCGTCCCGACCCTGCTGCTGACCGGCGGGTCGCCGACCCGCTCGGCGGCCCTGGTGGGGGCGTTGGCCGACCAGACCATCCGTTCGCTGCACGTGGACCTGCTGATCCTGGGCGTGCACGGGGCGAGCGAGCAGGCCGGTCTCACCACGCCGAACCTGGCCGAGGCGCAGACCAATCGGGCCCTGATCGCCTCCGCCCGCCGCACCGTCGTGGTCGCCGACCACACCAAATGGGGCGTCGTCGGCCTGAGCAGCTTCGCGACCCTGGCGGAGGTCGACTGCTTCATCACCGACGACGCCCTGCCCGCGGCGGCCCGCGGGGTGCTCGCCGAGGCGGTCGGCGAGCTCCTGGTCGTCCCGGCCGCCGGCTGAGCCCTTCGCTCCCGGCGGCGCCCCGGGCGGTCGTCCCGCCTCGTGGTCAGCCCACCGTCCGGTCAGCCCACCTTGCGGGCGCCGGCCGAGGGAACGGCGGTGAAGGTGACCGGCTCGGCGAAGCCCGCGGTACGGAAGGCCGCCGTCACCGACGCCGAGACCTCCGCCACCCGCGCTGCCCCGACCAGGGCGATGACGGACCCGCCGAACCCGCCGCCGGTCATCCGGGCGCCCAGCGCCCCGGCGGCGACGGCGGCCTCGACCGCGAGGTCCGTCTCGGCGCAGGAGACCCGGAAGTCGTCGCGCAGCGAGGCGTGTCCGGCCGTCAGGATCGGGCCGAGCGCGGCGAGGTCGCCGCGGTCCAGGTGGTCGACGGTCTCCAGCACGCGCCCGTTCTCCGTCACCACGTGCCGTACCAGCGGCCGGAGTTCACCGGGCAGCCGGTCCAGGGCCGGGCCCAGGTCGGCGGCCGCGAGGTCGCGCAGCGCGGGCAGGCCGAGCAACTCGGCGGCGCGCTCGCAGCCGGTCCGCAGGGCGGCGTAGGCGCCGTCGCCGAGGTCGTGCTTGACCCGGGTGTCGATCACCAGCAGCCGTAGGCCCGCCGCCGCCAGGTCGAACGGGACGTGCCGCTGCTCCAGCGTCCGGGTGTCCAGGAACAGCGCGGTGCCGTCCGTGCAGCAGGAGGAGGCCATCTGGTCCATCACGCCGCAGGGCACGCCGACGAAGGCGTTCTCGGCCCGCTGGGCGAGCACGGCGAGCTCCGGCGCGCTCAGGCCGAGGCCGTACAGGTCGTTCAGGGCGGCGGCGGTCGCGCACTCCAGGGCGGCGGAGGAGGAGAGGCCGGCTCCGCTCGGCACGTCGCTGGCGAAGAACAGGTCGGCCCCGCCGACCGTGTGCCCGGCCTCGGAGAGTGCCCAGAACACGCCGGCCGGGTAGCCGGCCCAGCTGGTGACCACGCCGGGCTCCAGGCCGTCGAGCGCGAGGTCGGTGATGGTGCCCCCGCCCTGGGCGCTGAACAGGCGCAGCCGGCCGTCCTCACGGCGGCGGGCGGTGACCCGGGTGGTGTGGGGGAGGGCGATGGGAAGGACGAAGCCGTGGTTGTAGTCGGTGTGTTCACCGATCAGGTTCACCCGGCCGGGGGCGGCCCAGGTACCGCTCGGGCGTACACCGTGGACGGCCTCGAACTCGGTGGCCTCGTCGATCATCTGCAACTCCATGCCTGGGGGTGCGCGGTGGTTCCCGCCGTCGGCTTGCACCGGCACGCGGGTAGCGAATTCCGACATAATCAAACATGACTGCCCCCAGGGTCAATATCTGCTGGTGTCCATGTTCATTTGCGTCGAGCAGACGGCCGGAAGCGGTATCACCAGCAGAGATGCTTGTTGACAAGCGATCGTCTCTGTTTGAATCTGTTGAAGCTCGAATCTGCCGGGCCGACGTCCCACGCGCTAAAGGAGTACAGCGGTGCACAGAACCGCCACCAAGTTGGCCGACGGCCGCGAACTGGTCTACTTCGACCAGGTGCCGGGTGCGCTCCGCGAGGTCCCGGACGAGCGGCCGCTCGGACCCACCGCGAGCCTCTCCGAGACCCGGCTCGACCCGGTGCTCGGCGAGTGGGTGACGGTGGCCGCGCACCGCCAGCAGCGCACCTACCACCCGCCGGCCGGCGAGTGCCCGCTGTGCCCCTCGCGCGACGGACGGCTCAGCGAGATCCCCGCGCCGGACTACGAGGTCGCGGTGTTCGAGAACCGCTTCCCCTCGCTCGCCACCGGCTCCGCCGACCACGTCGCGGCCCGGGACGAACCCCTGCACACCCTCCGGCCCGGCAACGGCCGCTGCGAGGTGGTCTGCTTCACCTCCGACCACGACACCTCCTTCGCAGACCTCGACGAACCGCGGGCCCGCCTCGTCCTGGACGCCTGGACCGACCGCACGGCCGAGCTGTCCGCCCTGCCCGGCGTACAGCAGGTGTACTGCTTCGAGAACCGCGGCGAGGAGATCGGGGTCACCCTCGCCCACCCGCACGGGCAGATCTACGCCTTCCCGTTCATCCCCTCCCGCACCGCCCGGATGATCACCCGGGCCGAGGCGCACCGGGCCCGCACCGGCCGCAACCTCTTCGAGGACCTGCTCGCCACCGAACTGAACACCCCCGAGAGGCTGGTCCTCCAGGGCGAACACTGGACCGCCTTCGTCCCGTTCGCCGCCCGCTGGCCGTACGAGGTCCACCTCTACCCCCACCGCCGGGTCCCCGACCTGACCGCGCTCGACGAGGCCGAGCGCGCCGAGTTCCCCGGCCTCTACCTCGACCTGCTGCGCCGCTTCGACGCCCTGTTCCCCGCCGGGCCCGGCGGGGCGCCCAACCGCACCCCGTACATCGCGGCCTGGCACCAGGCGCCGAAGGACAGTGGCGCCGAACTCGCCCTCCACCTGGAGCTGTTCACCATCCGGCGGGCGCCCGGCAAGCTCAAGTACCTGGCGGGGGTGGAGTCCGGGCTCGACGCCTTCGTCACCGACGTCAGTCCGGAGGCCGCCGCCGAGCGGCTGCGCGCCGCCGGGCCGGCCTGACGCCGGGCCCGGACACGACGGTGGCCTCCCGCCCCGGCAGGGGTGGGAGGCCACCGTACGAGGGGGAGACCCCGTTGCCCGCCGCCGCGTCGGGTCAGACGGACGGCGTGGCGGTGCGCTCGGCGGTGACCAGGGCGGTGATCTCCTTGGCGAGGTCGGGGCCGAGTTCGCCCCAGCCGGCCTTGTAGCCGTAGACGCCGGCCAGGGTGCGGGCCTCGTAGTCGCCGTTCATGATCTCGATGTCGTCGGCCGTGATGAGCGACGGGTGGGCGACGCCGACGGCCGAGGAGACCTTGAGCAGTTCCTTGCGCAGGGTGCGCAGGTAGACCGCGGCGCGGGTGGACTTGGACGCCGGGTCCAGGCCGCGGGCCAGCCACTGGTTCTGGGTGGCGATGCCGGTCGGGCACTTGTCGGTGTGGCACTTCTGGGCCTGGATGCAGCCGATGGACAGCATGGCCTCGCGGGCCACGTTGATCATGTCGGCGCCGAGGGCGAAGGCGACCGCGGCGTTCTCGGGCAGGCCCAGCTTGCCGGAGCCGATGAAGGTCAGGCCGTCGGTCAGGCCCAGTTCGGCGAAGGTGCCGTAGACCCGGGAGAAGCCCATCCGGAACGGCAGGGACACCGAGTCGGCGAACATCCGCGGGGCGGCGCCGGTGCCGCCCTCGCCGCCGTCGACGGTCACGAAGTCGACGCCGCGGTCGCCGCGCTCCATCAGCGCGGCCAGCTCCTGCCAGAAGCCCATGTCGCCGACCGCGCTCTTGACGCCGACCGGCAGGCCGGTCTCGGCGGCGATCAGTTCGACGAAGTCCAGCATCGAGTCGACGTCGCCGAACGCCGTGTGCCGGGACGGTGAGGCGCAGTCCTGGCCGACCGGGATGCCGCGGATCGCGGCGATCTCCGGGGTGACCTTCGCGCCCGGCAGCATGCCGCCCAACCCGGGCTTGGCGCCCTGGGAGAGCTTGATCTCTATCGCCTTGACGGGCGCGCCGGCGACGACGTCCTTGAGCTTGGCGAGGTTGAAGCTGCCGTCCTCGTTGCGGCAGCCGAAGTAGGCGGTGCCGAGCTGGAGCACGAGGTCACCGCCCTGGCGGTGGTACGGGGAGAGGCCGCCCTCACCGGTGTTGTGCATCGCGCCGGCCTCCGCCGCGCCCTTGTTGAGCGCCGTGATCGCGGCGCCGGAGAGCGAGCCGAAGCTCATCGCCGAGATGTTCACCGCGCTCGCCGGGCGGAACGCCTTGGCCCGGCCGCGCGGCCCGCCCAGCACCTTGGCCGAGGGCAGCGGGGACTGCGGGTCGTGGAGGTCGGGCAGCGCGTCGGCGAAGGTGCGCTGCTTGACGTAGGCGTGCCCCTGGACGTGCTCGACGTCGACCTCGGTGCCGAACCCGAAGTAGTTGTTCTGCTCCTTCGCCGACGCGTAGATCCAGCTGCGCTGGTCGCGGCTGAAGGGACGCTCCTCCTCGTTGGAGGTCACGATGTACTGCCGCAGCTCGGGCCCGATCGTCTCCAACAGGTACCGGGCGTGGCCGAGCACCGGGAAGTTCCGGAGCAGCGCGTGCTTCTTCTGGATGAGGTCGCGGGCAGCCAGAAGCGCCACCGCAGTCGCGGCGGCCGCGCCGATCTTCCGGGCTTGCATGGAGATTCCTCCTCGGTGCACGACTCCATCGCCGTCGGTGGAGCCGTCGTGTCGTGCGTCGGGTGGTGCAGGACGTGGAACGGTGGCGGGCGCCCGGCCGGTCCGGCTTCGGCGTCCGTCGAAGAATGCGGACCGATCGTAAGAGGCCTCCCCGACCGGCCCGCGCCCAGGGGGCGGTTCAGGACAGGGGCCGGTGGCCGGGGTGCTACTCCACCGCCGTCCGCACCGCCAGCGCGGCCTCTCGGACGTCCGCTCGCGGGTGTCGTCGGAGCGTACGGAGGGCGGCTCGCCACTGTGGCTGCCATCCGGTGCGCGGGCCGAGGGCGTGGGTGAGGCCGACCGCGAACAGGCCGTGCGGGCAGCCGCCGTGGGCGGTGAGCCGGTCGACGGCGTGCCGCAGGACTGCGGGGTCGCCGGGGCGGCGGGTGGCGTTGAGCCGGGCGTGCAGGGCCTCGGCCGTGCGGGCGGCCAGGATCGGGCGGTCGGCGTGCAGGGCGGCCAGTCCGTCGAGTTCGGCGAGCAGGTGGTCACGCGGTGCGTCGAGGTCCAGGGCGGCAGTCCGGAGTTGGATGGCGTGGGAGACGAAATCGGTTGCCTGGGCGAGGAGTTCGGCCGCCTCCCGGGCCGCCGCCACGGCGGCCGCCGTAGGGCGGTCACCGGTGCCGGTCCGGAGCCGGGCCACCAGGAAGTCGATCCGCTGCCGGGCCGGCCGGTCGCGGTCGGCCGTCGCGTCCGGCCCGTCCCCCTCGGTGCCGCCGACCTCGGCCTCGATCGCCAGCAGCCGGGCGAGGGCCTCGGTGAGCCGTCGGCCGGTACCGCCGGTGGCCATGGCCGCGAGGCCGCTCGCGGAGGACCGCCAGGAGGCGCGGTCGGCGAGGTCGACGGTGCCCGCCAGCAGGAGGTCCTCCGCCGCGGGGTACCAGGGTGCCCAGGCGGCCAGCAGGTCGAGCGCGGTCCGGGCGGTCTCCGGGTCGTCACCGCTCGCCACCCGGCTCACCAGGGCGGCGTAGCGGGGGCGGTCGGCGGCGGGCAGGTCCAGCGGCCGGGTGCGCAGTACCGCGGACCGGGCCACGGGGAGGCCCGCCGCGGCACCGTCGAGCATCCGCCAGGCCGCGGGCGCGGGGAGCAGGCCGACGGCCGCGGCCACGGCGGCCGCCCGCACGTCGCGGTGTTGCCCGGGCAGGTCGTGCACCTCGGTGAGGAGCGCGAGGGCGGTCTCCACCGGCAGCAGGCGGGCGGCCAGCCGGACCAGTTCCTTGCGACTGGTGACCTTCGCCCCGCTCCCGGCGGTCGCCCCGCTCCCGGCGGTCGCCCCGCTCCCGGCGGCCGACTCCCGGCTGGGCGGTGCCGTCTCGGCGGGGCCGTCCGGAGCGGGCAACAGGGCCGCCCGCAGCACGGGTGCCAGCCGAGAGGGCGCGACGAACCCGGCCGCCCGCCCGGCCGCGTACAGTGCCACCCGCGCCCGGTCGTTGCCGGCCTGGGCCAGCAGCAACGGCAGCGCCTCGGCGGGCCGGTCCGTCCAGACCAGGGCTCCGAGCGCGGCCTCGGCGAGCACGGTGTCCGGGGCGGCGGCGTAGTGGCGGGCGGCGGCGAAACCGAGCTCGGGGACCGACACCATGGCGCGCAGGTGCCCGGTGCGTACGTGGGAGGGCAGCGAGGCGTCGTCCGTCGCCCTGGCCAGCAGGCGGGCCGCGGCCGCGCGCTGCCTGGGCACCCAGCACTCGATCCCGTCGATCGGCGGCAGCCAGTGCGATCCGGCGGGCAGGAAGCGCCCGTACGGCGGGGTGTCGGCGAGCACGGTGTCCAGCAGGTCGGTTCGCCGACGGGCCAGTACGGCCAGCACGGGCCACAGGACGGCGGCCGACGGCTCCAGTTCCAGCACCCGTGCCACCCGCTGGCCCCGGTGCGCGGGGTCGGCGAGCCAGTAGCCGACGGCCCGGCTGACGGTCGCGTTGTCGCCGAACCGGATCGCCTCCCAGAGGAGATCCTGCAGTTCGGGCAGGTGGTGGGCCCGACGGCCCAGGGCCCCGGCCAGCGCGAAGGTCAGCGTGTGGTCGACCTTGTCCGCGCCGGCCGCCAGCCACGGCCGCAGCGCCTCGAAGACCTGGACCTCCTGGCCGTGCCGCAGCACGGTGTCCAGCCGGCCCAGCGGCACACTGCCGAGGGCCCCGGAGAGCTGCCGCAGGGTGGCCAGGGCCCAGCCCAGCAGCGGCTGTTCGCCGCTCACCGCGTGCTCGCGCAGTACGGCGAGGGCCAGCCGGGAGAGGGCCTGGCGGGTGGGCCAGGAGGTGTCCCGGGCCTCGACGGCATCGGTGACGATCCGGCCGAGGGCGTCGGCCGCCGCGCCGGTGAAGAGCGCGGGCGGGACGGCGGCCAGCGCGACCAGGGCGGGGGAGCGGACCGGATCCTGCTCGTTGCGCAGCCGCAACAGCTCGTCGAGCAGTTCGCCGACCGCAACCGTCTCGCCCGAGCGGGCGGCGTTGCGCACCAGCAGCGGGTAGGCCAGCGCCCGGTCCTCCGCGGCGGGCCTGCGGGTCGCGGCGAGCAGCAGCGGCCGGGCCTCGGCCACCGGCAGATGGGCGACGTGGGCCAGCACCACGGACCACGCGTCGCCGCGCTCGGTGGCCTGCGCGGCCATCCGCCGGGCCTCGGCCTGCGCCCGTCGCCGGGGCAGCGCGTCGAGCACGGCCTCGGACACATCGCTGTGGCCCAGCTCCCGGCCTGCGGTGGCGTGGTCGTAGAACGCCTCGCGCCGGGACGGTGGCAGGGCGCGCAGCAGCTGGGCGAGCCACCGCGGGGCGGTGCTCCACGCCCGACCCAGGTCCGCCAGCTCGGGCGGGTCGAGCCGGGCGGCCCGGGTCAGCGCGCTGCGGGAGATCGACGCGGTGGCGGCCCGTTCGGGCAGGGTGATCAGCCGGATGGTCCGGCCGGGCGCGGCGGTCAGCAACCGGCCCAGGCACTCCAGCACCGGCTGCGGCAACCGGGTGGGGCAGTGCTGCTCCAGCAGCTCCAGCACCCGCTCCGGCCGCTTCCCGGCCACAGCGGTCAGGGCGTCACCGTTGCGGTACCACCAGGTGTCGCGGGCCGGCTCGGGCAACTCGGCGAGCTGGCGGGCCACTTCGTCCAGCAGCAGGTCGGGGTGGCGGCGGGCCAGGTTGTGCCAGTTCGCGAAGGCCAGGAAGAGTTCGGGCAGGAGCCTGGCCACGGTCTCGGGCCCGCAGCCCGGCAGCAGGCGGGCGGCCGCCGCGTCCCCCCACGACTGCCGGAAGGAGCCCAGCAGCCGCTCCGCCAACGCGGTGCGCCCGCGGGCCACGATCAAGGCGGTGAGCCGGTGGCGCAGGACGGCGGGTGCGTCGGCCAGCGCCGCGGCCAACGCCTCGTCCGAGACCGGCAGGTGGAGCGCGGCCTTCAGCGCCTGGCGGCTGACCGCCGGGTCGGGATCGGTGAGTCGTGCGGCGACGAACGCGGCGTCGCGGGCGACCGTCCCGGCGACCCCGGCCAGCCCTCGGCCGTAGGACCCGCGCGTGTCCAGCTCCGTCAGCAGCGGGCCGAGGCGCTCCGGCCCGTCGCCGTGGCACAGCTCCTTGGTCCAGGCGGCGAGCCGCCGCATCCGGGCCGGGTGGGCGAGCGGGTCGAGCTCGGCGAGGAGGAGGTCGACGGCTTCGGCGGAACTCTGCGGTGCGTTGGACATGCGCGCCATTCAACAGGGCCACCGGCTCCGCCGTCGTACGGTTTTCGGCCGGACGGGAGGGACGGCGGGCCGGTGTGCGCTCGTCCGGCCGCGGGGCCGGGGCCGAGGGTCACGGGTGCGGTGACGGGTGCCCTGTGAGGTGGGCCCGGACCACGGGCAGCGCGACGCCCTCCAGCGCGCCCGGGCCGCTGATCGCCGGGTGGACGTTGACTTCGAAGACGCATCCGCCGTCCTCGACCGCGAGGTCGACGCCGCCGAAGGACAGTCCCAGCGCACGGGTCGCCGCGATGGCCAGGTCGGCGAGCCGGCGCGGCAGTTCCTCGGGCGGCAGCACGGTGGAGCGTGCGCCGCGTGCCTCGTTGCACGGCTCGTCGAGCGCGGGTTGCACGTGCTCGCACACCCGCAGCACGCGCTCCCCCAGCACGACGACGCGCAGCTGATGCCGTCGGCCCCGGGCATCGAAGTTGCGGGCGTCCCGGGAGAGTTGCCACTTCTGGCCGGTGGCGGCGTAGCGGTCGCGGGCGGCGAGGAGCTGGGCGGTGGTGGTGGCGTGGAACACGTCGTTGCCACCCAGTCCGGTGGCGGGCCGGGTCCACACGTCTCCGCCCAGGCGGTCGAACGCGGCGAGCGCGGAGTCCTGGTCCGGTGCGTGCAGGGTGATGGTCGGGGCGTGCGGGACGCCGTGGCGGGCGAAGCGTTCGACGGTGCGGCTCTTGTCGGTGGCGTTGCGCCAGGCGGCACTGTCGGCGGCGCCCAGGCGGGCGGTGCCGCTGCGGGCGAGGACACGTTGGAAGTCCTCGAAGCGGTGGCGGTCGCCCGGGGGGATCTCGTAGACGATCACGGTGTCGGGCGTGAGACTCGGGCCGTCCTCGGGGAGGTGCAAGGTGAGGCGGCCGTGGCGGACCTCGGCGCGGCCGGCGCCGCCGGACATGAACTGGCGCGCGTCGAGGGGTATCGCGGAGATGCCGGTGAGCTGTTTGACGGCGGCTTCGAGGACGGGGCTGCTGCCCTCGTCGGAGCCGTGGTCGGTGAGGACCACGATGCGGCGCTCACCGTCGGTACCGCGGGGGTGGGGAGTCGTGGGCACGGCGGTCGCTCCTGGGTGCTCGGCTGGCGGGCGATGGCGGCGGCGGCCGTCTCGGCGGTGCGGGTCGTCCTGACGGTGCGGGGGCCAGGCCGGTGTCGTCGAAGGCCGATTCGCCGCACAACCCACTGCCCTTCCCTCCAACGCCTCGACCGACTCCGGTCGATCCCTACCCGCGCGGACACCGGCGACACGGTGGGGACCAGCCAATCCACGACACGATGGCTGGCGCGTCGCCAAGTTGACGTCGAACCAGGGAAGCCGTGAGCGGCGGAGCTTGAGTCTCCACCAAGGGGAGGCGCGAGGGTGGGGGCATGGACGGCGACATGCTGCCATGGAGGTGCGGATCCGCACCCTGCGACTGCGGTGTGCGGTGCTGCGAGCGGTAGTCAAGCGGGGCTCCACCCCTGAGGAGATGGACCCGATGCACACGCTCGCCAAGCTCCCCGACGATGAACGCCGGCGTGTCATCAGCGACTTCGTGGACGACGCCTTCGGTGGCCTGGACGCCAACCCCGCATTGGTGGCCATGGTGCGTCGTGGCGTTCCGCGGTGAGCCGAGTCGGAGATCCGCAGGCCAGGGCCGGCGGATCTCCGACTCAGGTCACTGGAAGAACACCCCGCACCGCAGCAGCACATTGGCGTACGGCCGTGCCTCCCCCGTGCGGACCACCAGCCGGGCTCCCCCCGAGAGTTCCTTCAGCCGCTCGTGCGGGACCAGCTCCAGGCCCGGGAAGTGGCCGTCCAGCAGGGCCCGGTTGGGACCGCACAGCTCCTGCGCGGCCGTGGCGCCCTCGACCACCAGCTCGGCCAGCAGTCCGTCCAGCACCTCCGCGAACGATGGCACCCCGGCCCGGAACGCCAGGTCCACCAGGCGCGGCCCGGCCGGGACGGGCATGCCGGCGTCGCATACCAGCACTCCGTCGCCGTGCCCCAACTCCGCGATGGCACCGGCCAGATGACGGTTGAGGATCCCTGCCTTCTTCACCGCGCGTCGACCTCCTCCGCCGTCGGGTACGACTCCTGGGCGCCCCGCCTCGTCACGGCGGCCGCGCCGACCCGGGCCGCGTACCCGGCCGCCTCGGCCGGTGAGGCACCCGCGCCCAGCTTCCAGCCCAGCGCGGCGGTGAAGGCGTCGCCCGCGCCCGTGGTGTCCACCGCGTCCACCTTCACCGACGCCACCCGCGTCACCCCGGTCGGGTCGCAGACCAGTGCGCCCTCCGCGCCCAGCGTCACCACCACCGAGCGCGGTCCCTCGGCGAGCAGCAGCTCGGCCCAGTCCTCGGGCTCCTCGCTCACGCAGGCGTCGCCGAGGATCACCCGGGCCTCGTGCTCGTTGACGATCAGCGGGTCGCAGGCCGCCAGCACCTCCGCGGGCAGCGGCTGCGGCGGTGACGGGTTCAGGACGAAGCGGCTGTCCGGGGACAGCTGCCGGACCACCGCCACGACCGTCTCCAGCGGGATCTCCAGCTGCGCCGACACCACCCGGGAGGCCCGGATCAGGCTGCCCGCCGCGCTGATGTCCGCCGGGGTGAGCCGGGCGTTGGCGCCCGGGGACACCACGATGCTGTTGTCCCCGTCGGGGTCGACGGTGATCAGCGCCACGCCCGTCGGCGCCCCGCCCACCAGCACGCCGGTCGTGTCGACGCCCGCCGAGCGCAGCGAGTCCAGCAGCAGCCGGCCGTGGTCGTCGTCGCCGACCCGCGCGAGCAGGGCCGTGTCCGCGCCGAGCCGGGCGGCGGCCACCGCCTGGTTGGCGCCCTTGCCGCCCGGGTGGACAGCGAGGTCTCCGCCGAGCACCGTCTCACCGGCGCCCGGCCGACGCTCGACGTCGATCACCAGGTCGGCGTTGGCCGATCCGACGACCAACAGGTCGTAGTCGTACATCAGTTGACTCCCTCGTTCCCCGTGATTGCGCTGAACCGCCCCAGTGCGGGCGGGTCGTCCACCCACGATGTGCACCGTGGGTGGACGACCCGCCCGCCCGAGCCGCCCGTCGTCAGCCGCTGAAACCGGCCACGTCGTCCTGCGTGACCACCTTCACCGGCACCTTCACCATCGATTCGACCTTCTTGCCCTGCAAGGCCTGCAGCGCGTTGTCCACGGCGATCCTGCCCAGCTGCGAGGGCTGCTGGGCGACCGACGCGTACAGCGTGCCGTCCTTCACCGCCGCCAGCCCGTCCGGGACGCCGTCGAAGCCGACGACCTGGACCGACGTGCCGGCCTTGGAACCGAGCGCCTTGATCGCGCCGAGCGCCATCTCGTCGTTCGCGGCGATGACGCCCTGGACGTCCGGGTGGGCCTGGAGCAGGTTGGACATCACGTCGAGGCCCTTGGTGCGGTCGAAGTCGGCGGGCTGCTCGGCCACCACCTCGATCCCGGGGTAGGCCCGCAGGCCCTGGGCGAAGCCCGCCGCCCGTTCGCGGGCCGCCGAGGTGCCCGCCTGGCCCTGGAGGATGACGATCTTGCCGCTGCCGCCGAGCTTCTCGGCGATCGACTTGGCGGCCAGCTCACCGCCGGCCACGTTGTCGGACGCCACCAAGGCGTTCACATCGGCCTTGTTGACGCCCCGGTCGACGGCGATGACCGGGATCTTCGCCTTGCCGGCGGCCTGGACGGCGTTGCTCGCCGCGTCCGAGTCCACCGGGTTGACGATGATCGCGCCGAGGCCCGAACCGGTGAAGTTCTGCAGCTGGTTGGCCTGCTGCGAGGCGTCGTTCTGGGCGTCGGTGACGGTCAGGTCCACGCCCAGCCTCTTCGCCTCCGCCTGGGCACCGGCCCGGATCTGCACGAAGAAGGGGTTGTTGAGGGTGGAGAGCGACAGCCCCATGCGCGGGGTCGTGGCGGACGAGGACCCGCCGTGCAGGAAGGAGGTCGCGCCGACCACCGCCACGGCCACGACGGCCGCGAGTGCGTACGTCACCGCCTGCTTGCCCTTGCCACCCGGAGCACCGCCCGGGGCCACCGGGGCCGCCCCGGCCTTGCGGCGCACGGCGTCCAGCAGCACTGCCAGCGCGATGACGACACCGATCACCACCTGCTGCCAGAACGCCGACACGGACAGCAGGTTGAGGCCGTTGCGGAGCACCGCGAGGATCAGCGCGCCGATCAGCGTGCCGGAGGCCTTGCCGGTGCCGCCCGCGAGCGAGGCGCCGCCGATGACGACCGCCGCGATCGCGTCCAGCTCGTAGCCGCTGGCGGCCTGCGGCTGCGCCGAGGACAGCCGGGAGGCCAGCACGATGCCGGCGACGGCCGCGAACAGACCGGACAGGGCGTAGATGGCGAGCTTCTGCTTAGACACCCGCAGCCCCGACAGCCGGGCCGCCTCCTCGTTGCCGCCGATGGCGTACATCGAGCGGCCGATGTACGTCCGGTTCAGGACGAGGGCCGCGATCAGGCCCATCGCCACCATGACCAGGACGGGCACCGGCAGCCAGCCGCCGAGTGTGTCGCCGAGGTGCGAGACCGAGTCCGGGAAGGCGATCGGCGAGCCCTGTGAGATGACCAGCGCGAGACCGCGGCCCACGGACAGCATCGCCAGCGTCGCGATGAACGGTGGCAGCTTGCCGTAGGCGATGAGGAAGCCGTTCACCAGCCCGGCGACGACACCCGTGGCGAGGCCGAGGAGCACCGCGAGCACCACCGGCACCCCGTGCTGGGTCGCGCCCCAGGCCAGCACGGTCGCCGACAGCGCGGCCACCGACCCGACCGACAGATCGATGCCGGCCGAGACGATCACGAAGGTCACGCCGAAGGCCAGGATGGCCGTGACGGCGGCCTGGACACCGATGTTGAGCAGGTTGTCGGTGGTCAGGAAGTCCCCGGAGAGCGCCGACAGGGCGATCACCAGGCCGATCAGCGCGGTCAGCGCGCCGTTGTCGAGGAGCAGCCGGCGCAGGCCGCCGGGGGCGGCGCCCGTCGCGCCCGGCCTGCTCTTGAGCGTGTCAGTGGCCACGGCTGGCCTCCTTCTGGGTCTTCTCGGTCTTCTCGGTGGTGGATGTGGAGACCGCGAGGGACATCACGGCGTCCTGGGTGGCCTCGTCGCCGGCGAGCTCGCCGGCGACCCGGCCCTGGGCCATGACCAGCACCCGGTCGCTCATGCCGAGCACCTCGGGCAGATCACTGGAGATCATGAGGACGGCGGCCCCGGCGGCGGTCAGTTCATTGATCAGCTGGTAGATCTCGACCTTGGCGCCGACGTCGATCCCGCGCGTCGGCTCGTCGAGGATCAGCACCTTGGTGTCGGCCAGCAGCCACTTGCCGATGACGACCTTCTGCTGGTTGCCGCCGGACAGGGTCCGCACCTGCTGCCCGAGGCCCGCCATCCGCACCCCCAGCTGCCGGGCGATGCGCTCGGCCGCGGCGTGCTGCGCCTTGCGGTCCACGAGCCCGCCCCGGGTGGCGGCCCGCATGGTGACGAGCCCGAGGTTCTCCTCGACGGACGCGTCGAGCACGAGCCCCTGCCCCTTGCGGTCCTCGGGCACGAGCCCGATCCCGGCGGCCATGGCAGCGCTCACGTCATGCCGCTTGAGCTGGGTGCCGGAGACGGTGACGGTCCCGCCGTCGTAGGGATCGGCCCCGAAGACGGCCCGGACGACCTCGGTCCGCCCGGCTCCGACGAGCCCGGCGATCCCGACGACCTCCCCGGCGTGCACCTGGAAGCCGACCTCGTGGAACACCCCGTCCCGGGTGAGCCCCTCGACGGACAGCAACGCGGCGCCCCGGTCCGGCCGTTGGCGCGGGTACTGCTGCTCGATGGAGCGCCCGACCATGAGCCGTACCAGCTCGTCCTCGGGCGTGGAGGCCGGAACCTGCCCGACGCTCCTGCCGTCCCGGATGACGGTGACCCGGTCCCCCAGAGCGGCGATCTCCTCCAGGTGATGGGTGATGAAGACGATCCCGACCCCGTCCTCGCGCAGCGAGCGCACGATGGCGAAGAGCTTCTCCACCTCTTCCGAGGTGAGCACGGCGGTCGGCTCGTCCATGATCAGCACCCGCGCGTCCAGGCTGAGCGCCTTGGCGATCTCGACCATCTGCAGCCGGGCGATGCCGAGTTCACGCACCCGGGCGCGAGGCGACACGTCCACGCCCACGCGCGCGAGGAGGGCCTCGGCGTCGGCCTCCATCTTCTTCCGGTCGATCATCCCGAAGCGGCGGGGCTGCCGCCCGAGGAAGATGTTCTCGGCGACGGTCAGATCGGGGACCAGGTTGAACTCCTGGTAGATGGTGGCGATTCCGAGCCGCTCGGCGTCCTGCGCACCATGGATGCGCACTTCCTGGCCGTCGACGCGAATCCGCCCGGCATCGGGGGTGTAGGCCCCGGAGAGCATCTTGATCAGCGTGCTCTTGCCGGCGCCGTTCTCTCCGAGCAGCACATGGACCTCGCCCCGGCGCAGATCGAAGTCGACGCCGTCGAGCGCGACCACGCCGGGGAAGGTCTTGCGTATGCCCTCGATGCGCAGCAACTCAACCGGGCTGCTCACGACGTGCTCCTTTGCACTGGGGAGGGGGACTGGGGGTGGGGGATGGGTGGGGACTGGGGGACTGGGTGGTACCGGGTGGGGGATGGAGCGGGGAGGGGTCAGTGGTCGGGGCGGGTGGGCTCACCGCACGAGCGGCGCACGACGAGCCGGGCGGGCAGGGTCACGGACGGGGGCGTGCGCCCCTCGATGCGGTCGATCAGGGCCCGTACGGCGGCGCGCCCCAGCTCACCGGTCGGCTGGGCGATCGCGGTGACGGGCGGGTCGGTGTGCACGAACCAGGGGATGTCGTCGAACGCGGCCAGCGCGATGTCGTCCGGCACCCGCAGCCCGCGCGCGCGGACGGCGTCCAGGGCACCGAGTGCCATGAGGTTGTCGGCGGCGAAGACGACGTCCGGGGGCTCGGGGAGATCCAGGAACCCCTCGGTGACCCGTCGCCCGCTGGCGGCCTGGAAGTCGCCCTGGCCCACGTAGACGTCGGGGAGCGGGAGCCCGTACTCGGCGAGCGCGGCCCGGAAGGCCTCGACGCGCTCACTGCCGGTCGTGGTGGCGGCGGGCCCGGCGATGATGGCGAGCCGCCGGTGCCCGAGGGAGTGCAGATGGGCGACGAGGTCCCGGATGGCGGCCCGTCCGTCGGCCCGGACGACGGGCACGTCCACGCCCGGGATCCACCGGTCCACGAACACCATGGGCGTCCCGGCGCGGGCGGCGTCGAGCATGAGCGGCGACCCGCCGTCGGTGGGGGAGACGAGCAGCCCGTCGATCCGCCGATCCAGCAGGTTCCGCACGTGGTGGTCCTGAATCTCGGGCTGCTCGTCGGCGTTCCCGATGATCACGCTGTACCCGAGCGCCCGTGCCTCCTCCTCGACGGAGCGGGCCAGCTCGGTGAAGTAGGGATTCAGCACGTCGCTGATCACGAGCCCGAGGGTGTGGGTCTGGTCGGTCCGCAGGGAGCGGGCGACGGCGTTCGGCCGGTACGCCAGCTCCGCGACGGCGGCCAGCACACGCGTGCGTGCCTCCGCGCTGACCGACGGGTGCGCGTTCAGGACACGTGACACCGTGGCGACGGACACCCCGGCCGCGGCGGCGACATCCTTGATACTCGCCAACGCCGGCTCACCTCCTCGTGAAGCTTCCTCGTGGAACTACCTGGTCGAACGTCCTGGTGGAGCGTCCCGGCGGAACGGGCGACGGGGTGACCCATGGAAGCGTGTAATCGATTCCACGCCTGTGCCGTAGGAGGATTGGAATCGATTACACGAGGTGGAGGCAAGAGGGCGCGGGTGGCCGAAACCCAATCGTGACCGGGGGTGACCGGCTACCGATGCGAGCGATCGAGCGCGGGTACCGGCTTCGCCCGTGGCGCGGCCTCGGCGGCTTGGGCTTCGCCGGTCCGGGCTTCGGCGGTCCGGGCCTCGGCGCCCCAGCGGCGGGCGAGGACGGCGCACACCATCAGCTGCAGCTGGTGGAAGAGCATCAGCGGCAACACCATCAGCCCGGCCGCCGCGCCGGGGAAGAGGACGGCGGCCATCGGCACGCCGCTGGCCAGGCTCTTCTTGGAGCCGCAGAAGACGATCGCGATCAGATCGCCGCGGTCGAATCCGAGGCGGCGGCCGCCGAGCAGGGTGGCGGTCAGGACCAGCGCCAGCAGCGCCGACTCGGTCACCAGCAGGGCGGCCAGTCGGGGCAGCGAGAGCGTGCCCCACATCCCGCCGACGACCGCGGCGCTGAAGGCGCTGTAGACGACCAGCAGGATGGAGCCGCGGTCCACCAGGGCGAGGACGGCGCGGTGGCGGGCCGTCCAGGCGGCGATCCAGCGGCGCAGCAACTGGCCGGCGGCGAAGGGCAGCAGGAGTTGTTCGGCGATCTCCAGCACGGTGCCCGCCGAGATGCCGCCCTCGGTGTGCAGGAGCGCGGCGGCGAGCAGCGGGGTCAGGAGGATGCCGAAGAGGCTGGAGAAGGTCGCGCTGCAGACCGCGGCGGCGGTGTTGCCTCGGGCGATGGAGGTGAAGGCGATCGAGGACTGCACGGTGGACGGCAGCAGGGTCAGGAACAGTAGGCCTTGGTAGAGCTGCGGCGACAGGACGGTCGGCACCAGCAGGCGGGCGGCCGTCCCGAGCAGGGGGAAGAGGACGAAGGTCACCGCGAGCACGGTGCCGTGCAGGCGCCACTGCTTGAGTCCGGTCCAGGCCTCACGGGCGGAGAGCCGGGCGCCGTAGAGGAAGAACAGCACGGCGACGCCGCCGGTGGCGGCGCCCGAGACGACCGGTGCGGCGGCGCCTCGGGCGGGGAGGAGGGCGGCGAGTAGCACGGTGCCGAGCAGGGAGGCGATGAACGGGTCGACCCGGATGCGGGCGCAGTGTCGCAGCAGCGGCCGGGCGCGAAAGCGGCCTATTCGCCGTGAGCGGCGTGAGGGGTTCGGGCAGGGCATGGTTCTCCGCGTCGGTGGTTCGGCTGGGGACGGCCTCAGCCTGCCTCCCGTCCGGGTGATTGTGAATCCCGCTGGTTGCGGTCACTGCCATCATGATTCGTGATATCAGCAGATAGAGTGGCTGGATGCTCGATCCGGTGCAGTTGAGGTCCTTCCTCGCGGTGGCCCAGACCGGCGGCTTCACCCGGGCCGCCGAGCGGCTGGGACTGCGGCAGTCGACGGTCAGCCAGCACGTGCGGCGGCTGGAGGAGGCCGCCGGCCGGCGGCTGTTCCTGCGCGACACCCACTCCGTGCAGCTCACCGGCGAGGGCGAGGCGATGGTCGGCTTCGCCCGGACGATCCTGGAGGCCCACGAGCAGGCGCTCGGCTACTTCGCCCGGACGCAGGTGCGCGGGCGGGTGCGGTTCGGCGCGTCGGAGGACTTCGTCCACACCGAACTGCCGCAGGTCCTGCGGAGCTTCCGGCGCCGCAACCCGCACGTCGACCTCGAACTCACCGTCGGGCTCAGCGCCGTGCTCGACGAGCAACTGGCCGACGGACGGCTCGACCTGGTGCTCGGCAAACGCCCGCCGGGCAGCGACTCCCAGGGTCAACTGGTCTGGCAGGACCGGCTGGTGTGGGTCGCGGCGGAGGACTTCCGGCTGGACGATCCGGCGGAGCCGCTGCCGCTCATCGTCTACCCGCCGCCCAGCTTCACCCGGGCCCGTGCCCTGGAGGCCTGCGAACGCGAGGGCCGGCCCTGGCGGATCGCCTGCACCAGCACCAGCCTGTCCGGCGTCCGGGCAGCCGCGCTGGCCGGCCTCGGGGTGGTGCCGCACGCCCGGAGCCTGATCCCGTCGGGCCTGCGGCCGCTGTCCGACCAGCCGGGCCTGCCGGACCTCGGCACCACCGACTTCGCCCTCACCACAGGGCGCAGCGCGGCCCGCGGCCCGGCCCGGGTACTGGCCCAGGCCGTACTCGCGGACGCGTTCCGGCTGCAACGCGCCCCGGAACGGGCACAGCCCTGACCGGGGCCACGACCGTCCGTCGCCGGACCCGCCCATGCTCGGGTCCGACGGTCTCGGCACCCGGCTGCGCAAGGCAGGGCTACCGTTCGTCGGCATCGGCCACGCCACCCGGGACGACGACATGTGCCGGATCGACGTCGACTACGCCACGCTGATCGCCCATTGCGTCCACCACCTGGCCGACCTCGGCCACCGTGTCGTCGCCCTGATCGACCGCTCGCCCGCGCTGGTGGCGACCGGCTACGGCCCCGGCCTGCGGGCCGTCGACACCCCCGCCCGGCAGACGGGCACACAAGCCGTGGAACTCCTCGTCGAACACACCGCCGCCCCGGGGGCCCGGTCGCGCCACATCCTGCTCACCCCGCCCGCCTCCTGCGCGTCAGCACCTCCCCGGCCGCGCCCTCCTGACGGGAAGCCGAACGGGGGCCGACGCGCTCGTGCATCGGCGAACTCCTGAAGGTCCGGTGAGACAGCGGCGAACCAGTGGAGAATCGTTCCGAAGCCTGCCCAACGGCCCTCCGCCCGCATAGGCCCGCCGGGACGGCTATTCCCGTCTGTGGTATCCGCGTACGAGCGTCGATCCGGGCGCTGGCCGCGTCAGCCGAGTGGGGGGTGTTGTGGGGGGGCGGAGGGTGCGGGCCTAGCCTCAATGCCGGTGACTTAGGTTGTGGCGGCTCTGCTGGTGATCGTGATGACGGCCGGGAGCGGTGGTGGCCAGTCGCGGTGTTGGGCGCGTTTGAGG